>CAZMSZ010000178.1:0-14433 GCA_964569055.1 uncultured Planctomycetota bacterium | reverse complement strand
CCGCCCCCCCGCCCCTGCGGCCGTCCCGTCCCGTGGAGTAACCTCTACGCCATGACGTCACGGACCATCGCCGATCGCTACCGCATCGAGCGCAAGCTCGGCGAGGGCGGCATGGCCGAGGTGTTCTTGGTCCACGACGCGCTCGAGGACCGGCCGCTGGCGCTCAAGCTGCTCAAGGCGGGCGAGCACAGCCGCGACTACTTCATGCACGAGTTCCGGGTGCTGGCGCGGCTCGATCACCCGAACCTGGTCGAGGTCTACGACTTCGGGGTGGCCGCGGGCGAGGACGGCCGCGAGCTGTGCTACTACACCTGCGAGTTCCTCGAGGGGCAGGACCTGTTCACCGCGACGCGGGGCATGGACCTCGACGGGCTGTACGAGGTGGCGGTCGCGGTGCTCGAGGCGCTCGCCTACATCCACGACCGCGGCCTGGTCCACTACGACGTCAAGCCGGAGAACGTGAGCGTGCGCACGATCCCGGCCACTCGCCCGGGCATGCGCTCGCGCTACCAGGTCAAGCTGGTCGACTTCGGCCTGACCGGAGAGGCCACCACCCGCCGCGGAGAGAAGATCAAGGGCACCGTGCACTACGTGGCGCCCGAGGTCGCCAAGTCGCTCCCCGCCGACCGGCGGGCCGACCTGTATTCGCTCGGGATCACGCTGTACTACGTGGTGACGGGGCAGCTCCCCTACGACGGCAACTCGGCGATCTCGATCATCCGCAAGCACATCGAGGGGGTGCCCGCGCCGCCCACCAGCGTGCGGGCCGACGTGCCGGAGGCCTGGGGCGGGTTCATCCTGCGGCTGATCGAGAAGGAGCCGGCCGACCGGTTCGCCTCGGCGCCCGAGGCGATCCATGACCTCGCCCGCCGGCTCGGCAAGTTCTACGACCCGCGCCCGCTCAGCGACTCCGGGGTGCGGCAGGGCCTCCCGACGGGCGGCGGCGGCGCGCTCTCGCCGAGCTTCGCGGGCCGGCGCGACGAGCTGCGCCAGCTCGTGGCGGCGCTGCCGCGGCCGGGCGAGGCCACCGCGCAGGTGCTGTGGATCGAGGGGGAGGAGGGCGTCGGCAAGACGCGCCTCATCTACGAGCTCAAGGTGCAGGCCCAGCTCCTGGGGGTGCCCTTCCTCGACGCGGTGTGCGTCAAGGAGGGTGAGGACCCCTTCGCGCGGATCGTGGGGCTCGCGCTCACCCTCCCCGACGTGCGGCCGCTCGCGCGCGGGCTGGAGCGGGAGCTGGCGGCCCTGTTCCCGGGGGTGCTCGCCGCGCTCGGGGAGGAGGTCCCCGCGGCCGAGGAGCGCGACGGCGAGGAGCGCCGGGCCACCGACCCCGAGGCGCTGCGCGGTCAGCTCGATCGGGTGGCCGAGCTGCTGCTGCGGGCGGCCGAGCTGCGGCCGTACGTGCTGGTGCTCGAGGACGTGCGCCGCGCCAGCGAGATCACGGTGGCCCTGCTCGGGGTGCTGCTGCGCGCGATCGTGACCTCCGTCCGGCGCGGGCACGACCCCGGGCTGGTGGTGGTGCTCACCGATCGGCCGGGCGGCGAGTCGGGCGAGATGACCGCGCGCGCGGAGGGGATCCCCGAGGAGCTGGCGGGCCTGATCGTGGAGGACCTCGGCGAGCTGCGCCGTCAGCTCAGCGCGGGCGGCCTGCTGGCGCCGATCTCGCTCCTCCGCCTGTCGGGCAGCGAGACGGCGGAGATGGTCGGCTCCATGCTGGCGCTCGACCCGCCCGACCTCGACCTGTGCGCCAAGGTGTACGAGGTCACGGGCGGCAACCCGCTGTTCATCGAGGAGCTGGTGCGCAGCCTGACCGACGACGGGCTGCTCACGCCGCGCCGCCGCCTGCGCCAGCGCGACCTGGCGCGGATCGAGGCGCCGCGCTCGCTGGGCGAGCTGCTCGGCCGCCGCCTGGCGCGCTTGCCCGAGGACACGCGGGCCGTGCTCGTGGCGCTGGCGGTGCTCGTCGCCCCCTCGCCGCTGCGCCTGGTGGCCCGCACCGCCAAGCGCTCGACCGAGGCCAGCCTCGACGCGCTCGACCTCCTCATCCGGCGCCAGCTCGTGCAGCGGCGCGACGACCCCGACGGCGGCCCGCCCCGCTACGCGCTCGCCCACGCGCAGGTCCAGCGCTCGGTGCTCAAGTCGGTCAGCCGGCGCGCCCTCGCCGCCACGCACCGGCGCGCCCTCGGCGCCCTCGAGGACGAGGTGCCCGAGGGGCCCGGGCGCGAGGAGCTGCTCGAGCGTCTGGCGCGGCACGCGGTCAAGGCGGGCGATCAGGAGGCTGCGCTCCGCTACGCCGCCGCGGCCGGGATGCGCGCGCAGGCGCTCGGGAACCCGCAGCAGGCGATCGACCTGCTCGACCGCGCGCTCGAGCTGTTGCGCTGGGAGGACGTGGTCGAGGACCCGGCCGAGCGGCGGCGCCAGGAGGCGCTGGTGCTGACGCGCCTGAGCGAGGTGCTGGCCACCGTCGGGCGCTACAAGGACGCGGCCCGCGCGCTCGAGGAGCTGCTCGCGCTCGGCGACGACGCCCTGCCGGCGGGGGCCGGCGTGTGGGCGCGCCGCCGGCTGGGCGACCTGGCCGTGCGTCAGGGGAGCGCGGCCGAGGCGCGCCGTTGGCTGCGCGAGGCGCTCGACGCGGCGGGCGACGACCCCGACCCGGCCATGCGCGCCGAGCGGGCGCGCGTGCTCGAGGTCATGAGCCGCACGGCGCTGTGGCAGGGGGACTACCTGCAGGTGATCGCGCTGGCGGGCGAGGCGATCGAGATCTTCCGCGAGCTGGGCCGACCGGGCGACGCCCTGTGGGTGCTGGCCGTGCTCGCCACCACCGAGTACTTCCGCGGCGAGGTCGGCCGCGCCAGCGAGCACCTGCGCGAGTGCCTGCGCCTGTCGCGCGGCGAGGCGCCCAGCCACGCGCCCGCGCTCGAGCGGCTCGGCTGCTCAGCCGCCGACGCGGCCGAGCTCGACCGCGCGCTGGCGACCTTCGAGCGCGCGAGCGGCGAGCGGCTGCTGCGCCCGGCGGGCGACGCCTTCGGGCTGGTGCTCTCCTCGTCGGTGCTGAGCAGCTGGTTCGACCTCAAGGGCGACGCCGAGCTCGCGGCGCGCTTCTACGAGGCCTGCCTCGACGGCTACCAGCGCGTGGGCGACGCCCAGCGCACCGCGCTGGCCCACAACGACCTGGGGGTGGCGCGACGCCACCAGGGGCGCCTGAGCGACGCGCTCCGCCACTTCGGGCTCTCGCTCGCGATCCACGAGGGGACGGGCGACCGCCAGGGCGGCGCGGTGGCGCTGGTCAACCTCGCCCTGTTGTTGCTCGCGATCGGCGACGGGTCGGGCGCGCTGGCGCGCGCGCGCCGGGCGTTGACCCTGGCCCGCGAGATCGGCCTCACCTGGCTGACCGGCCACGCGCACCGCGTGCAGGGGCGGGTCCACGCGCTGCAAGGCTCGCACACCGAGGCGGACCGCGAGCTGTCGCGCGCCGCGGGCGTGTTCCGCATGGTCGGCAACCCCCGCTCCCTGGCCGACCTGCTGCTCGACCGCGCGGAGGGCGCGGCCCTGGCCAAGAACGCCGAGCAGGCCCGCGCCTTCCTGACCCGCGCCCGCGAGGCGGGCGGCGACGACAAGGCGCCCGACTTCCTCTGCCGCGAGCGCCTGCTCCTGGGCGGGCTGCGCCTCGAGCAGGACCCCGCCCGCGCGCTCGACGACCTCGAGGCCGCCGCGCGCCTCGCGAGCCGCGCCGGCGTCGCCGAGCTCGAGCTCGAGGCCCGCCGCGGGCTCGCCGCCTGCTGCACCCGCCTGGGCACGCTGCGCCTCGCGCAGCAGCACCTCGACGTCGCCCACGAGCTCGCGGCGCGGCTGACGAGCGGCCTCGACCCCAAGCTGCGCGACCAGTTCGAGCGCACCGCGAGCAGCGCCCGGGCGCGCGAGACCTCGCGCCTGCTGGTGGAGCGCTCGCTGGAGGATTGAGCGCTACTCGCCGTTGCCGTTGACCGGCGGCGGCGGGGGACGGCGGAACAGGCCGTCGAGCTTCTTGCGGTTCAGCGGCTGGTCGAGCTCCTTGAGCTTCATGACGTCCACGAACGCCTCGACCAGCTGCTTGTCCCACCAGCCGCGCTCCGCCTCCTCGCGCAGGATCTTGAAGCAGGTCTCGGTGGGGAAGGCGGGCTTGTAGGCGCGCGCGGTCGCCAGCGCGTCGAACACGTCGGCGATCGACATGATCCGGGTGGTGATCGGGACCGCGTCGCCGGCGAGGCCGTCGGGGTAGCCCGAGCCGTCGAGCCGCTCGTGGTGGTTGCGGATGCAGCACAGGGTGCAGTCGCCGAGCGACTTGAGGTGGCGGCAGATCTCCCAGCCGTGCACGGGGTGGCGCTTGATGATCTCGAACTCGTCGGGCGTGAGCGGGCCCGGCTTGTTGAGGATCGCGTCGGGGCAGCCGATCTTGCCCACGTCGTGCAGGATCCCTCCCATGTAGACCTGCTCCACCTCCTCGGCGGAGAGGCCCACGTGCTCGGCGAGCGAGCGCGCGAACACGGCCACGCGCTCGCCGTGCCCCTCGGTGTAGTCGTCCTTCTGCTCGATCGCGGTGGCGAGCGCGAAGATCACGTTCTGCGCGCTCTCGAGCGCGAGCGTCGACTGGCGCAGCCGGACGAGGCTCCGCACCCGCGCCGCCATCTCGCGCGCCTCGAGCGGGCGCCCGACCACGTCGTCGGCGCCCGCCTCGAGCGCGGAGAGCTTGTCCTCGAGCGCCAGCGCGCCGCCCACGAGCACCACCGGGAGCAGGCGGGTGGGCTCGGCGGACTTGACGCGCCGGCACATGGCGAGCCCGTCCACGTGAGGCGCGGTGACGTCCACGAGCACGCAGTGCGGCGCGTCCTGCTCCAGCCGCGCGAGCGCCTCGTCGGGGTCGCGCAGCACCAACAGGTCGTACCCGTGGCCCTGTAGGAGGTCGGCGAGGCGGGGGGAGGCGCCGCTCCCGTCCTCGACGATCAGGACCTTGGGAGGGGACTGCCCGAGCGGATCCGGCATCCACCTCGCTCCTTCTGTGCGAACACGCGCGGCCCTGCGCTACCCATGGCCACCCCGGGCCACCCTCGGCGGGAGACCCTCCGCGGGCCGCCGCCTAAGGCACTTTGACACGGGAGTTTATCAGCGGCCTTCGGCAAATTCAAAGCGTGGAGGAAACCCCGATCCGATGGGGGCGGCGGCCGGACCACCGATCGGCCGAGCGACGGCCGTCTCGCCCCAGCGCCGCGGCGATCTGCCGGCGGCCGGCGTGGCCCGCGGGCGGACCTCGCGGGTCCCCAGAAACCGCGCAGCGCGCGCGCTAGAATCACCGGCCGAGGCTGGGGCGAGTGGACTTCGGGTTAGGGCTCGTGAGCGGCGCTCACGCCGGGGCGGTGGTCCCGGTCGGACCGATGGTCCGTGTCGGCAGCGCGCTCGGCCTCGACGTGTGCCTGTCCGAGGTCGGCGTCGATCCGCGGCACGCGCAACTGGTCCAGCACGGCGAGGTGTATCACCTCATGGACCTCCACAGCCAGGGCGGCACGTTCGTCGACGGCGAGCGAGTGCCCCCGGGCGAGCAGGTGCCCGTCTCCGTGGGCAGCCTGCTCCGCTTCGGGCAAGGCGGCCCCCTCGCCCTGCTCGATCGGCTCGAGCGCCTGCGGCAGGTGCCGCAGGACCTCGCGATCGCGCGTGACGACGGCCCGGGCGGCGCGTGGTCCCTCACGCAAGGCCTGCAGGTCGGGCGCGGGGAGCACTGCGACGTCCAGCTCGACCCCGAGCACGACGCGCTCGCGTCGTCGACGCACCTGCACCTGCTCCCGGCGTTCGGCGGCGCCGTCGCGACCGACCTCGGCAGCGCCAACGGGACGTGGGCCGAGCAGGACGGGCGGCGCGTGTTCCAGCGCTTCTTGCGGCCCGGCGAGGCGGTGCTGCTCGGCGGCCCGAGCGGCCCGCGCCTGCGGCTCCGCTTCGGGCTGGTGCCGCCGCGCGCCCCCTCGCTGGCGCGCACCAGCGGGAGCCGCCTGTCGCTCGCCGCGCGAGCGACCGTCCCGACCGTGCCCGAGTGCTTCTGGATCGAGGTCGCGGCCGGCGCCAGCCAGGGCAGGATCCGCGTGGCCTGCAAGACCGAGGCGCGCTTCGGCAGCTTCGCGGGGCTCAACGACTTCGAGACGACCTGCTTCACGCGCGACCTCGAGAGCGAGGCGGACGCGCTCGAGCGCGCCGAGCCGATCGGGCCCCAGCACGGCACGTTCGCCCTGACGCGCGCCGGCGTGGTGCTGCGCGACGCGGGCTTCGGCCGCACCAAGGTCGACGGGGTGTGGCTGCCGCCACGCGGCGAGGCGCCGCTCGGCGAGGCGTTCGCTGTGTGGCTCGGCGACGACAGCCTGGGGCTGCGCGGCCGCGTGCTACGCCACCCCCGCCTGGGGCCGGCCGCGCCGGCGGTCGGCGTCGAGGCCCGCCACCCGGTCGAGTGCGTGCCGATCGAGCGCATGGGCGACGGCGAGGACAGCCGGCTGTATCTGCTCCTGGTGCGCCAGGCCACGATCGGAGCCGCCGACGACGCGGCGGTGCGCGTGCCGGTCGCGGGCGTGGCCGACCAGCACGCCGCGCTCTACCTGCGCGCGGGCGGGCTGTGGATCAGCCAGCTCGGGCCCGACCCGGTCGCCGTCGACGGGGCGCCGCTCACGCCCGGGAACATGGTCCCGCTCGGGGTCGGCAGCTCGTTCTTCATCGGCGCCGCGAGGTTCAGGATCAGCGAAGGCTGAGCCTCGGGCGGCCGCGGGAGGCGCGGCAGCGCGGGGGGCGGCCAGTCGCGCTCCAGCAGCGCCTGCTCGTCGAGCGGCGGCGGAGGCGCGAGCGGCGGGGCGGGCCGCGCGCGCGCCGCCCAGCGGAGGTGCGCCTCGGGCACGAGCCCGACCTCGGGGGTCGCCTTGCAGCCGCTCACGAGCAGGAGGGAAACGAACAGCCGGGCCGCAGCGCGCATCGCGCCTCCGGCCTCGTCCCTCCGTCACGATGGCAGCGCGCCGCGAGCGCGCCAGGCGCAGGGCAGCGGTTGGCGATTGGCCTCTGCAGCCAGCGCCGTGCCCGTGCCCGTGCCCGCGCCCGTCAACGCGGCCCGTGGCACGTCCCCGCTTCGCTGCGGCGGAGGAGCGCTGCAAGCGACAGCGATCTGCTCGGGCAACGGCACGCGCACGGGTCGCGGGCGCGGCTCACGGGAACGGGCACGGGCAGGAGGCTGCTCAGAACTGCGCCCACCGCCAGGCGCAGCGCTCAGCTCCAGGCGTGCCACTCGAACAGCGGCGTGCGGGCGGCGCCCTCCAGGGCGTCGAAGAACGGCGAGCCCTCCAGGCGTCGCTCCTCCTCGACGAACCGCTCGCCGACCCCCTCCGCGCCGACGCCGATCAGGCGGAGCCACCAGCAGGTCGCGAGGTCGCGCTCCTGCGCCAGCTCCTCGCCGCAGCCGCGCCGGTTGCAGGACGCGGCGCGGCGCGTCCCGTCGTAGTCGAGCGGCCAGCCGCAGCCCACGCAGGGGCGCGCGTCGACGAGCAGGCGCGGCCGCACGAACGCGCACAGCTCGGCCTCGACCCGGGGAGCGGCCGTGAAGCGCGCGAAGGCCGGGCGCGCGTCGCCCGACAGGCGGACCTCGAGGTCCTCGCGCCCGTGGGCCTGCGCGCGCGCGGCGTCGATCGTGTCGAGCAGGTCGGGGAGCGTCTCGACCTCGGCCTCGAACCGGCCGGCCCGCACCCGGGCGCGCGCGCCGTCACCCACGGCGGCGATCCGCTCGACGACCCGGTCGAGGAACGCGCCGAGGTGCGCGCCCACCAGCCGGTGGTGCGGATCTCGCGGGAACACGGTGACCGTCTGCTCCAGGCTCACGGCGGTGGATATACCACCTCCCCCGAGGTGCCACCACCGGGACCGCGGGTCCCCCCGACCGCCTCGCCGACGTGTGCTCCAATGCCGCCGCGGGCGAAGAGAGCGCCCGCGCGCGGGAGGGCTGCCAACGTGACGCAGACGGACGCGATCGAGGTGCGGCTGGAGGACCCCGGGATCACCTACCGCTGCGCGGGCCTGATGCGCGAGGCCGGCGGCGGCCCGGGCGACGCGGCGGCGGAGGAGGCGGCGGCCCGCGCGGCGGCCGCGTTCGCGGCGCTGCTCGAGACGGGCGAGACGCCCGGCATGGGCGAGCCGGTGTGGTGGCCGCGGCTGGGCGAGCCCGAGCAGAACCGCGCCTCGCTCGAGGCGGCGCTGCGCTGGGCCGACGACGCGCGGCGGGCCGACGTCCTGGTCTCGGTCGGGATCGGCGGGAGCTACCTCGGCAACCGCGTGCTGCACGACGCGCTGCTCGGGCCGGGCGGGAGCGCCCGGCTGTCGGGGATCCCGGAGCTGCGCTTCGCGGGGTTCCACCTCGACCCGCTCGAGCTGCGGGCGCTGGTGGGCGAGCTGCGCGATCGGGCCGCGGGGCGCCCCGCCGGGCAAGCGCTCGACGTGCGGCTGCTCGCGATCAGCAAGAGCGGCACGACCACCGAGACGCTCGCCACCACGCTCGCGCTGCGCGAGGCCCTCGCCGGCGCCCGCGGCCTGCGGCTCGAGCTGGTGGCCTTGACCGATCCGGGCTCCCGCCTGGCGGACATGGCCGAGGCCTCGACCGGCGCGGTGCTCCCCTTTCCCGAGGGGATCGGCGGGCGGTTCAGCGTGCTGTCCTCGTGCGGGCTGGTGACGGCCGCCGCCACGGGGCTCGACATCGACGCCCTGCTCGACGGCGCGCGCGCGACGCGCGGCGCGCTGCTCGCGGCCGGGGGCGACCTCGCGCGCAACCCCGCGCTGCTCTACGCCTCGCTCCACCACGCCCAGGCCCGCGCCGGGCGCACCGGCGCGGTGTTCATGCCCTACTCGGAGCGGCTGCGGTCGGTCTCGGAGTGGTACGTGCAGCTCCTGGCCGAGTCGCTGGGCAAGGCGAAGGACCGCACGGGCGCGCTGGTCCACGCCGGCCGCACGCCGATCGTGGCCGTCGGGACGACCGACATGCACGCGCAGACGCAGCTCCACCAGGAAGGCCCGCGCGACAAGACCCTGACCACGCTCGACGTGGCCGACTGGGGGCGGGCCACGGTCGATCGCGTGCCGTCGGTCGACGCGGCGGGCCCCCTGGCGGGCAAGACGTTCGCCGCCCTCAACACGCTCGCGCGCCAGGCGAACGAGGAGGCGCTCGCCAGCGACGGCCGCCCGACCGACTCGCTGGTGCTCGACCGCCTCGACTCGCGCTGCCTGGGCGGGTTGCTGTACCTGCTCATGGCGAGCGTCGCCTACGAGGGCGAGCTGATGAACGTGTGCGCCTACGACCAGCCCGGGGTGGAGGCGTACAAGGCCATCATGAGGAGCCGGATCGGGCGGACCTGAGTCGGCCGGCTTCCCCTCCTGCCGGGCGCGGCGTAGACTCCCGGCGCCGCGGAGCTGGAGCTGCCCATGAACTCGTCCATGTCGCCCGCCCGGTTCCTGCTCGGGATCGGGCACGTCCTGATGGCGCTGTTGTGGGGCTGGATCGCAGCGGACGGCCTGTTCGGCGACAACACGATCTACTGCTTCGGGATGCCGATCCTCGAGCTGCCGCGCTGGCTCGCGACCCCGTTCGTGATCCTGACGCTCGCGGCGGCGGGCGGCGCGGTCGGTTTGCTGCGGCCCTGGCGGTTCGGGCTGTTCCTGGCGGCGGTCCACGCGGGGGCCTGCCTGCTCCTGCTCCTGCCCGCCACGATCATGCTGCTGATCGAGGCGCCGTTCCTGTACGGCGAGCTGGCGCTGTTCGGCCTGCTGCTGACGGTGCCGGTGGCGTTGCTCGGCTACCTGGCGCTCAGCAAGGAGATCCGCCGGATCGCGGCAGGCTGAAGCGGACGACGCTCGGCCCCGCGCCGCGCGGCCCGATCGCGCCGCCGCAGCGATGCCCCAGGATCGCCGAGGGGTCGGCGAACGCGACCCCGCGCTCGGCGCCGCCGCGGTTGGCGATCACCAACGGCGCCGGCTCGAAGAGCAGGGCCGCCTCGCTCCAGGCGCGCGGGAGCGGCTCGCCGTCGCCGATCCAGGCCGTCGAGAAGGCGAGCAGGCGCGGTCGGCGCGCGGCGAGCGCGGCCACGGTGCGCGGGTAGACGAGGTCGTGGCAGATCAGGAGGCCGATCGGCCCGTGCGCCGTCGTGACGACCTCGCCCGGGCTCGCGCCAGGCCGGGCCCAGCCGTGATCGGTCCCGAACAGGTGGTGCTTGGCGTAGCGCCCGGCGAGCCGGCCGTCGGCGTCGAGCACCAGCTGGGCGTTCTCGAGCGCGCCCTCGGCGGCGCGCAGCGCGAGGCCCACCACCAGCACGGCGCGGGCGGCGCGAGCGACGTCTGCCAGCGCGCGCGCGGTCGGCCCGTCCGCGGCCTCGGCCCAGGCGGCCGCCTCGGGGGGGGTGAGGCAGAAGCCCGTGGTGGCGAGCTCGGGCAGCACGACCACGTCGGCGTCGGCCGCCGCCTCGGCCGCGAGCGCCACCAGCCGTTCGCGGTTGGTCGCCACTTCGCCCAGCTCGGGGGTGAAGTGGACCGCCGCCAGGCGCAGGGTCACCGCCCGCCCTGCTGGCGCAAGAACACCACCAGCGCCCGCAGCTCCTCCTCGCTCAGCTCCTCGCCGTAGGCGGGCATGGCGTTGTCCTCGGCGTAGAACCGCGGCGCGCCCGGGTCGCGCAGGAACGCGAGCAGCCACTCCTCGCTGCCGTAGGCGTGCAGGTTGGGCCCGAGGTCCTCCTCGCCCGCGGTCACGGGGTGGCAGGCGTCGCACTCGAGCCGCACGAACGCCTCGCGGCCGCGGGCGGCGAGCGCCGGGCCGACCCGCTCCGCCTGCGAAGGATCGAGCGAGACGAGGTACTCCGTCAGCTCGGGCAGGGCGGCGTGCTCCTCGCGCGGGAGCGCCTCCATGCTGGCCAGCTCGGTGCGGCCGAAGTAGCGCGGCGCGCGCGGGTCGCGCACCAGGCCCGCCAGCCAGGCGCGGGTGAGGTAGGCGCCGAGGTCGGGCGCCTCCTCGCCGCCCCGTCCGTTCAGCGCGTGGCACCGCACGCAGTGCAGCTCGAACAGGCTCCGGCCCAGCCGGGGCGGGTGGCGGCGCAGCAGCTCGCCGGCGCCCTCGGGCGGGATCCCGTCCTGGGCCAGCGCGCGGGCGAGCGCCGCGTCCTCGGCCGCGATCGCGCGCCGCTCCTGGTAGTCGCGGTCGGCGAGGTCGGTGAGCGCGCTGCGCGCCAGCAGCGCGAGCCAGGCGGCGAGCGGCACGAGCAGCACCGCGCGCGGCAGCCGGCGCGATCGCCCGGGCCGGTCCAGCCAGGGGAGCGCGGCGAAGGCCGCGAACACCGCGCCCGGAACGACCAGGCTCCCCCACGGCTCGGGCACCGTCTTGAGCAGCTCGCGCAGCGGCGCGAAGTACCACTCGGGGCGCGGCGAGAAGTCCGAGTCGGGGTCGGCGGGCGCCTCGAGCCCGGCCCCGATCCAGGCCGCCAGCGCGGCCAGCGCGCTCAGCGCGAGGGCCCAGGCCGCCACGTCGCGCGCCGCCTGCTCGGGCCAGTAGGGGCGGGTGGGCTCGGCCGCCGCCCGCGCGGCCACGAGGGCGCTGCGGCGCCAGGCGCGCAGCAGGAGGAGCGCGAGCAGCGCCAGGAGGGCGGGCAGCGCGAAGGCGTGCAGGGCGTAGAACCGGGTCAGGGTCAGGCTCCCCAGCTCGGGGCCGCCGAGCAGGGCGCGCGCGGCCTGCTCGCCGATCAGCGGCGTGCCTCGCACGATCCCGGCCGCGACCTGCGTGGCCCAGTAGCCGCGCTGGTCCCAGGGGAGCAGGTAGCCGGTGAGCGCGAACGTGGCCAGGAGGGGGACCCCGAGCAGCCCGAGCAGCCACACCGCGTCGCGCGGGGGGCGGTAGCGCCGCTCGAGGCCGACCCGCACCAGGTGCACCAGGGCCACGATCACGACGGCGCTGGCGCCGAACGCGTGCAGCCCGCGCACGAACGCGCCGAGCAGCGCGCGGTCTTCGAGATGGACCACGCTCCCCCAGGCGTGGGCGGTGCTCGGGCTGTAGCCGGTGGCGAGCGCGAAGCCGGTCACGACCTGCGTGGCGAGCAGCAGGAGCAACAGCCCGCCGGTCGTGCGCCGCCAGGCGCCGGAGGCGGGCACGGGGACGCGCGCCCAGCGGCGCGCCAGCGCCGCCAGCCCGGTGCGGGCCTCGAGCCACGCGAGCAGGCGCCGGATCACACCGGCCGACGCTCGGCGGTCCCGAGCTGGAAGCGGACGAGGCGCACGCGCAGCCGGCCGTCCTCGACCCGACTGTCGAGCGGGTCGAGGCCGCGCGGCGACTCGCCCGCCACGAGGGCGCCGTCGCGGGCGAACTCGCTGTCGTGGCACGGGCAGAGGAACCCGCGCTCGGTCACGAACACGTCGCAGCCGTTGTGGGGGCAGGCCGCGGAGAACACGCGCACGGCGTCGCCCTCGCGCACGACCAGCACGCGCCCGAGGCTGCGCGCGCGGAAGCGGCTCCACGCGTCGCGCTGCTCGCCCAGCACGGGGACCTTGAGCGCGGCGCCCTGCGCGAAGCGCTCCAGCGGACCGAGGTCGTACCAGCCCGGCTCGGCGACCTCCGCGCCGAGCGGCGTGGCGATCACGGCCGTCCCCACCGCGCCGAGCAGGCCCGCCCCGGCGCAGGCGCCCAGGCTGGCCGTGGCGAGCGCGAGGAACCGGCGCCGGGCCGGGTCCTCGGGGCCCGCCGACGGTGGCTCGCCGGCTTCCTCCGCGCCCTCGGTCACTTCCCGTCCTCGGTCCACTGGGCGGGCTCCGCGAGGAACTTCGCCCGGCAGGTCTCGCTGCAGAAGTGATACACGACGTCGCGGTGGGTCGCGCTGAGCGGCTCGCCGCTGAGGGGGATCGCCATGCCGCAGACGGGGTCGGTCGCCTGTCCGAGCAGGCCGACCTCCTGGTCCTCCTTGGCGGCGGGCGGCGCGGCGGCGCCGGGCTCGGCCACCTCCCGCTCGGGCGGCGCCGGCGGGAGCTCGGGGATCGGGACCGACGGGCGGTCGTCGTCGGGCGGGGGCTCGGGCGGCGGTTCCGCCGGGCAGCCGAGCGCGAGCAGCGAGAGCGCGAGGGCCGTGATCAGGCCAGCGCGGCGTGTCATGAGGGCCTCCGGGCTCGATTGTACGCCGACGGCTCCCGGGGGCCCGCGGCGGGGGTGCTCGCGCACGACCGGGGTCGGGGGTTAGAATCCGCCCTCGGCGCGCGCCAGGGAGGACGACCCGTGGCGAAGAAGAAGACGGGACGCAGCTCGGCGGTTACCAGGGCAGCGAGCGGTCGGCGATCGACCGGTCGGACCAAGGCGGTCTCGGCGGGGCCGCGCCCGAGCGGGCACGAGCTCGTGCCGGTGGTGTGCTCGGAGTGCTTCGAGGAGCTGTGCTTCGACACCGGGGTCAAGACCGACAGCTTGACCTGCCCGGTGTGCGAGCACACCGCCAGCAGGCCCGACGACGCGCTGCTCCACCGGATCTCCGGACATCGCCGGACCGAGCGCACCAACTTCATGATCTGCCTCGTCGTGCTGCTGGCGGGTGCGCTCGGCTTCGCGCGCTGGGGTCAGGTGATCGGCAACGCCGCGGTCGAGTCCGGCGCGTTCTGGAGCGGCGCGGGGCTCGGCCTGGTGGCGGCGCTGGCGCTGATGGGGCTGATCGTGAAGTACGAGGGCAACCGCTGGGAGGTCTACTTCTAGCGGGTGAGCGCCCACCGGCGGAGCACCACCCTCGGGATCGCGTTCGCCGCCGCGGCGCTGGCGGCGGGCGGCTGCACGGCGATCGAGCCGCGCGTGGCGCCCTCCCGCGAGCCGCGCACCTCGGCGCACCTCTACGTGACGCGCCCGTTCCAGGTGATCCCCGAGCCCGACCCGTTCGTGCAGGGCGTGATCACCGCCTACACCGAGCAGCTGGTGCTCTCGGGGTATGCCTACACCGGGCTGACGCTCGACCCCGAGGACGAGGGGGCGCTGGTCACCCACCTCGCCGAGCTCAACCAGCGGATCCCCGGGACCGCGGCGATCCACCTCACGTTCGTGGAGGCCCCGATCGTGGTCGGGTTCGGCAAGGCCTACACCCAGATCGTGTGCACGGTCTACGACCCCAAGGGCCAGATCATCCTGCGCGCGGAGCTCGACCCGCCCGAGCCCCGCTCGCTGCGCGACCTGCTCCTCCCGCCCAAGCGCCCCGACGTCATGGGCCGGAGCTGGGGCCGCCAGACGTGGCAGTACGTGCTGTCGCTGCTGTTCCCCGAGCGCCGGATCTGAGCGCGCTGCCCGGCTGAAGGGTTCGGGTCCCCGACTCTCCCTTGCCCTTGCCTTGCCCTCTCTTGGCGTCCCGATTCCGAGTCCGATTCCGAGTCCGATTCCGAGTCCGATTCCGATTCCGAGTC
>CAZMSZ010000177.1:8893-14476 GCA_964569055.1 uncultured Planctomycetota bacterium | reverse complement strand
GCCCTCCGGAGGCAGAGGTTTGGGGTTCGAGTCCCTTCGGGCGTACTAGGTCAGGGCCGGGAGCTACGGTGACGTGCTCCCGGCCCTCTCGCTTGGTTCGGGGCGCGCGAGGCCGCTGGCGCGCCGGCCACGAGGCTCCTGATCGGCCAGGGCCTTGCTCCGGCTGCAGTTCCGACGCCCGCTCCCAAACGTGTCGAACCTCGGGCGCGCGGTTGGGTTCGTCAGCATGCTGGGTTCAGGAGGTCGGAACCCATGATGCCCTCAGAGATACACGCGCTGAAGCTGGCCCAAAGCATCGGACTCGAGCTCGTCGAGGACGAGCTGAGGCAGGCTGGACTCTTGGACCAACCTCGAGCAGAGCGGCTCCAACACGGGCTCGCGCTGCTCGAAGAGGCCGACGAGGGCGTCGCTCGCGCAGGCGTTGAAGGGAGCCGCTGGTCCCAGGAGCTGGCGCGGGCCCAAGCTGCTGGGCGTGGTCTCCTCGACTGCCGAATGGCGTCGCCGGGGGCCAGGCGAACCGATCGCTCTTTCCACCGCGAGCACGTCCCCTTCCTTCCGACAGCTCAGGATCGCGACACCTGCGTGCCCGCTCGGCGCGTGGCCGACCCGGTTCGCCGCGCCGAACGACCGGATCGAGCGGCGCGAGTCGAGCGGGCGAGGGACCTCCTCGTACAGACGCTCGCGGACCCGCTCCGTGCACGCATGCTGGCTTGCCTGCTGCTCGTCGCGCTCGTCGACCAGAGCGGCCGAGCTCGGGGCGGCGACGGAGGCGCGGGTCGCCCGTGGTGAGGCAGCCCCGCGGCGTCGACCCCTCGTCGCTGCCGGCGCATGCGGCCGGCCGACGGCGTACGATCGCCCCCGCGGCGCCCCACCGTGCTTTTTCGTCGGGTGCAAGGTCGCCGCGGCGGCGCCGCCGCCTGTAAAGCCCAGCCATGAATACCACCCTGAGTCACGTGGCCGTCCTCGTGCCCTCGGCCCAAGGCGCCGCGACGCTGTGCGAGACGTCTGGGTGGGCGCTTGGCCCGGTGGAGGACTTCCCCGCGGAGGGGACCCGGGAGGTCTACGTCGGGCCGTCGACGCAGGACGCGCTCCTCCTGCTGATGGAGGCGATCGGGCCTGGGCCGTATCGACGGGCGTTCGAGAAACGCGGACCTGGGCTTCACCACGTCGCGCTGAACGTGGCCTCGATCGACGACTACGTGGACGGCCTGGTCGGGTCGGGGTGGCTCCTGCACCCCGCGAGCGTGCGCACCTTGGCGGAACGACGCACCGTTTACTTGGCACGGCCTGGGCTCGGCACGCTGATCGAGGTGCAGCAGGTGGACGACCCGGACACCGCGCCGGCGCGGCCGAGGTTCGTGTCGGAGGTCTCGATCGCAGGAGATCGCGAGCACCAGCGCCTCCTCGACGCGCTGGGTGTACCGGGGTTGCGGGTGGCCGGGGCCGAAGGAGCTGGGCTCGTGATCGGGGAGCGGCGGCTCCTCGTGGCCGACCTCGCGGCCGGCTGAGCGCCGGGCCAGGCCCCGACCGGTGCAGAGCCGTGACCTGGGCGCCGAGGGCCGTTGCTATCCTGTGCGCCCCATGAGCAGCCTGCGCCCCGTCCCCGTCCTCCTCGCGCTCGCCCTTCTGCTCCTCGCGCCGGCCGCGCGGGCGGACGTGATCCACCTCGCGAACGGGGGGAAGTATCGCGGCAAGATCGTCGAGGAGACGAGCCGGGTCGTCACGATCGAGACCAAGGCGGGGAAGATCCGGGTCCCGCGCGGCGAGATCTCGCGGATCGTGCGCGAGGCGGAGATCCGCGCGGAGTACGAGGCGCGGCGCGGGAAGCTCGAGAAGGTCGGCGACGCGGCGGACTGGTGCGAGCTCGGGAGCTGGGCCAAGGACGAGCAGCTCGAGGCCGAGGCCACGCAGTGCTTCACGCGGGCGATCGAGCTCGACCCGCACTGCGAGCCGGCCCGGCGGGCGCTCGGTCACAAGCTGCACCAGGGGCGGTGGTACGAGCCCGACGCCTACCGGCGCGAGGTGCTGGGCCTGGTCGAGTACCAGGGGCGCTGGGTCACCCCCGAGGAGAAGACCAACCTCGAGGCCGGGCTCGAGCTGCGCGACGGGCGGTGGGTGCTCCCCGAGAAGGAAGGGGAGGGCGAGGACGCCGCTTCGAGCGCGCGCCCCGAGGCCGCCGAGCGGCGCGCGCCCGCCAAGCCCAAGAAGCCCACGTCGACCGAGGAGGACGAGGACGACGAGCGGCGAGCGGGGCGGCGGCGCGGGCGCGGCGCGAAGTTCCGGGTCATGTCCTTCAACGTGCGCTACGACTTCGAGGACGACGGCCCGAACCGCTGGCGGCACCGGGTGGCCGCGGTGGCCAAGGTGATCCAGCAGGCGGCGGTGGTCGGGATCCAGGAGGACAAGGGCGAGCAGGTCGACGACCTGCGCCCGCTCCTGCCCGGCTACGAGATCGTGGGCGGCGGGCGCAACCCCACCGGCTCGGGCGAGCGCTGCTCGATCCTGGTGCGGCGCGACGACGCGCGGCTGCGCGAGTGGGGCGAGTTCTGGCTGTCCGACACGCCCGAGGTCCAGGGCAGCAACACCTGGGGCGACCGCTACCCCCGCAAGGTGACCTGGGCCCTGATCGAGCTGAAGGGCGCCCGCACGCCGCTGTTGTTCCTGAACACGCACCTGCCCGAGCGGGACAACGGCCGCGACCCCGAGAACCGGATCAAGGGCGCGCGGGTCATGAACGAGTTCATCGCCAACAAGGTCCCCGAGAAAGAGCGCGGGAAGGTCGCGATCCTGATCAGCGGCGACTACAACTCCACCCCCGACGAGGAGCCGCGCCGCGTGCTCGTGGACGGGCTCGGCCTGCGCGACGCCTGGGCCGAGGCCCCGCACCCGGGGGCGCAGCACGGGTCCTACAACGGCTTTCGGGGCTTTCAGGGGAACGACCGAATCGACTGGCTGCTGGTGGGCGGCCCGGCGCGCGTGCGGCTGTATCAGACCTTCACCGAGCAGGTCGACGGCCGCTGGCCGAGCGACCACTACCCGATCACGGCCGACCTCGAGCTCCGGTAGCGGCCGCGAAGCTACGTCCGGCCTGGACTTAGGGCGATTTCGCGGGAGGGTGTCGATCTCCGCCCGGCTCGTTCGACCAGGGGGTGAGCAAGCGAAAGGAGCTCGACGCATGAAGTATCTGTGCATGGCCTACGGTGAGCGCGCGAAGATGGAGGCCCTCTCCCCCGAGCAGCTCGAGCGGTTGATCGCCGACTGCCAGGCCCACGACGAGGAGCTGCGGCGGACCGGCAAGCTGCTCGCCGGCTACAGCCTGGAGTGGGACGCGACCACGATCCGGCCGCGCGGGGGCAAGCCGGTGGTCTCCGACGGGCCGTTCGTCGAGACCAAGGAGCAGGTGGGCGGCCTGGTGCTGATCGAGGCCGACGACCTCAACGACGCGATCCGGCTCGCCTCGCTCCACCCCGCCGCGCAAATGGGTGAGGAGCTGGGCTGGGCGATCGAGATCCGCGCGCTCACGACCTGCGGCGCCCAGCACAGCAAGGCGTGAGCGGGCAGGCGAGCGGCGAGGCCGCGCGCGCCGAGGTCGAGGCGACCTACCGGCGCGAGTCGCGGCGCGTCCTCGCCACCCTGGTGCGCCTCCTCGGCGACTTCGACCTCGCCGAGGAGGCGCTCCAAAGCGCCTTCGCCGCGGCGCTCGAGCGCTGGCCGCGCGAGGGCGTACCCGCCTCCCCGCGGGCCTGGCTGGTGTCGGCGGGGCGGTTCCGCGCGATCGACGCCCTGCGGCGGCGCGCGCGCCTCGACGCCTCGCTGCTCGCGCTCGCCGAGCGGCTCGAGGCGAGCGCGCCCGCGCCCGCGCTCGCCGACGAGGACGAGGTCGAGGACGACCGGCTGCGGCTGGTGTTCGCCTGCTGCCACCCCGTCCTGCCCGAGGCCGCGCAGGTCGCGCTCACGCTGCGCGAGGTGTGCGGGCTCACCACCGAGGAGATCGCGCGGGCCTTCCTCGTCGCGCCGCCGACGATCGCCCAGCGAATCGTGCGGGCCAAGGCCAGGCTGCGCGAGGAGGGGCTGCCGTTCACGATCCCGGGCGTGCGCGAGCTGCCGGCGCGGCTCGACGCGGTGCTGCGCGTGATCTACCTCGTGTTCAACGAAGGCTACCGCGCCTCGTCGGGCGCGTCGGCGAGCCGGCAGGACCTCGCCGCCGAGGCGATCCGCCTCGGCCGCCTGCTGGTCGCGCTGTTGCCCGAGCCCGAGGCGCAGGGGCTGCTCGCGCTGATGCTGCTCCACGACGCGCGCCGCGCGACGCGGACCACCCCCGAGGGCGACCTCGCCCTCCTCCCCGAGCAGGACCGCAGCCGCTGGGATCAGGCGCAGATCGCCGAGGGCGGCGCGCTGGTGGAGGGCGCGCTCCGCTCGCGGCGCTTCGGGCCCTACACGCTGCAGGCCGCGATCGCGGCCGTGCACGCCGAGGCGCCCAGCGCCGCGGCGACCGACTGGGCCCAGATCGTGGGCCTGTACGACCTCCTGCTGCGGGTCGAGCCCTCCGAGGTGATCGCGCTCAACCGCGCGGTGGCGCTCGCCATGCGCGACGGCCCCGCGGCCGGCCTCGGGCCGATCGAGGCGCTCCTGGCGGGGGGCGCCCTCGCCGACTACCTGCCCGCCCACGCCGCGCACGCCGACCTGCTGGCGCGGCTCGGTCGCGCGCGCGAGGCCCGCGCCGCCTACGAGCGGGCCCTCGCGCTCGCGCGCCAGGAGCCCGAGCGACGCACCCTGGCCCGCCGCCTGGCCGAGCTGCCCTGAGACACGCCTTCCCAGGCGCGCCGCGCCAGCCGCCCGGATACGATCCCGGCGGGGAGGGCCCATGAGGCGAATCGTCGGCGGCGAGGTCCTCGAACCCGCGGCGGGTGAGACCGAGCCGCGCGTCCGGCAGGTCGTCCTCGAGCTCCAAGATCCGCAGGGAGGCTCCACCAGCGAGCAGGTCGAGGTCCCCGCCAAGCTCGGGCCCCGCACGCTCACCCGGGTGGAGCTGATCCTGGACGCGATCGCCGAGGTGCTGGCCGACGCGCTCGAGCCCCTCGATATCGACCGCGAGCTCCTCGACCGCCTCGACCGCGAGCGACAGCAGGGCGGGTGAGCGGTCCGCCCAACGCGTCTCCCCTCCGTGCTGCGCGGCTGGCGGTCGTCCGCCAGGGATCGCACCGAAGGGTGTTCGTCGAGCTCGGCGGGCGGCGGGTCGACCTGCGCCGCTCCCTCGACCCGCTGCTGCCCGAGCCAGCCGAGTGCGACCCCTGGATCGGGCCGGCGCCCGAGGTGCTCTGCGAGGAGCTGAGCCTGTTCTTCGGCGCGGGCGCCCTGTGGCTGCGCGACCTGGTCGAGGAGGTGCACGCCTGGGCGGGGCCCGGGCGCCGAGAGCGCTGGTCGACCTCGCGCGACGGCGAGCGCTGGACGTCCGCGAAGCAGCCCGCCTCGACCGAGGCGTTCGAGCTGCTCGACCGGGTCCGCAACGAGCGCGAGTCGCGCTAGCGGAGCGCTAGCGGCGCCCGCCCAGCGGGATCGAGAGGGTCAGCCGGGCGCCCGGGT
>CAZMSZ010000177.1:0-8793 GCA_964569055.1 uncultured Planctomycetota bacterium | reverse complement strand
GAGCGCTAGCGGCGCCCGCCCAGCGGGATCGAGAGGGTCAGCCGGGCGCCCGGGTTCCAGCTGCCGTCGAAGCGGCGCTCGGCGGTGGCGTTCACGCCCAGGGTCATGGAGCCGCCGTTCTCGAGCTTGCGGACCAGGCGCAGGCCGGCGAAGGCGCCGCCCTGCACGTCCTCGCGCAGGGGGAGGTCCGCAGGCGCGAACGCGGCGGGGTTGGCGAACACGCCCGCCTCGAGGTCGAGGCGCTGGCGCTCGGTGGTGCGCGAGAACCCGACCGAGGCGAAGGCGGTGGTCGGCAGGCTGAAGCGGCTGGGCGCCCGCACGCCGAACACGTGGGTCGTGCCGTGGGTCTGGTCGAGCACGAAGGAGGACGCGCCCGAGAGGCCCGCGGTCAGGCGGGCGCGGGTCCGCTCGCCGCCCGCCTCGAGCGTGCCCGCCAAGGTCGGCGCGCTGCCCGCGCCGCTCTCGCTGCCCGGATCCGTCGGCAGCCCGAGCGCGAGGTCGACCCGCACCGGCCACTCGCGCGGGAGGCCGACCCGGACCACCCCGTCGGGCTCGACCGACACGCCCCGGTTCAGCTCCACCCCCTCGCGCGAGAGGAGGCGGCCGATGTCGTTCAAGAACAGGTCGGTCGAGTAGGGGTTGTAGGCGGCCCGGAACCCGACCCCGCTCCCCCGCATGCTGACCGGCCCCGCCTCGAGCTCCACGGTCCCGCGGCCGGTCGGGTCGTGCAGCAGCACGCGGGCCTCGTTCTCGCGCACCGTCGCGAGCGCCTCGAGCTCGGCGAGGTCGTCGAGCTCGAGCCGCACCGGCAGCCCGTCCACGGTGGCGCGCACCTCGAGGCTGATCCGCGAGCCGTCGCCGGTCGGGGCCAGGCGGATCGCCGCCCCGCGGGTCGCGCCCTCGTAGCCGGTCATGCGCAGCATGACCCGGTCGAGCTCGGCGATATCCACCTCGACCTCGCGCCCGTCCATGCGCACCGCGAGGTGGGTCGCGGTCACGTCGTCGAACACCAGCCCCTGCTCGGGGTCGAGCCGCACGTCGATCAGCTCGCTGTCGGCGCGCACCTCGAGGTCGCGCCAGCGGCCCGCCACGTCGAGCCCCTCGGCCCGCACCCGATAGGCGCCGTTCTCCTCGCGCGCCAGGCGCAGCGCCTGCTCGCCGAGCGTGAAGTCGAACTCGCCCTCCCGCGCCAGCCGCAGCTCGCCGCCGGCGGGGATCTCGAGGAACGCCTCCTCGATCAGCTCGCCGGCCTCGTTGGCCCGCAGGCCGAGGCGCGTCTGCGTGCCGTCCGCGCTGGTGAGGTGGACGCTCAGCCCCTCGACGTGGTGCTCGAAGTCGAGCTCGGTGATCCCGAGGTCGAGCGCGCGCAGCCCGCCCGACTCGCCGCGCGCGAGGTGGAGGTCGACCCCGGTGATCCGCCCCTCGAGGCCGAGCCGGTCGCCGATCTGGCGCAGCACCTCGGCCTCGCCCACGTGCAGCGCCACCGCGCGCTCGTCGAGCGAGAGCAGCCCGTCGCGCGCGGTGGCCGTGACCCCCGCCGCCTCGAGCACCGCGCCCGCCTCGCCGAACGCGACCCGCACCGCGTCGCCGCCCTCGCGCACCTCGGCCGAGAGGTCGCTCACCGTGAGCGCCAGGCGGCCGTCGCGCTCGAGCAGCTCGACCGTCCCGGGCAGCTCGAGGGTCGCCTCCTCGAGCAGCCCGTCGGGCCCCGCCTGCAGGCTCGCCTCCCAGCGCGTCCCCTCGGGGAGCCCGCTGATAGCGATCGTGTGGCCCTGCACGTTCAGCCGCCCGCCGCCCGCGCTGCTGAAGTCGAGCGTCGACCCCTCGGGCCCCTGCCCGAACGCGAGGCGCGGGTCGACCAACTCCAGCTCGTTCCACTGCCCGCTGGCGTCGGCCGCCCCGTAGCGGGCGAAGGCGGCGGTCACGTCGAGGTCGGCGCGCTCGCCGTCGTGGCGCGCCTCGAGGCTGGCGTCCACCAGCTCGAGCCGCGTGCCCGCGCGGGTGTAGACCCCGCTGTGCAGGCGCGCCGACAGCAGCCGATCGTCGCCGTCGAGGCGCACCGTCGAGGAGAGCCCCGCCAGCTCGAGGTGGTCGCCCTCGGCGAGCGCGAGCGCCGCGCGCCCCACGCGGGTGGTGAGCGTGGTCGAGCCGTCGGCCGCGGCCGTGAGGTCGAGCTCGGCCCCCTCGCTGAGGGTCAGCACCGCCCCGCTCCCGAGCGTGACCTCGGCGGCCTCGGTCAGCGCCACCAGACGCGCGCTGCCGTCGGCCGCCTGGTCGATCCGCACCACGCCGCGGGTCAGCGCCGCGCTCCGCTCGCCGTCCAGCGGGATCCGCGCGCTGGCCGCCTCGCCGCGCAGCGCCAGGCTGCCGTCCTCGCGCTGGGTGAGGTCGAGCACCGCGTCGGTCGCCTGGTAGCGCCGCCCGCCCAGGAGCAGGTCGACCTCGCCGCCGCGGCCCGCCAGCGCCAGCCCGTCGGCGGTGCGGGCCAGGCTGGCGCTCGCCCCGCCGCTCAGGGTCAGCAGCCCGCCCTCGCCGAGGTCGATCACCGCGCCGCTCGCGCTGGCCTCGACCAGGAGGTCGCCGTCGGCCCCCGCCACCAGGCGCGCGTCGCCCTCGACCACCTCGGCCACCCGCCCGGCGCCGAACTCGAGCCGCGCCCGCGAGGCGCCCGCCCTCACCGCCAGGCCGCCGTCCTCGCCGTACTCCAGCAGCAGCGCCGCGTCGCTGGCGTCGAGCGCGCGCCCGCCCGAGATCAGCGTCACCCGCCCCGCCTCGCCGCTGACGATCAGGCCCGCCCCGCGCTCGATCAGCGTGGCGCGAGCCCCCTCGCCGAGGTGCAGCCGCGCCCCGCCGGCCAGCGACAGCTCGGCGGCCTCGGCGGTGGCCTCCACGAACAGGTGGCCCGCCGCGTCGCGCACCAGCCGCCCCGAGCCCTCGGTGATCGCGACCGCGCCCCGCTCCAGCTCGACCGCCCCGCTCGAGACCGTCGACGCGATCGCGAGCGAGCCGTCGGGGCCGCGCCGCACGTCGAGCGTCACGTCGCTCGCGGCGAGGCGCCGCCCGCCGATCAGGGCCTCCACCTCGCCGGCCTCGCCGATCAGGGCCAGCCCCGCCGCCGTCTCGCTCAAGCGGGCCCGCGCGCCCTGGCCCAGCCGCACCGTGTCGCGGCCCCCCAGGCTGACCTCGGCCCCGCGCGCGGCCGCCTCGATCCACAGGTTCCCCTCGGCGTCCTGCAGCAAGGTCGCCGCGCCCTCGCTCACGCGCACCACCCGCCCGTCCGCGAGGGTGACCGCGGCGCGCGCCGCGCGCCCGCTCGCCTCGAGCGAGCCGTCCGCCCCCTGGCGCAGCTCGAGCGCCACGTCGCTGGCGTCGAGCCGCCGCTCGCCCAGGCGCGCCGCGACCGTGCCCGCCTCGCCGGTGACGAGCAGGCCCGCCGCGGTCCGCTCCAGCCGCGCCCGCGCGCCCCCGCCGAGCTCGAGCGCGTCGCCCGCGCCGAGGTCGATCACCGCGCCGGCGGCGGCCGCGTCGATCCACACGTTGCCGTCGGCGTCCTGGAGCAGCGTGGCCGCCCCGTCGCGCACCCGCAGCCCGCGGCCGTCCGCGAGCGTGAGCGTCCCCTCGGCCGCGCGCGCCGCCGCGAGGAGCGAGCCGTCCGCCCCCTGGCGCAGCTCGAGCGCCACGTCGCTGGCGTCGAGCCGCCGCCCGCCCACGAGCGCCTCGACCGTGCCCGCCTGCCCCGCGATCACCAGGCCGCCGGCCGTCCGCTCGAGCCGCGCCCGGGCCCCGCCGCCGAGCCGGAGCGCGTCGCCCTCGCCCAGGCTGACCAGCGCGCCGCTGGCGGCGGCGTCGATCCACAGGTTGCCGTCGGCGTCCTGGAGGAGCGTCGCCGCGCCCTCGCGGACCCGCACCGCCCGCCCGTCCCCCAGCGTGAGCGCGCCCTCGCTCGCGCGCCCCGCCGCGGCCAGCGAGCCGTCCGCTCCTTGGCGCAGCTCGAGGGCCACCCCGCTGGCGTCGAGGCGCCGCTCGCCCAGGCGCGCGGTCACGCGCCCCGCCTCGCCCGCCACCGTGAGCCCGCTCGCGGTGTGGGTCAGGCGCGCCCGCGCCCCGCCGCCGAGCTCGAGCGCGTCGCCCGCGCCGAGGTCGATCACCGCCCCGCTCGCCGCCGCGTCGATCCACAGGTCGCCGTTGGCGGCCTGACGGAACGTGCCCGCGCCGTCGCTCACGCGCAGCTGGCGGCCGTCCGCCAGCGTGAACGCGGCGCGGGTCGCGCTCGCGGCCGCGCTCAGCGAGCCGTCGGGGCCCTGGCGCAGGTCGAGCGCGACCTCGCTGGCGTCGAGGCTGCGCCCGCCCAGCCGCGCGCTGACCTCGCCCGCCTCGCCCACCAGGGTCAGGCCGTCGGCGGTCTGGGTCAGGCGCGCGCGCGCCCCGCCGCCGAGCTCGAGCGCGTCGCCCGCGCCGAGGTCGATCACCGCCCCGCTGGCCGCGGCGTCGATCCACAGGTCGCCCTCGGCGCTCTGCAGGAGGCGCGCCTGGCCCTCGCTCACCCGCGCGGTCCGGCCGGCGCCCAGGCCGAGGTCGGCCGCGTCGACGGTGCTCAGCGCCTCGAGCGCGCCGTCGGGGCCGCGGCGCAGGTCGAGGGTCGCGCCGGTGAGGTGGTGCCGCTCGTCGCCGAGCAGCAGCTCCACGTCGCCGGCGGCGGCCTGGATCGTGAGGCCGCTGGGTCCCTCCTCGACCCGGGCCTCGCCGCCCGCGGCCAGCTCGAGGCGCGCGTCGGGGCCGAGGTGGAACGTGGCCGCGGCGCCGTTGGCGGCGATCCGGAAGTTGCCGAGGTCGTCCTGGTGGAGCTCGGCGTCGACGCCGACCAGGCGCGCCACCCCGGGCGCGTCGAGGTCGAGGTCCTCGGCCACGAACCGCCCGCGGTCGTGCGCGGCCTCGCCCGTCCCCTCGCGCACCAGCTCGAGGTCGACCCGCGCGGCCGAGAGCCGCGTGCCGTCGAGCTCGGCGTCGAGGTCGCGCACCGAGCTGAGCACCGTCGAGCGCTCGCCCACCACGTCGTGGCGCAGCTCGAGGTCGCGCGCGCTGAGGGCCGAGGTGGGCGAGCGCGAGTCGAGGTGCTCGGCCGCGAGCAGGAGCGTCCCGGGCGTACGCACCAGGCGGACGCCCTCCAGCTCGACCCGGTTGGCGAGCCCGCCGTCCTCGCCGCGCGTGTCGATCACGGCGCGGTCGGCCAGGACCCAGGCGGAGCCCGTTCGCCGATCGACCGCGGCCTCGACCGCCTCGCCCAGCACGCGCCGCGAGCCGTTGTCGAACTCGAGCTCGCCGAGCCGGAGCTGATCGAGGCCGTCGCCCAGCCGGATCGAGCCCTGGTCGATCACCACCAGGCTGCCCGGGGTCTCGAGCAGCATGCCGGGCGCCGCGATCTCGTACGCGCCGCCGCGCTGGCGGAGCACCGCGCCCGCCGGGATCACGAACCGGCCCCCCGGCTCGCCGAACGCGAGCGGGCGCGGGAGCGTGAGCGCGAACGGGAGCACCGGCGGCAACGCGCCCTCGACCGCGTTCATGGCGCGGGCGTAGCCGTCGATCACCTCGCCCACCCCCGGCTCGGCCCCGTGGGGCGCGTGCTCGAGGATCGCGAGCAGCGCCTGCTGGGGGCCGCGCAGCGCCACGCTCGGCCCGTCCGCCCCGACCTCGGGCAGGCGAGGGCCGGCGCCCGCGCGCGCCGGCAGCGGGAGGGTGGGGAGCGTCCCGATCTCGAGGCGCGGCCCGGGGGTGGGCTCGCCTGCCGCGCCGACGTCGAGGCGGCCGAGGGTGGGCCCCTCGCCCTCGGGGGCGCCGAGCGGCAGGTCGATTCGCGGGGTCGGCGCGGTGGGCGCGCTCAGGCGGGCCGCCTGCAGGCGGCTCAGCGCGTCGCGCACACGGCCCTGGACCTCTCCGCCCGGCGCGCGCGCGATCGCGTCGCCCGCGAGCGTGAGGTCCTCGACCATGGGCCAGGGGACCTCGGGCGCGACGCGCGCGGCGTCGATCGTGGCGAGCGCGCGCTCGGCGTAGGCGCGATCGGTCCCCACGAGCGGGGCGCGCGTCCCGCTCGGCGTGCGACCCGAGCGGAGGCGCTCCGCGAGCGCGTCGCGGACGCCCGCCAGGACGAGGTCGCTCGCGCGGAGCGTGGGCGCCGGGGCGGGGGCCTCGCGCAGGAACGCGCGCCGGCGCGCGTCGAGGTGAGCGGCGCGCTCGCGCGCGCGGGCCAGGTCGGGGCGGGCGGGCAGCGCGACCCGCGCCGCGGCGCGCCGCGCGTTTTCGTCGCCGGCCGCGGGCGCCTCGCCGCCCAGGCTGAGCTCGAGGCGGCCGATCACGCCGACCGAGGGCTCGGCCGCGCCCGCCCGGGTGACGAGCGGGCCGCCCACGAGCGCGCCCGCGGCGAGCGCCTCGAACAGGGTGTCGACCGCGACCACGTCGGCCACCGCGGCGCCGGCGCGGCGGCGACCGAGGCTCAGCTCGGCGCTGGCCTGCGAGGCCGCGAGGAAGGCCACCCAGCCGGCGCCCGGGCCGGCCGCCCACACCGCGCCCTCGCCCGCCGCGCTGACCCGCGCCCGACCGGGCCGCGCCTGCAGCTGCTCGAGCGCGCTCCGGGCGGCGGCGGCGAAGTCGCCCTCCCCGACCGCGCGCACCGCGCCGGCGTGCGTGACCGCGAACAGGGTCGTGGCCGCCTCGCCCGGGAGGACGTCCCACGCGGCGCGCCAGGCGCGCCACGCCCGCTCGGGGTCAGCCAGGGCAGGGCCTTCGAGCGCGATCGCCTGCGCGCCGCGCACCTCGACCAGTCGCCAGGTCCCGTCGGGGCGCACCAGGCGCGCGTCGTGGAGGGCCCAGGCCAGCGCCGCCGCGCCGCTTCGGAAGCGGAGGCGCAGCGCCCGCACGTTCGACCCGCTGGCCAGGAGGCCCTCGGCCTCCACGGTGGCGCGGCGGTCCGAGCCGAGGAGCGCGCGCAGCCCTCCGCCGAGCGCCTGCCGCGGGAGGCGCACCCGCGTGGCCCGCGCGCCGAGCCCCTCGGCCCAGGCCTGCTCGCGACCCGACGGCGCGTCCGCGAGGCGCTCGAGGCGCGCGCCCTCCTGCGACCCAGGGAGGGTCTCGAACGGCTGCGCCGAGGCCACGGCGGGCAGCAGCGCGAACAGCAACGACCAGGCGACACGCTTCACGGGGGGCTCCGAGCGGGCGCTCAGTGCAAGCCTAACGCCAACCTCGGAGCCTCGCTCCTGGCACCGAGACGACAAGGACTTGCGCCGCGGATCGCCGCTCCATTTCGCCATCCGGCGCTCGATTCCGCCGGTTCGACCCACCTCAGGCGATCGACCGCGCTATGGGCGTGCAGCTCCATGACTTATGCTCCCCGCCCCGAAATTTCGGGAGCCCGTTGTCGAACGGCGCGCGGCTCGTTCGTCGTGGCCGTGACCGCAGGGATCGCAACCAAAGGAGGACCCCATGCGCGTGATGGTGATCGTGAAGGCGAGCGACGACTCCGAGGCCGGCGTCATGCCCAGCACCGAGCTGCTGGCGGCCATGGGCAACTACAACGAGGAGCTGGTCAAGGCCGGCGTCATGCTGGCGGGCGAGGGCCTGCACCCCTCCTCGCGCGGCGCGCGGGTCGTGTTCGACGGCAAGAAGCGCGCGGTGATCGACGGCCCGTTCGCCGAGACCAAGGAGCTGATCGCCGGCTTCTGGCTGTGGCAGGTCAAGTCCATGGAGGAGGCGATCGAGTGGCTCAAGCGCTGCCCCATGGAGGACGGCCACGTCGAGCTCCGCCCGGTGTTCGAGGCGGACGACTTCGGCGAGGCGCTCACGCCCGAGCTGCGCGAGCGAGAGGAGCGGCTGCGCGCCCAGGCCGAGCAGCAGCAGCGCGCCTCGTCCTGAGCGCGGCGGGCGCTCGGCGTGCGCGGCGTCCGTGAGACGGTCGAGGCGGTGTGGCGGCTCGAGTCGGTCCGGATCGTGGGCGGGCTGCTGCGCCTGGTCGGCGAGCTGAGCGTCGCCGAGGACCTCGCGCAGGAGGCGCTGCTGGCGGCGCTCGAGACGTGGCCCAACAGCGGCGTCCCCGACAACCCCGGCGCCTGGCTGACCACGACCGCCCGGCGCCGCGGCCTCGACTGGCTGCGCCGGCAGAAGCGGCAGGCTTCGGTCGAGGCGGCGCTCGAGGCGGAGCGGCCGGGGTGGAGCGAGCCCGCCCCGGCCGCCGGGCTCGACGACGAGCTCGGCGACGACACGCTGCGCCTGATCTACCTGGCGTGTCACCCCGCGCTCCCGCACGACGCGCGGGCCGCGCTCACGCTCAAGGTGGTGGGCGGCCTCACGACTGAGGAGATCGCGCGCGCCTACCTGGTGCCGACCGCCACGCTCGCGCAGCGGATCGTGCGCGCCAAGCGGATCCTGGCCGAGCGGCGGGTGGCCTTCGAGCTGCCGCCGCCGGCGGAGCGCGCCGCGCGCACCGAGTCGGTGCTCGAGGTGATCTACCTGATCTTCAACGAGGGCTACGCCGCCTCGTCGGGGGCGGAGTGGACGCGCCCGGTGCTGTGCGAGGAGGCCCTCCGCCTGGCGCGGATCCTGGCGGCGCGCACGCCCGACCAGGCCGAGGTCCACGCGCTGGCGGCGCTGCTCGAGCTGCAGGCCTCGCGGCTGGCGGCCCGCCGCGGCCCGGGCGGCGCCCCCGTGCTGCTGCTCGAGCAGGACCGGCGGCGCTGGGACTGGCTCTTGATCCGACGCGGCCTTCAGGCGCTCGACCGTGCGGTGGCGCTGGGAGGGCTGCGCGGC
>CAZMSZ010000176.1:11853-14489 GCA_964569055.1 uncultured Planctomycetota bacterium | reverse complement strand
CGAGGCGGTGCGGGTGGAAGGACCGTTCGGAGGGCTGCTGCTACCGGCGGGCGACGGCACGCGTGAGCGGGTCCCGGCCGGGGTGCTCGAGGTCCTCGCGGCCGCGCGAGCGCCTGCGCCGCGGCGCGAGGGCGACCGGGAACCCGTCGCCGCCGTGGTCCGCTGCGGAGCGCGCCCGACCGCGCACGAGGTGCGCTACGCGGAGCGGCTCACGGACGCCAGCCCGCTGGGCGCGATCGCCGAGCCTCGCGAGCGGCTCGCGGTCCTGGCCGAGGTCGGCCGCGCGCTGGCGGCCCTGGCCGCGCGCGGGGAGGTCGCGGGCGACGTCCGCCCCGAGGCGGTGTGGTCGAGCCCGCGCGGTGCGCGCTTGCTCGCCCCGCCGGAGGGCGTGGATCTCGGCGCGCTGGTGCGGGCCCGGCTCGCCGGCGGGCTCGCCAGGGGCGACGCGGCCGCGTTCGTCGCGCCCGAGGTGCTCGCCGGGGCGGCGCCCACACCGGCGGCCGACACCTACTCCCTGGCGGCGACCACGTTCTGGGCGCTGGCCGGCCGCGCGCCGACCGGACGGCCCGAGGTCGAGCAGCTCCCGCTCTCGCCGCCGTGGACCCGCGCGGCGCTGTTGCGGGCGCTCGACCCCGACCCCAAGCGGCGCCCCGAGCCGGCGCAGCTCGCCAAGGCCTTGGCGCAGCTCGCGGGCGCCGCCCGGCCGGCCAGGGCGGCGGACGACGCGGGGGCGCAGGACGCGGCCGAGGCCGCGGCGGCGCCCACCTCCTCCTACACGCTGGGCTGCGTGCTCTCGCTGGGGGCCGTGTTCGTGTTCGTGGGCCTGTTGAGCTGCGTGATCACGAGCTGGACCACGATCGGCGAGCTCGGCCGCCTGGCGCTCCTCCTCGCCTTCATGGCCGGCGTGTGGGTCACCGGCGCGGCCCTCGAGCGGCGCGACTTCAAGCGGAGCGGCTTCGCGGCCGTGGTGCTCGCGACGCAGCTGGGCTGGGTGGTCGCGACCTACGTGCTCGTGGAGGCCGGCGCCGCGGACGAGCCCGGCCCCTGGGCCCTGGCGGCGACGGTGGTCAGCGGACTGACCGGGTGGGTCGCGGCGCGGCGTGACTCGTTCCTGCTGGCGATCCTGAGCGGCCTGGGGGCGCTGGCGGCCGCGATCAGCCTGGGCGAGCACCTCTCCACCGGCAGCAAGTACGGTCCGGTCTGGTTCCCCTTGTTCGTGGCGCTCGTGCTGGCCGCGGTCGCGGCCGCGGCCCGCCAGGCCCGCTCGCGCCCGCTGCTCCTCGCCTACGGGGTGAGCGCGGTGGTCTGGACCTGGGTCAGCGCGGTGGCCGCCGCGCTGCTCCTCGGGCCGATGGTGAGCTACCGCCACCCGCTCGCCGCGGACAACTTCGTGGTCGGTCTGCTCTGGCCGTACGCGCTGGCGGCCGCGTTGCTCGCGCTCTCCCGCGCGCTGACGGGCGACGAGCGCCGCCTGGCGCTGGGGGGCGGGCTGCTGCTGCTCTTGGGCGCGCCGACCGTGCAGGCGCTGGCGGGGGCCGAGCACGAGGTGCTGTTGCTGTCCCCCGTAGCGGTCTACGCCGCGATCCACCTCGCGGCGGCGCGCTACGCGCCCGAGGCCGGCCGGTTCCGCGTCGCGACGGCCGGGCTCGCCGGCTTGTGGACCTGGGGCACGGCCGGCTACGCCTTCGACCGCCTCGACTACGCCGAGAGCGGGGGCGAGCTGCGGTCCGAGCGCTGGGGGGCGGCGCTGATCGGGCTCGGCTGGCCGTACCTCGCCGCGGCGGCCCCGCTGCTCACGGCCTGGGGGGCGGCGCGCCTGGTCGGTGAGCGTCGCCAGCAGGGTCAGGCCGAAGCCGCAGGGGCGAACCGAGGCTCGCGCGACGCCATCACCGGGACGTGGGGGATCGCGGCGCTCGCGGCCTTCGGGGTGCTCCTGATCGCGCCCACGGCCACCGCGCTGCTCCTCGACGACACGATCCCCGCGCTCCTGTGGGCGGTCGCGCTGGGGCTGGGCCTGACCGCGGCCGCGTTCCACCTCCCGGCGATCCAGGGCGACGAGGTGCGGCAGCTCGTGGTGGTGGTCCTGGGCCTCGTCAACGCCGCCGCCGGCCCGGCCCTGCTCGCGCTCGGCAAGTGCATGGGGCGCGACGGCCAGGCCCTGTTCCTGGAGGCGCTCCAGAGCTTCGGGCGGGTGCACGAGACCCGCTTCGTCTACCTGTCGATGGTGGTCGGGGTCGCGGGCGTCCTGGTGCTGCTCGGGACGCTGTTCAGCGCGCACGCCCAGCGCAAGCTCGCCTACCGGCTGCTCGAGGTGACGGGTCTGCTGCTGTTCTTCGGCACGTTCACGCTGCTCTCGCTGCCTGACGCCGACCACGAGCTGTTCTTCGCCGGGACCCTCCTGCTCGGGGGCGGTGCCGTGGTCGCCCTCGGGGTGTGGCAGCGACGGGCCATGCACGTCACGGTCGCGGGGGCCGCGCTGCTCCTCAACCTGTTCGTGCAGTACTTCGCCAAGCTGAGCGACGCGCTGCACTGGAGCCTGCTCGCGGTCGGGTTCGGCCTGGCCCTGCTGGGGCTCGGCATCGCCTACGAGCGGCGCGTGAAGCACCTCTTGCCCAAGCTCAAGGAGTGGGCCTGAG
>CAZMSZ010000176.1:0-11753 GCA_964569055.1 uncultured Planctomycetota bacterium | reverse complement strand
GCCTACGAGCGGCGCGTGAAGCACCTCTTGCCCAAGCTCAAGGAGTGGGCCTGAGGCCCGCTCGGCGCGGGCCCGCCCTTGCAGGTTCGGGGTTTCGGGGTAAAACCGTCCCCTTTCCAAGGCACCTGGTGCGCCGCGATGGTCGCGACGGCTGGCGCGCCTCCCGGAAGATCAACCGAGGTCGGCTCGGGCGCTCCGCCCCGCCTTGGGCCCCGTCAGGGGCGGGCGTCGGCGCCGCGCGCCGTCCGCAGAGAAGAACACGACATGGCAAACGAACTGGTCAAGAAGTACGACCTGTCCGCCGAGGAGCTCGAGCGGCAGATGGCCGAGGTGCTCGGCCCCGCGGGCAGCGGCGCCCTCGAGAACCTCTACGACACGGCCGTGCAGGACCTGCGCCCCGACAAGATCGTCAAGGGCAAGGTGCTCAAGATCGTCGGCGACGACGTGATCGTCGACGTCGGCTACAAGTCGGAGGGCGTGATCCCGCTCGACCACTGGAAGAGCCAGGACGAGGTCGACATCGGCGATCAGGTCGACGTCCTGCTCGAGGCGGTCGAGGACGAGAGCGGCCTGATCATGCTCTCGAAGAAGAAGGCCGACCGGCAGAAGGGCTGGGAGCGGGTCATCCAGAACCACAAGAAGGGTGACTCGGTGAAGGGCAAGGTCACCCGCAAGATCAAGGGTGGCCTCCTGATCGACATCGGCGTACCGGTGTTCCTGCCCGCGTCGCAGATCGACATCCGCCGCGTGAACGACGTCGGCGAGTGGATCGGCCGCGACATCGAGTGCAAGATCATCAAGATCGACGAGGCCCGCATGAACATCGTGGTCTCGCGGCGCAAGCTCCTCGAGGAGGAGCGCGAGACCAAGAAGAAGGACCTGCTCGAGAAGCTCGAGGAGGGCGCGGTCATCGACGGCGTCGTCAAGAACCTCGCCGAGTTCGGCGCGTTCATCGACCTCGGCGGGATCGACGGGCTCTGCCACATCACCGACATGTCCTGGGGCCGCGTCACCCACCCCTCGGAGGTCGTCAAGATCAACGACACCGTGCGGGTCAAGGTGCTCAAGATCGACCCCAAGACCGAGCGGATCTCGCTCGGCATCAAGCAGCTCACCGACTCGCCCTGGAACAACATCCAGGCCAAGTACCCGGTGGGCGCGAAGTTCACGGGCACCGTGGTGAACATCCTCAGCTACGGCGCGTTCGTGAAGCTCGAGGAGGGCGTCGAGGGCCTGGTCCACGTGAGCGAGATGAGCTGGACCAAGCGCATCAACCACCCCAGCGAGATGGTCCAGATCGGGGACAAGGTCGAGGTGGTGATCCTCGACGTGAACCCGCAGAAGCAGGAGATCAGCCTCGGCATGAAGCAGATCGAGGTCAATCCTTGGTCGCTGGTCGAGGACAAGTACCCGCCCGGGAAGAACGTCGAGGGCGTGGTGCGCAACCTCACCAACTACGGCGCCTTCGTCGAGCTGGAGGAGGGGATCGACGGCCTCCTGCACGTGTCCGACCTGTCCTGGACCAAGAAGATCGTGCACCCGTCCGAGATGCTCGAGCGGGGTCAGCACGTGAAGGCCGTGGTGATCGCGGTCGACCAGGAGAAGAAGCGGATCGCGCTCGGCATGAAGCAGCTCGACGAGGACCCCTGGGAGCGCGACATCCCGCGCCGCTACTCGGTGGGCCAGCTCGTCGAGGGTGACGTGACCAAGGTCACCAACTTCGGCGTGTTCGTGGAGCTCGGCAACAACCTCGAGGGCCTGCTGCACATCTCGGAGCTGGCCGACCACAAGGTGGAGAACGCCCACCAGGTGGTGGAGCCGGGCGACCACGTGCACGTCAAGGTGATCAAGGTCGACACCGACGAGCGCAAGATCGGCCTGTCGCTCAAGCAGGCGATCGAGGAGGGCGCGCCGCCGCCCGTGAAGGGCGTCCGCCCCGTGCCGGAGCCCAAGCCGATCCCGGCCGACGCCGAGGGCGCCGAGGGCGCCGAGGGCGGCGAGGAGGGCGGCGAGGAGGAATAGCCTCCCCGCGCCGACCTGGCGCAGCCCGCACGCCCGCGCCGGGCCGCGTCGAGCGGCCCGGCGCGTGCTCGTTTCTGGGCCCGACCGTCCCCCGCGCTGGATAAGCTGGGGCGCAGTCGGGTCCGGGGAGCACGCCACAGCGCCGCTCCCCCGGCCCAGCCCGACGGTCCGAGTCACTCTCGAGGGACGACCCATGTGCGGCTTGATCGGCCTGGTCCTCCGCTTCGACCCCGCGGCGCGGCTCGATCTCGCCCCGTTCGACCGCGCCGCCGCCGCCCTCGCCGGCTGGACCCTCGCCGGCGCGCCCGGCGAGGGCGAGGGCGCCGCGGCCGAGGCCGCCGCCGAGCGGCTGCGCGCCGCGGCCGAGGCGCTGGCGCGGCCCAGCCTGGAGCTGGTGGGCTGGGCGGGCTTCCGCGCGCTCCACGAGGACCCGGCGGCGCAGGCGCGGGTCGGTGCGCTGACGGCCACCCTGGAGGCGGCGGCCGACGCGATCGACGCCCGCCTCGCGCAGGCCGGCGCGGTCGGATCGGCCCAGCGCGCGGAGGCGCTGGCGCGGGCGGCGAGCGCCGCGCGCGACGTGGCCTGGCGCCTGGGCCACGACGCCCTCCCCAACGTGGCCGGCGTGGCCGACCTGCTCCCCGAGGCCGAGCGCGACGCGCGCCCGATCGGCGACCCGGCCACGCTCAAGGGCTGGTTCGAGCTGTGGCGGCTCCACCTGATCCTCAACCAGCTCGAGCGGCTCGAGGTGCGCGGGCGCGACTCGGGCGGGCTCGGGACCGTGGTCCACGTCCCCGGGATGGCCCTCGAGCAGCTCGAGGCCACGCTCGAGGAGCAGGGCCTCCTGGCCGAGCTCGACCGCCGCCGCCGGACCGAGGCCCTGCGCGACGGGGGCGTGCTCGTGGCGCCCGGGCCCGGCGGCGGGCCGACGGGCGGCGTGGTCCTGGGGTTCGTGCACAAGGTCGCCTGTGAGATCGGCGAGCTCGGCGACAACGTGCGCGCGCTGCGCGCCAAGCTGCGCGGGGACGCGCTGTGGCGCGCGCTGGTCGCGCGCGCCGACGCGCGCGTGCAGGTCCTGGCCCACACCCGCTGGGCGAGCAACGGGATCATCAACGAGCCCAACTGCCACCCGGTCGGCAACGACCTCGAGGGAGCGAGCGGCGCGCCGCTGACGCGCGTGGTGCTCGGCGCGCTGAACGGCGACGTCGACAACTACCCCACCCTCGCCACCCGCTGGGCGATCCCGAGCGCCTGCACCACCGACGCCAAGGTGATCCCGCTGGAGGTGGAGCGGCTGCTCGCCGCGGGCGAGGCGCCCGCCGACGCGGTGCGGCTGGCGGTGGACGGCTTCACCGGCTCGACCGCGATCGGGGTGATCGCGAGCGACGAGCCCGAGGCGCTCCACTTCGCGCTGCGCGGCTCGGGACAAGCCGTGTACGTCGGCGCGCTCCCGGGCGGCGGCTACCTGTGCGCCTCGGAGCTGTACGGGGTGGTCGAGCTGGCGGACCGCTACTACAAGCTCGACGGCGAGCGGGGCGAGGTGATCCGCCTCGCCGCGGGCGAGGGCGGCGCCACGCTCAGCGGCGCGCGCTACGACGGGGGCCCGCTGGAGCTGGGGCCGGCCGTCTTCCGGTCGGTGCCGATCGCGACCCGGGACATCGACCGCGGCGGCTACTCGCACTACTTCCTCAAGGAGATCAACGAGTCGCCCCGCTCGGTCGAGCGGACGCTGCGCGGCAAGTTCGTGGTCGAGCCCGGCGGGCGCGCGCGGCTGCTGCTGGGCGAGGAGGTCGTGCCGCCGCGGGTGCGCGAGGCGCTGGCCGCGGGGGCGCTGCGCCGCGTGTTCGTGGTCGGGCAGGGCACCGCCGCGGTGGCGGGCCTGGCGGCGGCCGACTTCATGGGCCGCGTGCTGCGCGGCGCCGGGATCGAGGTGATCGGCCTCCCCGCCACCGACCTCTCGGGCTTCCACCTCGACCGGCTCGGGCCCGACACGCTGGTGATCGCGGTCTCGCAGAGCGGGACGACCACCGACACCAACCGCACCGTGGACCTCGCCCGCGCCCGCGGCGCCCACGTGATCGGGGTCGTGAACCGGCGCGGCTCCGACCTGACCGACAAGGCGCACGGGGTGCTCTACACCTCCGATGGGCGCGACGTCGAGATGAGCGTGGCCTCGACCAAGGCGTTCTACTGCCAGGTCGTGGCCGGCTACCTGCTCGCGCTGCAGCTCGGCGCGCTGGCGGGCCAGCTCGAGGAGCCGGCCCTGGCCGAGCACCTGCTGCGCCTCCAGGACCTCCCCCGCTGCCTGCGCGACGTGCTCGAGAGCGCGGGCGAGCGGATCCGCCAGGCGGCGCAGCTCGCGATCCGGCGCCGCCACTGGTCGGTGGTCGGGAGCGGCCCGCTGATGCAGGCGGCGCGCGAGATCCGGATCAAGCTGTCCGAGCTCTGCTACAAGTCCGTCTCGGTCGACACGATCGAGGACAAGAAGCACATCGACCTCTCCAGCGAGCCCATGATCCTGGTGTGCGCGGCGGGCCTCTCGGGCGCGGCCGCCGCCGACGCGGTCAAGGAGGTCGCGATCTTCAAGGCCCACGCCGCGGCCCCGGTGGTGGTGTGCGACCGCGGGGAGACGCGGTTCGCCGAGTACGCGGCCGCCACGCTGCCGGTCCCGGCGACCTCGCCCGAGCTGGCGCTGCTCCTCAACACGATCGTGGGCCACCTGTTCTCGTTCGAGGTGGCGCGCGCGATCGACGCCTGCGCCGCCCCGCTGCGCCGGATCCGCGACGCGGCCGAGGCCGCGCTGGAGGCGCTCGCGGGCGCCGAGCCTGCCGCCGCCCTCGAGGCCGGCGAGACGCTGGCGCGCCTGCAGGCCGCGCTGGCGCCGGTCGAGCGCGAGGCCTGGGCGGCGGCCCGCGACGGCGCCTGGAACGCGGCGCTCGCCCCCGAGGAGGCGGTGCAGCTCGCGCTCGCGCTGCGGCTCGACGGGGCCGACCCGCAGCTCCGCGGCGAGCGCGCGCCCGCGCCGATCGCGGAGCGGCTGCGCCGGCTGCTGCTCGAGGTGGTGCGCGCGGTCGAGCAGCTCCGCCGCCCGATCGACGCGATCAAGCACCAGGCCAAGACCGTCACGGTCGGGATCTCGCGCGAGGCCGCCGCGATCCGCCCGCCGGCCGGGCCGCTCGTCGGCGCGCTGGCGGCGGTGGGCGTGCCCGCCGAGGCGATCGCCGACCACGACGCGGCGGCGCTGGCCGGGGTCGAGCCCGCGATCGACGAGGCGCTCGGGGCGGTCCATTACCGCCTGGAGGGGCTCTCGCCGCTGGGCGCGCCGACCGACGGCAGCGTGATCCGGGTGGCGGGCAAGAGCGGGATCGCGGCCGAGCTCCCCTCGCGCGCCGACACGGGCGCCCCGCTGCAGGGGACCAAGCGCCGGGTCGCGCTCGCCCCGCAGGTGTGGGTCGGCTGCGGACGGGGTGACGGACGCTCGCTGGTGCTGTGCCCCTTGTACGAGGAGGGGCGCGTGCGCGGCCTGGGCCTGGTCCACGTCCGCTTCGTGCGCGACCTCGATCGGCGGGCGCGGGTGCGCGCGCTCAAGGCGGTCGGGCGCTACGAGGACCTGCGCTGCGCGGTCACCGAGGGCGACGTCCCCTGGAGCGACGCGCTCCTCGACGAGCTCGCGCCCGACGCGCTGTTGACCGACTCGGTCGAGCGGCTGGCGGAGGCGCTGCTGGCGGGGCACGACAGCCGGCAGCTCTCGGGCGCCGGGGAGGGAGAGCGGGCGTGATCCTCGCCGGGGGGGAGATCCTCAAGGAGATCGCGAAGGGGGCGATCAAGATCGACCCCTTCGACCCGGCGCGGGTCGGGACGGCGTCGGTCGACCTGACGGTGGCGCCCTGGTTCCGGCGGCACATCGGCGACGACCCGATCGACCTCACGGGCGAGACGGACTATCGCGACCCGGCGATCACCGAGCTGGTCGAGGTCCCGCCGGGCGAGTTCCTCGAGGTCGGCTCGCGGGAGATGGTGCTGGGAATCACCCAGGAGCGGGTAGGACTCCCCGAGGACATGTGCGGCTGGTTCGACGGCCGCTCGCGCTTCGCGCGCCTCGGGCTGCTGGTGCACATCTCCGCCGGCTTCATGCAGCCGGGCACGTTCAACAACACCGTGCTGGAGATCTTCAACATGTCGCCGCGCCCGCTGCGGGTCTACCCGGGCACGCCGATCTGCCAGTTCATCTTCCAGCGGATCGAGGGTCGCGCGCGGCACGCGGGTCGCTTCTCGGGCCAGACGATCGACGTGTTCCGCGGCCGGGAGGGGGCGTGACCCGATATCGCCTCTCGCACCTCGACCAGCTCGAGGCGGAGAGCATCCACATCATGCGCGAGGTGGTGGCCGAGTTCGAGCGGCCCGCCATGCTCTACTCGATCGGCAAGGACTCCTCGGTGATGCTGCGCCTGGCCCAGAAGGCGTTCCACCCGGGGCGGATCCCCTTCCCGCTGCTGTTCGTGGACACCACGTTCAAGTTCCCCGAGACCTACGCCTTCCACCGGCAGATGATCGAGACGCTCGGCGTGCAGGGCCTGGTGTTCCAGCACCCCGAGGGGCACGCGCGGAAGATGAACCCGCACGACTTCGGCACGCAGCAGTGCTGCGCGATCTGGAAGACGCGCGGGCTGCTCGACGGGCTGCGCGAGCACCGGGTCGACGCCGCGTTCGGGGGGGCGCGCCGCGACGAGGAGAAGTCGCGCGCCAAGGAGCGGGTCTACTCGTTCCGCGACGCGGCGGGGCAGTGGGACCCCAAGAACCAGCGCCCCGAGCTGTGGAACCTCTACAACGGCCGGCGCAAGCCGGGCGAGACGATCCGCGTGTTCCCGCTCTCCAATTGGACCGAGCTCGACGTGTGGCAGTACGTCGAGCGCGAGGGGATCCCGCTGGTGCCGCTCTACTTCGCCAAGGAGCGCGAGGTGGTGGAGCGGGGCGGGATGCTGATCCCGATCAACGAGAAGAACGCCGCGCGTCCGGGCGAGCAGGTGAAGCGGGTCATGTGCCGCTTCCGCTCGATCGGCTGCGTCCCCTGCACGGGGGCGATCCCCTCCACGGCGAGCACGCTCCGCGAGATCATCGAGGAGCTGCGGCTCGAGCGCCGCTCCGAGCGCGCCAACCGGGCGATCGACTACGACCAGGAGGGGTCGATGGAGCTCAAGAAGCGGGAGGGCTACTTTTGACCGCCCCTGAGCCCGCGCCCGCTCCCGCCGCCGCGGCGGCTGGCGAGGACGGCTTCGCCCCGCTCGAGGCCGACACCCTGCGCTTCACGACCTGCGGCAGCGTCGACGACGGCAAGTCGACCCTGATCGGCCGGCTGCTGTACGACGCCCAGACCGTGTTCACCGACCACCTCGACTCGGCGCGCCGGCTGACCCAGAGCGCCGACGTGCGCGCGGCCGGGGAGGAGATCGACTTCTCGCTGCTCGTCGACGGGCTCAAGGCCGAGCGCGAGCAGGGGATCACGATCGACGTCGCCTACCGCTACTTCTCCACGCCCCGGCGCAAGTTCATCATCGCGGACACCCCGGGCCACGAGCAGTACACGCGCAACATGGCGACGGGCGCCTCGACCGCCGACCTCGCGCTGCTCCTCGTCGACGCGCGCGCCGGGGTGATCACGCAGACCAAGCGGCACGCGTTCATCAGCTCGCTGCTGGGGATCCGCCACTGCGTGCTGTGCGTCAACAAGATGGACCTCGTCGGCTACGACCAGGCCGTGTTCGAGCGGATCCGGCGCGAGTTCACCGACTTCGCGGCGCGCCTCGAGATCCCCGACCTCGAGTTCGTGCCGCTGAGCGCGCTCAAGGGCGACAACATCGTGGCCCGCAGCGAGCGCATGCCGTGGTACCGCGGCCTGCCGCTGCTCGAGCTGCTCGAGTCGATCCACGTGGCGTCGGACCGCAACCTGATCGACCTGCGCTTCCCGGTGCAGGGGGTGACCCGCGTCAACGACGAGGCGCGCAAGCTCGAGTTCCGCGGCTACACCGGCCAGCTCGCCTCGGGCGTGCTCCGCGCCGGCGACGAGGTGCTGGTGCTCCCCTCGCGCCGCCGCTCCCGCGTGGCGCGGATCGTCACGTACGACGGCGACCTCGAGCAGGCCTTCGCCCCGCAGTCGATCACCGTCACCCTGGCCGACGAGCTCGACGTCAGCCGGGGCGACGTCCTGTGCCACCCGCACAACCAGCCGCGGGTGGCGCGCCACGTCGAGGCCATGCTGGTGTGGATGCACGAGGAGCCGCTCCAGGAGGGCGGGCGCTACCTGGTCAAGCACCAGACCCAGACCGCGCCGGTCACGGTCGAGGCGCTGCGCTACGTGGTCGACGTCAACACCCTCAGCCGGCGGGTCGATCAGCCGCAGCTCGGTCTCAACGGCGTGGGGCGCGTGGTGCTCGCGGCGCACCGTCCGCTGCTCTACGACCCCTACCGCAAGAACCGCGCGACCGGCAGCCTGATCCTGATCGACCCGGTCACCAACGTCACGGTGGCGGCCGGCATGCTCCTCGACCGCGCCCCGAGCGAGGTGCTCCCCACTCGGATCCGCGAGTGGCAGGACGAGGACGAGGAGCCGACCCCCGAGCCCGACGCCGGCCTGCCCAAGGCGCCGCGGCGGCTGACCCGCGCCGAGCGGGGCGCGCGCCTGCGCCAGCGGCCGGGCACGGTGTGGCTGACGGGCCTCCCGGCCTCCGGCGCCCGCGAGGTGGCGCTCGCGGTGGAGCGCCTGCTGTTCGAGCGGGGCCACCTCGCGCACGTGCTCGACGGCGCGGCGCTGCGGCGGGGCCTCAGCCAGGAGCTCGACTTCAGCCAGGCCGACATGGGCGAGCACCTGCGCCGCGCCAGCGCGGTGGCGCGCCTGTTCAACGACGCGGGCCTGCTGGCGCTGTGCTCCTTCGTCTCGCCGCTGGCCTCGATCCGGCGGCGCGCGCGTGAGGCGGTCGGGGCCTCGTCGTTCCTCGAGGTCCACGTGGCCTCGCCGCTCGCCTGGTGCGAGGCGCGCGACCCGCGCGGCGTCTACCGGCGGGCGCGCGCGGGCGAGCTGCTCAACGTGCCCGGCGTGAACGGCCCCTACGAGGAGCCCGAGGCGCCCGACCTCGTGGTCCGCCCCGACGCCGAGGGCGGGATCGAGGCGGCGGCCGCCGCGGTGGTCGCGCTGCTCGAGGCGCGCGGGTTCCTGACCCCCGAAGGCGGCTCGGCTCCTGCAGCCGGCGCGGGCGGCGCGTGACCCTGAGCGAGGGGCGCCCGGTCCCCGATCACTCGGCGCGCCGCCGCGCGCTCCTCGGTCAGGCGGGCGGCGTGCTATGGCTGACGGGCCTCTCGGGCTCGGGCAAGACCACCCTCGCGCGCGCCGCCGAGGAGCGCCTCCTCGACCGCGGCCGCCTGACCACGGTCCTCGACGGCGACACCCTCCGCACCGGCCTCAACCGCGACCTCGGCTTCAGCCCCGAGGACCGCGCCGAGAACATCCGTCGCTTCGCCGAGGTGGCCCGCCTGCTGGCCGACGTCGGCGCGCTGGTGCTGGTCTCGGCGATCTCCCCCTACGAGGCCGACCGCGCCCAGGCCCGCGCCGTGATCGGCCCCGAGCGCTTCCGCCTGATCCACGTGGCCGCCCCGCTCGAGGTGTGCCGCGCCCGCGACCCCAAGGGCCTGTACGCCCGCGCCGAGCGCGGCGAGCTCCCCGGCTTCACCGGCGTGTCCGCTCCCTACGAGGAGCCGCCCGAGGCGGACCTCCGCCTCGACACCGGCGCCCTCGCGCTGGAGGCCGCCTTGGAGCTGCTGCTGGACGCGGCGCTGGAGCTGGCCGGAGCGCGCTGAGCTCGCGCGCGGCCGGGGGCGCTACTCGGCCGAGCGAGTCAGCTCCTCCGCTCGCGCGACGAGCTCGGCGAGCTCGCGCGACCACGGATCCGCCGGCGCCTCCGCCACGACCTCCTCCAGGAGCGCCGCGATCCTGGCCAGCGCCCGCGGCTCGTCCCGATAGGCGAGCGCGTCCGCGAAGCGGGCCGCTGCCACGTCGCGGCGCAGGGTCGCGCTGGCGGGCTGGAGCTCGCCGACGCGGATCGTGCGCGCCTGCTCGGCGGGGCGGCCGCCCTCGGGGGCCTGGTAGCGCAGACGCACGGTCGCCAGCGGGGTCTCGGGCGGGGCCTGGCGCAGCACCAGCTCGTAGATCGCGCTCACCGAGTGGCCAGGGCCGACCTCGCCGCCGTCGATCCGGTCGTCGCGGAAGGCGTGCTCGGGGAGGCGGCGGTTCTCGTAGCCCACGAGGCGGTAGCTGGCGACCGCGCGCGGGTCGAGCTCGACCGAGGCCTTGGCGTCCTTGGCCACGACCTCGAGCGTGCCCGTGGCCGCCTCGACCAACACGCGCCGCGCCTCGGCCGCGCCGTCGAGGTGGGCGTAGTTGCCGTCGCCGCGATCGGCGAGCTCCTCGAGCAGCGCGTCGCCCGCGGCGGCGAGACCGACGCCGACGGTCGAGAGCGTGATCCCCTGCAGGCGGTGGGCACGCACGCGCTCCAGGATCGGTCGCGCCTTCATGAAGCCAACATTGGCGCACCCATCGGAGAACAGCATCACGCGCACGGTCCGCTCGGGCCGCGCGGCCTGCTCGGCCTCCGGCCAGCGAAACCACTCCGTCGCGCGCGCGTAGGCGAGCTCGAGCCCGGCCTGGACGCCGGTACCGCCCAGAGCTTGGAGCGAAGCGATCGCGTCCAGGATCCGCGCCATCTCCGTGTCGACGCGCGCCGGCGCGAGCACGACCCTCGCGCCGACGTTGAACGTGACCAGCGCGACCTCGTCGTCGGGGCGCAGCGCCCGCACCAGCTCGCCGAGCGCGGCCTTGACCGCCTCGAGCTTGCCCCGCCACTCCATGGAGGCCGACACGTCGACCAGGAGCACCAAAGAGACGGGGCGCCGCACGGCACGCGGGACCGGAGCGGTGCGCAACCCGACCCGCAGCACCGCGCGGTTTGGGGCCCGCTGCAGGGGATCGGGGGCGAGCTCGAGCCCGATCCCGAACACCTCGCTCGGGCCGGGGAGGGGGTCGTGCGGGTGGGGGAGCGCGTTGACGAGCTCCTCGGGGCGGACGGCTCCGCCGCTGGGGAGCCGACCCGCCCGCAACGTCTCGCAGGTCAGGGTGTACGAGCCGGTGTCGACGTCGAGCGCGAAGGTGGAGCGAGGCGCGCGAGCGACGTCGACCCAGGGCGAGCCGCCTCCGCGCCGGGCCGCGCCGCCCTCCTCCTGCAAGGCGAGCTCGGAGGTGTACGACGGGAGCCAAATCGACTCGTCCGGCCTCCTCCCGCTACCCGACGGGATCTGCCGGCCGAACCCCATGTCGGCTGACCCGCCGAGCATCGACGTCCCGAAGAACGTCTGGGCCCCGGCGAAGTACGCCGAGCTCGAACCGACGGCCGCGACCGAGGGCTCGCGGAGGCGCACAGGCGGCGCTTCCCTCGCGCGCCCGCCAGCGCAGCTCCCGAGCGCGAGCGCGCTCGCTCCGAGGGTGACGATCCAGGCGACGTTCCTCATGCGGTCCTCGTAGGCGGCCGACGCCGCCAGGACCACCGCGCGCGGGGATCGTACACGTCGGGTGCGGGGGTGTGGTTCCGTGCGCCAACCCGACGCCTTTACGTGGGAATCGGAGTCGGATTCGGAGTCGGGAGGCTGTCGCATTGCAGACCGCCTCGGCTAGCGAAGCTGAGTACGAAGCG
>CAZMSZ010000175.1:3910-14585 GCA_964569055.1 uncultured Planctomycetota bacterium | reverse complement strand
CTCTTCTTGGCGGTCCATTCTTCCGCCGAGGAGGCCGCCCTCGAGCGACAGCTCTCTTCTTGGCGGTCCATTCCTCGGCCGAGGAGGCCGCCCATCAGCGACAGCTCCTCGGCGCTCTTGGCGGTCAGGCGGCGCGGCCCAGCTCCCACATGTCCTGCGGAACCAGCCGCGCGACCGCGTGCAGCAGGTCGTCGCGGCCGAACGGCTTGGCCAGCGTCGTCGCGCCCAGCTGGCGCGCCCGCGGGTCGAAGCCGTCCGCCGAGGGGGTCAGGACCAGGAAGGGCAGGAACCAGCGCCGCGCGCGCACGCGGGACAGCACCTCGAACGCGTTCAGGCCGGGCAGGTTCACCTCGGCCACCACGAGGTCGACGTCGTCGGCCGAGCGCTCGTCCTCGAGCAGGTCGAGCAGCTCGAACCCGTCCTGGACGGGCTGCACCTCGTATCCCGAGCGCGCCAGCGTCTCCTGCAGCAGCTCGCGCAGCCCCTCGTCGTCCTCGCTGAGGAGGATCCGCGGCAGGCGCTCCCCGACGGGGAAGCTCGGCAGGTCGAGCTCGTGCTCGAGCTCGATCGACTGAGGCCGCTCGTCGCTATCGATCAACATCTTCGTCCCTCGCTCCCTCTGCATGCACCGAAGACGGGGCGTGTCGGCCCCGCACCGTGCGCAAGCGCGTGGGTGTGCACGGCTCGTGCCGCGGGGCGCGCCCCGCAACCCTCATGAAGGGCGTCCGCGCGGCAACCAATGTGAGTCGGCTCGACGCAGCGGGTCGGAACGACCCGCCCACGCTCAGGCGGCGTCGCGGCGCTCGGCGGCGTACTGCTCCAGCTTGCGGTACAGCGTCTTGCGCCCCACGCCCAGGATCCGCGCCGCGTGGGCCTTGTTCCCCCCCACCGCGTCGAGCACGCGCAGGATGTAGCGCCGCTCCACCTGCTCGAGCGGCAAGAACCCGGCGAGCTGGTTCAGCCCGGCCGGGTCGGCGGCCGGGAGGCGCGCGTTGCGCACCGCGGGCGGCAGGTCGTCCACCACGAGCTGCTCGTGCCGCGTGAGCACGACCGCCCGCTCGATGCAGTTGGAGAGCTCGCGCACGTTGCCCGGCCAGTCGTAGGCGAGGAGCTTCTCCGCCACCGCGGGTGAGATCCCCTGCACCGCGCGCCCCGAGCGGGCGGCGAACTGCTGGAGGAAGTGCTGCGCGAGCAGCAGCACGTCGTTGTCGCGCTCGCGCAGGGGCGGGACGTCGACCTGGATCACGTTGATCCGGAACAGCAGGTCGCTGCGGAACTGCCCCGTCGAGACCTCCTTCTCGATGTCGCGGTGGGTCGCGGACAGCACGCGCACGTCGACCTCGACCTCGCGCGAGCTGCCGATCGGGCGGACCTTGCGGTCTTGCAGCACCCGCAGCAGCTTGGCCTGGATCGCGAGCGGCATGTCGCCGATCTCGTCGAGGAACAGCGTGCCGCCGCGGGCGCGCTGGAACAGGCCCTCGCGCACGCGCTCCGCCCCGGTGAAGGCGCCGCGCTCGTGGCCGAACAGCTCGCTCTCGAGCAGCGACTCGGGGACCGCCGCGCAGTTGACGGCCACGAACGGCCCCGCGGCCCGCGGGCCGTGGTCGTGGATCGCGCGCGCGACGAGCTCCTTGCCGCTGCCGGTCTCCCCTCGGATCAGCACGGCCGACTCCACCGGCGCCACGCGACGGAGGAGGTCGTTCAGCTCCTGGATCGCGCGGCTCTCGCCCACGATCTCGGCGAACGGCTTGGAGCGCCCGAGCTGCTCCTCCAGCCGACGCACCTGCTGCGTCAGTCGGCGGTGCTCGAGGGCGCGCTCGAGCGCCAGCTCGAGGGTCTCCACCTCGAACGGCTTGAGCAAGAAGTCGTAGGCGCCCGCGCGGATCGCGGCCACGGCCGCCTCGATCTCGCGGTAGGCGGTCATGACGATCACGGGCACGTCGGGGTGCCGGGCGCGCATGCGCTCGCACACCTCCAGCCCGTCCATGCCGCGCATGCGCAGGTCGGTGACGACCGCGTCCACCCCCTGATCGCAGGCCACCAGGCCGTCCTCGGCGCGGGTGAAGCGCAGCACCTCGTAGCGCAGCGGCTCCAGGCCAGCCGCCAGGGCGTCGAGCGTGACCTCGTCGTCGTCGATCAGTACGACCCGCTCCGTCACGCCGCTCCCTCGCGCGCCCGGGCGCCGGGCGCGCGGTCGCCGCGCGGACGCGCGCGGACGGGCGGCGCGGCTCGCTGGTCACTCGCAACGAACGTGCCTCGCCCCCTTATGCGCCGCGCTCCTCGGCCGCGAACAGGGTCAGCGGGTGCACCGGGCCCTCCACGGACGGGACCACCGCCAGCGGGTGGACCGGGCTCGGCGCGCGCTCCGGGCGCGGGCCGCTCGACCAGCGGCCGTGCCCGGCGCCCGACGACCAGCGCGTGCGCCAGGGCGCGTGCGGCACGGTCGGCCACCAGGCCCGCTCGGCCGCGGGGGTGCTCCGCCGCTCCGGCGAGCCCGGCGCCTGGCGGACCGAGTCGAGGCCCTCGGTGGTGAGGGCGACGTCGGGGGCGCTCATGCGGCCCTCCCGCCGCGGCGCGCCCAGGGGCGCGGCGGCACCAGCGCCGTCACGAGCGACAGCAGGTCCTCGCGGTCGAACGGCTCGTCGATCACGTGCGCGCCGAGCCCCTCCGCCTGCTCCTGAACGAGCGCGTCGGCGGTCCCGGTCACGAGCACCAGCGGGGTCGACCAGTCGCGCCGCCGCACGTCCTCGAGGAGGTCGAGGCCGGCCGCGCCGAGCGAGCGCTCGTCGGCGATCACGAGGTCGTAGTCCGCCTCGCCGACCAGCGTCAGGCACGTCTCGACCCGGCCGCCCGAGTCGACGTCGTACCCCTCGCGCTCGAGGAGCCGGGCGAGGCTGGCGCGCACCATGGCGTCGGCCTCGGCAAGGAAGATGCGAGGAGACCTCAGCATGGAGAGCGTCGGCGCGAGGAGGGCGGTCGAGTCGGCGAGCGGCGTCGGCTCGTTCCAGACGGTGTTCATGAGCGGTGAGTCCTCCGAGGTTGGGGGGTGGGGCGCGTCCGTCCTGCGGCCGGGCCTCGTGAGCCCAACAGTGAGCAGGGCGTGTGCCGACCGCACTCCTCGCGTTCGTTCGGGTTACGTTCGCCGCGGCGCCAGGCCCCTGGGTCAGGACGACACGGCGTGTCGGCCCGACCCGGCCGGCCGGGGCGCGCGGGCGTCCGGGCCGGGCCGTGTCGGGCGCCGCCGAGGAGGCGAGCCGTGCTGAAGGAGCTCTTGACGCGGGATGGGGCCGCGATCGCGCGCGGCGCAGGCGAACAGGATGACCCAGCCGCCGGCGCGGCGCTCGCGGCCCTGCTGAGCGCGCTGGGGCGGGCCTTGCCGCCCGGGGGCGAGCTGGAGGCGGCCCGGAGCGAGGCGGCGCGCTGGGCGGCGGCGGCCCGCGCGCGCGGGCTCGAGCCCGAGGCGCTCGCGCGCGAGCTGCGGCAGGCGCTCGGCGTCGCGCTCGCGCGCGCGGACGCGGCGGGCGGCGCCGCCCCCCATGAGGAGCGCGCGCTGTGGGGGCTCGCCCTCGAGGCGCTGGCGGCCGCGTCGCTCGCGCAGGACGAGGAGCGGGGCGAGGCGGCGCGTCGGCTCGGGTCCGAGGTGGTGCACGACCTGCGCTCGCCCCTCCAGGCGACCAAGATCGCGGCCGGTCTGCTGCGGCGCGACCTCGACGCCGCGCGCCAGCGCAACGCGCTCGAGCTGCTCCGGCGCTCCCTCGACCAGCTCGAGGCCGTGCTGGAGGGCGCCCTGGTGCGCGCGCGGCTGGGGGCCGCCCTCGCCACGCGCGCCCAGGCGGTCGACCTGCGCGAGCTGGCCCACGCCAGCGCCCGCGCGATCACCGGGCGCGCGGAGGCGCGCGGGCTGGCGGTCGAGGTCCGCGCCCCCGCCCCTGCCCCCGTCCACGCCGACCGCGCGCTGCTGGGGGCGGCGCTGGAGGCGCTCCTGGCCTCGGCCGTCGAGCTGGGGGAGGAGGAGGAGCCGATCGTGGTCCGCGTGATCGAGCGGGGCGAGGAGTGCCGCGTCGAGGTGGACCCTGGCTCGGGCGTCGACCCCGACGAGGCGGCGGCGCTGATCGACCCGGGCGCGCACCCCGCGCGCGCCCTGGCCGGCGCCGGCGTCGGCCGAGGCGGCCTGGGCGGCCTCGGGCTCCCGCTGGCGGCGCAGGTCGCGCGCGCCCTCGGCGGCGCGCTCGAGCTGGTGCGTCACCCCGCGGGCGGCTGTCGGTTCGCGCTGCAGCTCCCCTCCGCGGCCCGCAAGGACGAGGAGGCGCGGCGCAGCGCCTGAAGCCGAGCAGGGGCAGCGGGGCGCGCGCCCGTACAATCGCGGCCATGTCGGCCCGCACCGTGGCGCTCGCGCTGTTCTTGCTGTCCCAGGGGCTGTTCTTGCTCACGGCCTCCGGGCGGGTCGACCGGGTGCCCGACGAGTACGAGGTCTATCAGCAGGCGTTCTCGCTCGTGGAGCGCGGCACGCTCGCCATGCCGCCCGAGCTGCCCGACGCCGCGTTCTTCGGCCGCGTGGGACGGGGCGGCGCGCGCTACGCCCCCTACGGCCCCGGGGTGGCGTTCCTCGTCCTCCCCCACCACCTCCTCGGGCGCGGGTTGGCGACGGCGGCCGGCGTCGAGCGCGCCCAGACGCCGGTCGCCTGGCACGAGCTGGTGGCGGGGGTGACCTCGCTCGCGACCACCACCTGGGGCGCGCTGGCGGTCGCGCTCACCTCCCTGCTCGCCACCGGACTGGGCGCGACCCCCCGGCGCGCCGCGGCGGTGGCGGCCAGCCTGGGCGGCGCGACGCTCCTCTGGCACTACGGCACGGTGTTCTACTCCGAGGCGATCGGCGCGGCGCTGCTCGCGGCGGCGCTGCTGGGCGTGCAGCGCCGCTGGCCGCTCCTGACCGCGGGCGCGACCTTCGCGCTGGTGCTCCTCAAGGCCAGCGCGGTGATCCTGCTGATCGCGCCCCTGGCGCTGGCGCTCGCGGGCGACGGCGACCTCCGCGTGCGCGCGCGGCGGGCCTTCCCGATCGCGGCCAGCGGGGCGCTGGCGCTGGCCGTGCACCTCGCCTGGAACGTCCACCGCTTCGGCGACCCCGCCGAGTTCGGCTACGACTGGTCGGAGCTGCTCAGCCCGGGCGCGCCGCCGCGCGCGTTCACGCTCTGGATGCTGGCGCGAGGCCTGCCCGGCCTGCTCGTCTCGCCCGGCAAGTCCCTGTTCCTGTTCGCGCCGCCGGTCGCCCTCGCCGCGCTGGCCCTCCCGCGCGCCTGGCGCCTCGCCCCCCCGCTGGTCGTGGCCTGGGGCGCGTCGCTGGTCGCGGCGCTCCTCTATTACGGCAGCTTCCGCTACTGGGAGGGCGGCTACGCGTTCGGCCCGCGCCACTTCGTGCCGCTGCTCCCGCTGCTGGTGCTGCCCCTGGCCTGTGGGGCGGCGCCGCGTCGCGCCGCCTGGCTCGCCTGCGTCGCGCTCGGCGCGGCCGGGCAGCTCCTCGGGGTCCTGATCTCGCCGCTCGAGGATCAGGCGCTCGGACACCCGGCCCGCCCGCCCGGCAACGCCTACTACGCGATCCACGCGCCCGACAGCGGCGTCGTCCCCCCAGGGCTCCCGCTCAACGTGTACCGCCTCGACTACGAACCCTGGACCCGCTACGTCCGCCGCCTGGCCGGACACCTGACGGCGGACGAGCGCGACCCCTACGTGGGGATCGACCTGTTCCCCCTCCACGTCGAGCGCGTCCGCCTGCGCCCGGGCGGCGAGGCGCTCCCGCGCTGGCCGGCCCTGCTGCTCACCCTCGGCCTGGGCGGCCTGTCGCTGGCGCTGGGCGCGACGGCGCTGCGGAGCGGCCTGAAGGCCGAGCCGCCGCCGGGAGGGGCGCCCTAGAAGACGCTCTTCTTGAGCCCGAGCAGCACGAACACCCCGTTGAACGCCATGTGGACGCCCGAGCACAGCACCAGGGTCACGGCCCACACCTGCCAGGGGGGGACCCACACCACGCACAGCAGCGCCAGCGCGCCGATCAGGCTGTCGACCTGGTCGAGGATCACGTGCAGCGGCCCGCCGCGCTGACCCGGCTGGAGGTCGCGCCGGCGCTTGAGGAAGCTGTTGGGCAGCTCGCCGAGCGCGAAGCCGAGCCCCAGCAGCAGGCCGGCCAGCAGCAGGGTCTGGGGCTGACCGTAGTCGAAGTACTCCAGGCTCGGCGCGCGCCACACGCCCTGGGGCACGATCGCCAGCGCGCTCACGCCGGCGTAGATCAGGAGCCCGCGCCAGGTCTTGTTGTCTCCGAACAGCCGGCGCCCCCGCCAGGTGGCCCCGCCGTCGATCGGGACCTTGAGCCCCTCGAGCAGCTTCAGCTTGATCGCGGCGATCTGCGCGGCCGCGGCCACCATCACCGGCGCGGCCAGCCACAGCACGCGCGCGACCTCGTGCCCCAGCTCACTCGCCCAGCTCAACGGTCCCCTCGCCGCCGTCGATCGTGACCGTGCGCCCGTCGGGGATCCGGCGGGTCGCGCCGCTCAGGCCGAGCACCGCCGGCTTGCCGTACTCGCGGCAGATCACCGCCGCGTGCGACAGGAGCCCGCCGGTCTCGGTGACGACCCCGGCCACCCGGTCCAGCACCGCCGTCCAGCCGGGGTCGGTGAACGGGCACACCAGGATCGCGCCGGCCTCGACCCGCACCGCCTCCTCCACCGAGCGCGCCACCCGGGCCACGCCGCGCGCGCGCCCCTGGCTGGCCCCGATCCCGCGCAGCGCGCCCGCGGCGGCGCCGGGCGCCGCTCCGCCGAAGCGGGCGCCGACCTCGTTGGGCGCGGCGAAGTTGCGGTACGACTCGTAGACCTCGCGCGCGCGCGCCACGTTGCTGCGGTCGTCCGCGAGCAGCTCGCGCCAGGTCATGAAGAACGCGTCGTCGCCCAGGCCGCGCGCCTCGGCCAGCGCCAGCACGTGACGGCGGATCAGGTAGTACATCCGCATGGAGCGGTCGCGCATCTCCTCGCGTTGCCACAGGAACCCGCGCAGCCGGTCCAGCTTGCGGTCGAAGGCGCGCCGCCGGCGCCAGGGGAGGGCGGCGCGGGCCTCGGCGCGCGCGCGCTCGTAGCGCGGGCGCGGGTCGGGCGGGTCGGGCGCGCCGCGGAACCGCTCGAGCAGGGCGCGCACCAGCTCGGGCTCCTCGTCCCAGCGCGGCACCCTGAGGTCGAGCTCGCGCCGGCCGTGGTGCCGGAACCGGCGCAGCAGCGGCGCTATGTCCTCGTCCCCGCGCGCGGCCATCTCGCGCATGGCGCGCGTGGGCGCGAGGTGCTCCATGTCGGGGAGGGCCGAGACCAGCGCGAGGTCGTCCACGCCCGGGAACGCCTCGCTGAACGCGATCTTGGCGATGTGGGAGACGAAGATCGTGCGGAAGTAGCCGGTCTCGGTGGTCTGGTACGGCCCCTCGATCAGCGCCCGCAGGCGCGCCTCGAGCGCCTCGGGCGGCGGCAGCTCCTCGTAGGGCGCCGCGAGCGCCTCGTAGCCGCCGGCGAGGAAGGCGGCGTTGGCGGCCGCCTGCCGCCGAAACACCCCCGGGATCGCGAGCAACGTCGGCACGGCGCGCAGGAGCGTGAGGACGCTCACGGGCGTCACCACGCCGTCGCCCTCGTAGCGCACCTCGACGCTGAGGTCGCGGTCGAACTCCCGCTCGTTGAACCCGGGCAGGCGCGCCAGGCAGCGCTTGACCGCGCCCAGGTTCCAGTAGGGCCGGCCGAAGAACATCCGCCCCGCGACGAAGTCCTCGCCGGCGGGCAGCAGCCGGATCTCGCGCAGGAACTCGGCGAGCGCGCGCTCCCAGATCAGGTCGTACAGCGACCACATGAGCGGCGTGCACACGTCGCTCGAGACCCCGCCGTCGCGAAAGTCGGCGTTGGTCCACTCGCCCACCTCGGGCGCGAACCCGATCCGGGTGATCGGGCGGGCCTGCAGCAGGTAGAGCTCGCCGCCCTCGATGGCGAACTCCACGTCCTGCGGCGCGCCGTAGTGACGCTGGACCCGCCGCGCCAGCGCCTCGACCGCCGGGCGGTGCCGCGCGAGCAGCGGGTGGTCGGGCGGGAGCGGCGGGGCGGTCCCCGCCAGCAGCTGGTCGGCCAGCCCCTCCACCGCCTCGATCACGACCTCGTCCGCGCCGGTCACGGGGTTGACCGTGAACGCCACGCCGGCCAGCTCGGGCCGGATCATGCGCTGGACGATCACCTCCATGCGCACGGCCGCCGGGTCGATCCCGTTCTTGCGGCAGTACTCGACGACCGAAGGGGCGCGCGCCGAGGCCTTGCAGCGCTCGACGGCCTCGGCGACCTGCTCGTAGCCCTCGAGGCCGAGGAAGCTCTCGAACTGCCCGGCGAAGGACGCCTCGCGCCCGTCCTCGCAGGTCGCCGACGAGCGCACGGCGATCGGCGGGCCGAGCTGGTCGACCACGGCCCGCAGGTCCGGCGGTGAGCAGTAGGTGGGCGGCACCCGGAAGCCGGCGGCCTGCAGCTCGAACAGCACCGCCGCCTTGCCGCCGACTCGGTCGGCGGCGGGCGGAGGCGTCGGCTGCGCGGCCGCGGCCTCGGGCGCCATCGGGCTCAGTCGCCGCCCGCGGCCTCGTCCTCGTCGGCGCCCGCCTCGGTCGGGGCCTCCTCCTTCGGCGCGTCCTTCGTCGCGTCCTTGGGCTCCTCGCCGCCCGTGGCCGCCGGCCCGGCGGCGCCGATCTCCTGCGGGAGGCGGGTGATCAGGAAGTCGAAGTCACCTCCCCACACGACGGTGTCCCCCGGCGAGAGCTCGTAGGTCGCCGTCCGGGTCTCGCTCTGCGCGATCTTGACCGTGCAGCCCTTCTTCCCGACCCGCGCGGCGAAGCCGTCGGTCAGGTTCTCCCAGCCGCGGGTCGAGAGGTCGTGCACCTCCTGGATCCGCCCGCGGACCTCGACCATGCCTTGCGAGTTGGCCTCGACGTAGCCCCGGGAGCTGGCGGTGCAGCCTCCCAGGGCGACCAGCGCCACGAGGGCGCCGGCGTGCAGGCGATCGAACATTCCCACCTCCTTCGGTGAGCGCGATCGTAGCCAACGCACCTCGGCGTTCCCACCCCGGCAGGGCCATCAAGGATGACGTGACCACGTGAGGGTTGAGGGGTGCGCCTCCCGCGGCCAACATCGGGAGGACGCCCGGCCTCGATCATCCCCAGACGGAGCGGAGCGAGCGTGCTCCTCAAGGTCTTCCTCGACCAGTTCGGCGGCCTGGGCGACGAGTTCCTCGCCCACTTCACCGCCCCGTTCCTGCTCGAGGAGGGGCGGCTGCAGCTCGAGGAGGGCGGCGGCGACGCGCGGCAGGTCTTCTACCTCGAGAGCGAGGGCGGCAAGCCGCTGGTCGTCACGCGCAGCGAGGGGCGCGGCGAGATCGTGATCGCCGACAAGAACGTGTCGGGCCGGCACGCCGAGCTCCGCCCGCCCGGCGCCGGGCTCGAGTGGACGGTGAGCGACCTCGGGTCGACCAACGGGACGTTCCTCAACGGCCGCCAGCTCGCGGCGGGCGAGCCGGCCGCCCTGCGCGACGAGGCCGTGGTCGCGTTCGGCCCGGTCTCGTCCTTCGTGTTCCTGCTCCCGCACACGTTCCTGGCCCTGGTGCGCCAGAAGCTCAAGAAGGCCTCGGGCTCGGGGAGCGACGTCGCCAAGCTCGACGAGTCCGCGACGCTCCACGTCAGCGCGGCCGAGCTGAAGGACGTGCTCGAGGCCGCGCCCGTCCCCGCCACGCCTCGCCCCGCGCCGGCCGCGACCAAGTCGGCCCAGCCGGCCAAGCCCGCCAAGGACGGCGGGCTGGTGCTGCACTGCGAGCCGTTCGAGCCGGTCCCGCTGGTGGTCGGCCAGAAGGTGGTGATCGGCCGCTCCGACCTGCACGCCGACTTCGTGCTGCCGCACCCGCTGGTCTCGCGGCGCCACGCCGAGTTCGACGTGCGCCCGGAGGGCGTGTTCGTGCGCGACCTGCGCAGCGCCAACGGCACGCACATCGGAAAGCACACGATCGGCACCGAGCCGGTCGAGGTCCCGCCCGGCCTGGCCGTGCGGATCGGCGACTTCAAGCTGGTGATCAAGGGCAAGCGCACCGAGCCCGAGTTCGGCGGCAAGACGATGGTGGCGGCGCCGCCCAAGCCCGAGCGCAAGCTGCTGCGCGGCGACTTCCAGAAGATGCCGCTCGGGGACCTGTTGGTCGGGATCGAGGAGAAGACCAAGTCGGGCTCGATCCAGATCGAGGGCGCGCAGGTGCGCGGCCGGATCGCGTTCCACGCCGGCGCGCCCGTCTCGGCCGACGCGAGCGGCGGGCTGAGCGGCGTCGACGCGATCCGCGCCCTGCTCAAGGTCGAGGCCACCGCCAAGTTCGTGCTCGACCCCTCGCCGCGGAACTTCGGGGCGAGGCGGATCAATCGGACGTTCAGCGAGCTGGTGTTGGAGGACTTCCTGGGGTAGGGGTGGAGGGCGAGGCGAAATCGGATCGAGCTTCGTGCCCGCACGGGCACGTGCCTCCAGCTTGCCGCGAGGCGTGGTCGCGTACGCGACAGCATCCGTGCCCGTGCCCGTGCCCGTGCCCGTGCCCGCCTTTCTCCAGCTTGCCGCGAGGCGTGGTCGCGTACGCGACAGCATCCGTGCCCGTGCCC
>CAZMSZ010000175.1:0-3810 GCA_964569055.1 uncultured Planctomycetota bacterium | reverse complement strand
CTCCAGCTTGCCGCGAGGCGTGGTCGCGTACGCGACAGCATCCGTGCCCGTGCCCGTGCCCGTGCCCGCCTTCTTCCGCTCATGACCAGGCGCGGTCGCGTGTGCGACAGCCGCCGGAAGGCTGTCGCGTACGACTCCCACGCCTCGGGGAACGCCGAAGAAGCACGAGCACGAGCACGAGCACGAGCACGGGCACGGGCACGGGCACGGGCACGAGGGTGCATGGCGGAGGGGCACCGGCCGCTCACACCAGCCGACACACCCGAAACCCCAGGTTCCCCGCGCGCAGCGTCGGCAGCACGAGCCGGCGCGCGCTGGCTCGGCAGTGGGCGGCGGGCGCGGAGTACGAGCCGCCGCGCGCCACCTTGAACATGCCCGCGGGCGGGCCGGTGGGGTCGGTCTTCACCCAGCGCGTGTAGGTGTCGTACCAGTCGGCGGTCCACTCCCACACCAGGCCGGCCATGTCGAGGCAGCCGTACGGGGACGCGCCGGCAGGTCGACGGCCGACGAGGCCGGGGCCGGCCGCCGCCTCGGGGTGGTCGGCCCACACGCACAGCTCGGGGCGCGGCTCCTCGTCGCCCCAGGGGAAGCGGCGCCCGCCGGGGCCGCGGGCCGCGAGCTCCCACTGGGCCTCAGTCGGCAGGGCGAGCCCCGCCCAGCGGCAGTACGCCTCGGCCTCCGCCCACGACACGTTCACCGCCGGGTGCTCGGGGCCTGGCGCCTCGCCCGGCGCCGGCGCGCCGGTCGCTTCGCGCCAGCGCGCGAGCTGGCCGGCGGTCACGGGCGTGAGGCCGATCAGGAACCCGCGCGTGAGCTCGACCCGGTGGAGCGGGCGCTCGTCGTCCGCGGCGCCCGGGTCCTTGCTCCCCATGCGGAACGGGGCGGGCGGCACCCACGCCAGGCGCGACCCGTCGCGCACGTTGATCAGCTCGCCGGCCGCCTCGCCCGGGACGACGCCCTCGGGCAGGGACGGCTGGGCCTCGTCGCGCCGACGCGGGCGGGATCGGGCGGCGCGGGCGGGCCGGCTGCGCGCCGCCGCCAACGCCGCGAGCAGGGCCTCGACCGAGGGGAGGCGCCGCTCGGGGTCGACCGCGAGCGCCTGCGCGCACAGGTCGTCGAGCGCCGCCGCGACCCGCGCGCTCCGCTCGCGCGGGCGCGGCGCCGGGCGCTGCCCCAGCGCGACGCGCGTGTGGTGCGCCACGTACTCACCCACCCCGCGCGCCTCGTAGGGGAACGCCCCGGTGAGCGCGTAGAACAGCATGACCCCGAGCGAATACACGTCGGCGCGTGCGTCGACCCGGCGCGCGTCGGCGAACTGCTCGGGCGCCATGTAGCGGGGCGTGCCGAGCGCGGCGCGCGAGGCGGTGAGGTCCAGCTCGGTCGGGTCCTCGGCCGCGAGCGCCTCCCCTTCGCCGGCCAGCTTGGCGAGGCCGAAGTCGCTCAGCCAGATCGCGCCGTCGCTCCCCTGCAGCAGGTTCGCCGGCTTGAGGTCGCGGTGCACCACGCCCTCGGCGTGGGCGCGCGCCACCAGCCGCGCGGCGCGCTCGAAGCGCTCGAGCCGCGCCCTGAGCGCGCCGCCCTTGAGGTCGAGCGGGCGGGCGCCCTCGACGAGGTCGAGCGCGAGGTAGAGGTGGATCTCCCCGTGGTCGCCCCAGGCGTGCGCGCGCACGAACCCGGCCAGCCGCCCGAGCCGCTCGCCGATCCGCGCCTCGCGCTCGAAGCGGCGTCGGGTCTGGTCGCGGCCGGGTCCCACGGCCGCGATCACCTTGAGCGCCACGCGGCCGCCCCGCGCGTCGCGCGCCAGGTAGACCGCGCCCATGCCCCCGCGACCGAGCAGCCGCTCGATGCGGTAGCGCGCGGCGATCTCGGTCCCGGCCAGCAGGTCCATGGCCCGGCGCGGGGCTCAGGCGATCGAAAGGAGCATGCCGCAGCCGCGCGCGGCGGCGTCCGCGTCGGGCGTCGGGGTGGCGGTCGTGCCCATGGGTCGGAACCTCCGCGTGCTGGCCGGCCGGAGCTTACCGATTCGTCTCGTCGCGGCCAACGCGTGGGCAAGGGTTGCCCACGTCGATCCACGGCCCGGGCCGCACCCGAAGCGATCCGGCCGTGGGCATTCGCCGACTGGGGGTTACGGCGGGCATTCGAGCTGCTCTGGCGAGGTCGGAAGGAAGGAGCTCCCATGGCCCACCCCGCTCGCCCGTTCGCGCTGCTCGTGCTCGCACTCCTCGCCCTGACCGCCGCCGGCTGCGGCAACCACCCGCCCGGGGTCGCCGACACCAGCGCGGCCGCGCTGACCAGCGCCGCGCCGGTCGTCGTCCCGAGCCCGCCCGCCCCGGTCCGCGTGAGCGGTCATGGAGAGCTGATCGCGCTCGCGAACGGCGAGCTCGGGATCGTGTTCGACGGCGAGGTGGAGGGGCGCCCGCTCGGCGACGCCTCGGCGGTGGAGGCGGCCGGCGGTCGCCCCGGTCTGACCCTCACGCTCAGCGGGATCGTCGAGGGCGAGGCGATCGCGCCCGAGGAGGTCGCCCTCGACGACGTGGCGGTGGTCGGCCGCCTCCGTCACGAGGACGGAATGTTGGTGCTGCTCGCCAACGACGGGCGCCGCTTCGCGCCGGAGGGCGCGCTCGCGAGCGCGCTGCTGGCCGAGCCCCTCGAGGCGCCGCTGCTGGTGACCGGCCGGATCACCGCGGGGGCGCCGCTCGGCGCCGAGGGCCTGGCGGTCACGTCGTGGCGGGCGGCCGTCGAGCTCCGGCTGTGCGAGGGTCGCGTCGGTCGTGAGCGGTGGGCGTTCGTGGTGGAGGACGTCGCCAGCGGTCGCTACCGGCGGGTGGAGCGCGACCGCGCCGGTCGCGGCCGCCTCTCGACCGAGCAGCGCGCCGAGCTGACCGCCCTGCTCGCCGCGGCCGAGGCGGACCTCCGGGCGGCGCCGCCGCCCTCGCGGTGGTTGCGCCGGACCCGGCTGGAGCTCGCCGACCGCGCCGGGAGCACCGCGGTCGAGGTGGACCGGCGCCGCTCGAGCTCGCCAGCGCTGGTCACGCTGGCCGATGCGCTCGAGCGGTGGCGCGAGGGCGCCCCCACGCTCCGTCCCGTGCGGGCTGGCGACGACGCGCGAGTCACCGCAGCGGGCGTCGCGATCGCCCGCACCGACGCCGCGGCTCGCGACCTCGCCCGCCGGGCGCTGGGTCGCTCGCGGCTCGAGCGCGTCCGCCACGGCGAGGCCCTGGTGGCCGCCTTCCTCGGCGCGGCGCCGGCCGGGGCGAGCCTCGAGCTCCGCTCGGTGGAGCGCGTCGGCGACGACCTCTACGTCGAGGTCTCCGGCGCGACCGAGCCGCACCAGGCCGGCGGGTCCCGCGAGGTGCGTCCTTACGCGGCGGCCCTGCTCGAGCTCGCCGGCGCCGAGGGCCGCGTGTTCGTCGGGACCACGCTGGCCGGGCCGGTGGAGGGCCTGACGATCGCCGAGTAGCGGGTCGGCTGCTCGGCGGCGAGCGGGGCGGGGGGCGCCGGACGCGCGGCGCCCCCCGCCTGCCGTGTGGCGGAGGAGGCTGGCGTTTCGGGGACGGTCCTCGTGCCCGTGCCCGTGCCCGCGCCCGTGACCCGCGCGCGTGACCCGTCGGCGTGCTCGGGCTCGAGGGAGCGACGAGAGACCGCTGTCGCTCGCCTCCCGTTTGGCCGCCACGCGTGGTCGCGAACGCGGCAACCTCCGAGAGGCTGTCGCGTACGACGTCCAGTCAGGTATGAAGCGCAGAGGGCGCCGAGGACGCAGGGATTCTCTGCAGTCCCCGCGCTCGCTGCGCTTCGTCCTCCGTTTCGCCC
>CAZMSZ010000174.1:8110-14681 GCA_964569055.1 uncultured Planctomycetota bacterium | reverse complement strand
TCGCGAGGCGCTCGGGCTTGGTCCAGCCGCTCTCGATCAGGTACTCGGCCGCCGCGATGAAGTCGTCGAACACGTTCTGCTTGCGCTCGAGCGTGCCCGCCTCGTGCCAGGCGTCGCCGTACTCGCCGCCGCCGCGCAGGTTGGCGACCGCGTACACCCCGCCCGCCTCGAACCAGTGGAACAGGGTCGCGCTGAACCAGGGCGTGAGGCTGATGTCGAACCCGCCGTAGCCGTAGAGCAGCGTCGGGCGCGCGCCATCGGGCGTGATGTCCTTGCGCCGGACCAGGAACATGCTGACCCGCGTCCCGTCCTTCGAGGCGTACCACACCTGCTCCACGACGACCTGCGTGGGGTCGACCGGCACGTCGGGGCGGGCCCACAGCGTGCGCGCGCCCTCGGCGAAGTCGACCGCGTAGATGCTCGGCGGCTCGTTGTAGCTGCTGAACGAGAGGTAGCCGTCGGTGCGGTCGGGGTGGGTCGAGACCGAGGCGCTGCCGATCCCCGGCAGCTCGAGCGCGCCCACCGGCGTGCCGTCGAGCCGGAACCGCTCGATCCGGGTCGAGGCGTCCTTCAGGTAGGTCGCGATCAAGAGCCCGCGCGCCAGCGACACGTCCTCGAGCACCGCGTCCTTGCGGGTCGGGACCAGCTCGCGCCAGCGGCTCCGCTCGGGCTGGGTCAGGTCGACCGCGACCACCCGCCCGTTGGGCGCGTCGAGCGTGGTGTGCAAGAACAGGGTGTCGCCCAGCACCGGCCCGCCGCTCTTGGCCTCCTCCCCCACGACCACGTCGACCCGGGCCACCTCGCCCGTGCGCCGCCAGCGCTCGAGGTCGACCACCCACAGGTCGTTGCTGCGCGTGCCGGTGTAGTAGCCGAGCAGGAGCCAGCGCGCCGCCGGGTCGATCCAGGCGAACGGGCCCCAGGTCGTGTCGTGCTGCGCGAACAGCGTCGGGTCCTGGCGCCGGTGCTCCCCCACGCGGTGGTACTTGATCCGGGCCGAGTAGGGGTCGTCGGGGTCGGCCAGCTGGCGGTAGAAGAAGCCGCGCCCGTCGGGCTCCCAGTCGCAGCCCTGGACCTTGTTGGGCAGCTCGTCCGCCAGCCAGCGGCCGGTCTCGACGTCGAGCAGGTGGAGGGTCGAGTTCTCGTCCCCCGCGCGCGAGAGGCTGAACGCGAGCAGCCGGCCGTCGGGGCTCGGCTCGTAGGCGTCGAGCGACACCAGCCCCTCGGCGTCGAGCGTGTTGGGGTCGACCAGCGCCCGCCGCGGGCCGTCACCCTCGCGCACGTAGAGCACCGCCTGGTCCTGCGTCCCCTCGCGCTCGCTGTAGAACACGCGCTCGCCGCGCGCCCGCGGCAGCCCCACCGCGCCCACGGTCAGCAGCTCGGCGAGGCGCTCCTCCACGGCGGCCCGCCCCGGGATCGCGTCGAGCACGCTGCGGGTGTAGGCGTTCTGGGCGTCGGTCCAGGCGTCGACGCGCTCGGTGGGGTTCCCCTCCTCGTCCCCCTCCAGCCAGCGGTAGGGGTCGACCACGCGCGCCCCGTGCAGCACCTCCTCCACCGGCTCGCGCGCCGTCGGCGGCGGGCCGCCGGGGCCGGCGAACAGCGGCCGGCCGAAGGCGAGCACGGCGGCGAGGGTCAGCGGCGCGGCGCGGTTCATGAGGCCTCCCTGAGCGGACCGGGCGCGCCATGATAGGCCCCCGCGCTCCGTCGCGGCCGCTCGGCGTGGCGGGGTGCTCGCCCGCGCTCAGCAGGTATGCTCGGCCGCCATGCGCGTGCCGCTCAAGCGGTTCTGGGTGGTCGTCAAGCCCTTCAAGCTCCAGGACGTGGTCGCCGCGCTCCGGCCGTTCGCGGTGCGCGAGCTGGTGATCTCGGAGTGCCGCGGCTACGGGCGGCAGAAGGGGCACCTCGAGCTGTACGAGGGGTCCGAGTACCGGATCACGTTCCTCCCCAAGGTGCGCCTGGAGTTCGTCGCCTCCGCCTTCGACAAGGAGCGGATCGTGGGCGCGATCTGCGAGGCGGCGCGCACCGGGCGGATCGGCGACGGCAAGATCTTGGTGACCGACGTGCGCGCCACGCACGAGGAGGCCTCATGAGCGAACCCCACGTCCCCGGCCTGGACCGGACGAGCTTCTGGGAGCGCGACCCCGTGCTCCGCCGCGCGCTCCGCCGCGCGCTCCCGCACGACGTGTGGACCGAGCAGGAGCCCACGTTCGCCGCGCTCGGCGCCGACGCGGCCGACCGGATCGAGCGGCTGGCGGTGCTGGCCGACCGCGAGGGGCCGCGGCTGGTCCCGCGCGACCCCGCCGGCAACCCGGTCTACGCGATCGAGTACCACCCGGCCTACCGCGAGGTGGAGGCGCTGGCCTACGGCAAGTACCGCCTGGTCGGCGCCAAGTACGACCCCGAGCTGCGGGCGCGCGGGGTGGCGCAGCGGGTCGGCTTCGCGCGCACGCTCCAGTTCGGCATGGCGGAGGCGGGCGTGCTCTGCCCGCTGTGCATGACCGACGGGGTGGCGCGGGTGCTCGAGCGCTCGGGCGACGCGGGCCTGGCCGAGGCGTTCGTGCCGCGGCTGTCGTGGGGGCTGGGAGACCCGCGCTCGACGGGCGCCATGTTCCTGACCGAGAAGGCGGGCGGCTCCGACGTGGGGCGGGCCGAGACCCGCGCCCGGCGGGTCGGCGAGACCTGGGTCCTGACCGAGCGCTCGCGCACCGACACCGGGACGTTCGCCAAGCGCCTGGGCGATCAGTGGGCGCTGAGCGGCGAGAAGTGGTTCTGCAGCAACGTCGACGCCGAGTACATTCTGGCGCTGGCCCGCCCCGAGGGCGCGGCCGAAGGGACGGCCGGGCTGGGCCTGTTCCTGATCGAGCGCGCCAAGCAGACCGGCGAGACGTTCCGGATCGAGCGGCTCAAGGCGAAGCTCGGCACGCGCTCCATGCCGACCGGCGAGGTCGTGCTGGCCGAGGCGCCCGCCCTGCGGGTGGGCCCGATCGACTCGGGCTTCAAGCAGATGGCCGGCATGCTCAACCTCTCCCGCCTCTACAACGCGGTCGTGTCCTGCTCGGCGATCGCGCGCTCGTGGCTGGAGGCGCGCTCGTTCGCCGAGCGGCGCACCACGTTCGGGCGCAAGGTGGTCGAGCACCCGCTGGCCGCCGAGACGCTCGGCGCGCTCGAGGCCGAGTACGCCGGCGCGCTGGCGCTGGTCCTCGAGGCGTCCACCGCGATCGACCGAGCCGACGGCGGCGATGCCCGCGCCGAGGGCCTGCTGCGCGCGATCACCCCGCTGATCAAGCTGTTCACCGGCAAGGTCGCGGTGGCCTGCGCCTCCGAGGCGGTGGAGATGCTCGGCGGGTGCGGCTACATCGAGGACTGGCCCATGGCGCGCGTGCTGCGCGACGCGCAGGTGCTGCCGATCTGGGAGGGGACGACCAACGTGCTGGCGCTCGACCTCGTGCGGCTGGCCCGCAAGGGCCAGCTCGCGCCGCTGTTCGAGCGCGGACGCGCCGCCCTCGACGTCTCGTCGGCGGCCGCGCTGGCCCCGGCGCGCGAGCAGGCGGCGGCGCACCTCGCCGCGGCCGAGGAGGGGTTCGCGGCGCTCGGCCAGGGCGCCTCGCCCGCGCCCGCCCGCGGGCTGGCCTTCCGCCTGGCGCGCGGCCTGGAGGCCGCGCTCCTGCTCGAGGCGGGGGAGGGCGAGCCCGACGGCCCCGAGGGTCGCGCCGCGCTCCGCCTGGCCGCGCTCGCCGGAGGGCCTTGCCTGTGACGCCGCCCGACGCGAACGCGGGCGCCAGCCCGAGCGGGGTGCGCACGCCGAGCGGCAAGGCGCCGCCGCGCCCCGGCCTGGAGGGGAACCACAGCAAGGTGCTCGACTTCCTGGCGGGGTTCGAGTGGGCCGGCGTCCCGCTCGAGCCCTACAAGAAGGACACCGCCGACTACAAGGGGATCACCCGGCGCGAGCTGATCGGCAAGCGGGGCGAGACGCCGCGCTTTCACGTGCGCTACTTCGAGATCGACCCCGGCGGCTACTCCACGCTCGAGAAGCACGAGCACGAGCACGTGGTGGTCGGCATGCGCGGACGCGGCGAGGCGCAGACCGGCTGCTACATCTACGAGGTCGGGTTCGGCGACGTGGTCTACGTGGCCCCCATGGACGCCCACCAGTTCCGCTGCCCCGAGGGGGCGAGCGAGCCGTTCGGGTTCCTGTGCATCGTCAACGCGGAGCGCGACCGCCCCCAGGCGGTCGACGGGCTGGGCGTGTGCTACGTCTGCGAGTGAGCGCCGCGCTGCTCGCGCCGGCGGCCGCGCTGCTGCTCGCGCTCGCGGGCTGCTCGTCGGTGGTGCGCGTGTCGACCATGAACCAGCCCGCGGTCAAGGCGGGCTGGCTGTTCGTCAACGAGGACGACCAGCCGGTCACGCGCGTGTTCACCCACCCCGGCGCGGACGGGAAGCTGCTGCTGCGCCTCGACGTGATCCGCGCCGGGCGCGCCATGACGAGCTTCCATACCGTCGACGCGGAGGGGCAGCTCGGCACGCCCAGCGCCGAGGAGACCGCGGCGGTGCAGGCCGCCTTCGACGAGGCCGTTAAGGCGCTCGAGGCGAAGCCGCAGTAGGAGATCCCCGTGAGCACGCCCCGCCCGCTCGCCCCGACGGGAGCTCCCGGCCTCGGCGACCCGCCGGTCGCCGTGCGCGCGATCGGCCGGCTGGTGGAGCGCGTGGGCGAGGAGCGCGCGCCCGCCGCGGTGGCGCGCGCCTACCCGACCCTGAGCGAGGCCGAGCGGGCGGCGGCCCTCGAGGCCTGGCGGGTCGACCCCGAGGCGGCCAGCCCCCGCGCGACCTGGGGTCAGGCGCTGTCGCTGGCGCTGCCGCTCGGCGCCGGCGCGGCGCTCGCGGCGGACGGGCTCCTCACGATCGGGTTCCTGATCCTGCACCTGGTCGCGGGACAGAGCGAGGACCCCACGACCCTGCGCGCGCCCTCGGCGCTGCTCGTCGCGACCCTCGCCCTCGTCCCGTCGGTCCTCGGGTTCGCGCTGCTGCGCCTCCGGCCCTGGGCCGGGCGGTGGACCGCGCTGCTGGCGGCGCTGGTCGCGGTGCCGCTGGCCGCCGCCGCCGGGCAGGGGCGCGGCGTCGCGGCCGCCCTGGCCATCGCGCCGATCCTGCTCGTCCTGGTGGCGGTGGTGCTCCACCCCGCCTGCCGGCGGTGGTTCACCCCAGACGGGCGCGCGGCCGCGAGCGCGCTGCCGCACGGCCCCTACGCGCTCGCCGTCGGCGCCGCGGCCCTCGCCGGGTGGGTGCTCGTCGTGCTGATACCCAAGTTCGCCGACGTGTTCGCCAGCCTGGGCGTGGCGTTGCCGCTCCCCACACAGGTGCTGCTCTCGCTGGCCAATCACCTCGCGAGGTGGTGGTTCACGCTCCCCGCGCTGGTGCTCCTGGCCCCGCTGCCGCTCCTGCGGCTGCCCGCCCGCCTCGAGCGGGTCTGCGCGCAGGCGGCGGTGCTGGGCGCCGTCGTGGTGTTCGGCTCGATGGTGGGCTGGATCCTGCTCCCGATCTGGCAGCTCCAGCAGGCGCTCTGACAGGAGGCGCCACCTTTCGTCGTGCGCGTCCCGCACGCACGGCACGTGCGGCGACCTCGAGCCGACCGTGGTAGCGTCCCGCCCGCACGCCGGGGAGGAAGGCTCCACCCATGACCCTACGCCTGTGCGCCGCCTGGGCGCTCGCGCTGACCGTGGCCGGGTGCCGTGGCACCGCTCCGGAGTCGCCGGCCACCGAAGCCGCAGACTCGATCTCCACGGCCACCCCTGCCAAGACCGCCGAGACCTTCCCCGAGGAGCCGCCCGGCGGCGTGACCGGCGCGCCGCCCGGGCTGGTGCAGGAGATCGACCGGGTCAGCGTCGAGTGGCGCAGCGATCTCAACCTCCCCGGCGTGGAGATCGCGAGGCTGGACGTCGAGCGTCCGCCCCGGCCCGAGGAGCCCTGGTACGTCGCGTTCTCGGCGCGCGGCCAGGGCCGGCCCGGCACGCGGATCGCGGTCGAGTTCCGCGACGGCGAGGGCCGCGTGATCGGCGTGGCGCCCACCCCGATCGCGTTCCCCACCCCGGGCGAGAGCTGGGTCCGCTGCCGCGTGGCCGGTCCGACCGAGCCCACGGCTCTCCGCACCATTGACCTGATCGTGATCGACGCGCCGCCGGCGCTCGGCGACCCCGAGGTGGAGTACGACCCGCGCGACTTCGCGCTGGCGCTGGCGAGCTCGGACCTCGAGCGCGTCGGTGGCGGCTGGGGCCTGCGGCTGGGCCTCGAGCACCAGGAGCCGAGCACGCAGTACGCCCGGCTGGCGGTGCAGTGGCTCGACCCCGCCGGCACGGCGCAGCGCCGTCAGGACGTGGTGGCCTGGCTCCCCCCGGGGCGCTCCACGCTCGAGCTGCGCGCCCCGGCCCTGAGCGCGCCGCTGGCGCGGGTGCGGGTGTTCGCCAAGGAGCTGGGCGGGCGCGCGGACGCCCCCGAGGTCGATCCCGAGGCGCCGCCGCTCCGCCACGAGGTGTGGCCCAACCCCGTCGAGGCGCGGGTGCATCCCTGGAGCTGGGGGCCC
>CAZMSZ010000174.1:0-8010 GCA_964569055.1 uncultured Planctomycetota bacterium | reverse complement strand
GTGAGCTGCAGGCGCGCCTCGCCGCTCACCGCCCAGCGCTCGGACGCGCGCGCGGGGTCGCTCACGCGGGCGGGCGGCAGCGCGTACTCGCCCGGGAGCAGCGCGAGCAGCTCGACCGCGTGCTCGCCGGGGGCGAGCTCCCAGCTCAGGGTGCCGCGGGCGAAGCTCGCGCCCGGAGGCCGCTCGAGCAGCGCGCACCCGGCGGGGAGCGGGAGCTCGAGCAGGAGCGGGCCCGCGCCCGGCGGGGGCGCGGCGCGCTCCTCGATCCTCACGATCAGGCGGAGCCGCTCGCCGACCCGGGCCGTGGTCGCGGGCGCGCCGCTCGCGCTCGTCAGGGTGCGGGTCAGGGTGAGCCCCTCGCCCGCGGGCGCCTGGTGGCGCACCCAGGACGTGACCCGCGCCGCGACCTCGAGCGGCACCTCGCGGGCCCGCGCGCGCAGGCGGCCCCGCGTGGCGACCTCGGGCCCGTCGTAGCGCGCCACCCCGCTCCAGCGCGCCAGGCCCTCGCCGCTCCACGACTCGAGCAGCCGCCGCCCCTCGAGCTGCAGCTCGACCCGCGCCGCGGCCTCCTCGCCGCGCGCGGCCGCGAGGGCCAGGGCGGCCCGCAGGCAGGCCGCCGCCGCGCCCGGGTCGGGCCAGCCCGGGCCGACGCGCCGGGCGAGGAGCGCGGCCCACAGCCGGTCGCGCAGGTCGGGCCTGACGCCGCTGCGCGCCAGGTCCTCGAGCAGGAGCGCGGTCCAGCGCGGCGTGAGCAGCCCTGCGGGCTCCGCGGCCAGCGCGAGCAGGGCGGCGCTCAGGTCGGCCGGCAGCGGCTCGCCCGGCGCGGGGAGCCGCGGGTCTGCGCCGAGGGTCGCGCGCAGGCGGCGGGCGTCGGCGTCGTCGCGTGGCGGCGCGGCGAGCAGCAGCCCCGCCGGGACGTCGTGGCCCGCGCGCCGCAGCGCCGCGAGCGCGCGGACCACGTCGGCCGTGGCCGGGCCCCAGCCGCCCGCTGCGTCGCGCGCCGCCGCGGCCAGCGCGACCGCCTCCTCGACCTCGCGCGCCTCGGGCGGAGCCGGCGCGCGGGGCGGCGCGAGGCGCCGCTCTCCGAGCAGCCGCGCCGCCTCGCCGCGCAGGGCCAAGCCGGCCAGCCGGGCGCGCAGCCCCGGCGCGCGCTCGAGGTCCGCGAGCGCGGCCAGGGCCACCGTGATCGGGGCCGGGTCGATCGCGACCTCCAGGGTCGAGCGCCCTGGCAACGCCTCGCGCGGCAGGTCGAGCGCCAGCCGCGCCCAGGCGTCGGGCGCCGCGCTGGCGGTCCAGGCGCGCACCACCCGCGCGGCGCGCGGCGCCAGCGGCAGCGACGCCCGGCGCTGCACGGCGCTCGCGGGGTCGCGCTCGAGGGCCACGCTCACCTCCAGCTCGCCCTCGCCCGGCGCGACCAGCCCGTCGTGGGCCACCAGCGGGAGCACGACCCAGAACGCCGACGCGCCCTCGAGCCGCAGCGCGCGCGGGCCCGGGTCGCCTTGCAGGACCGGGCGCGTGCCGATTACGCGCGGAGTGTCCACGGCGACCCCGCTCGCGCGCCACGAGACCGTGAGGACGTCCTCGGGCGCGAGCGCGGCTGCGGCGCGCACGACCAGCACCGCCTCGCTGCGGTCGCCCGGGCACGCGTGGGTGGGCGCCACGAGGCGCGCGGTGAGGGGCGCGACGACCACGAGCGGGCACCAGGTCGCCCCGCGCCGCCCCTCCGAGTCGACCGCCTCGACCCGCAGCCAGTGGGTCCCCGGCGCGTCGGGCAGGGTCACCTCGAGCTCGCCCACCCCCGCCCCGTTGGTCCAGGCGCGCGAGCCTGCCGGCTCGGCGACCGCCGCGGCGAACGCCTGCAGACCGCGCGGCCACTCGGCCGCGGCCGGAGGCCGGGTGGCCGCCTCGTCGATCGGCTGGCCCGCGACCGCGCTCCCGCGCACCAGCGTCGCGGGCGGCGCCGCGGGCACGCCGCCGCGATCCAGCGTCGCGGCGCTGGTGGCCGGATAGAGCGAGGCGAACAGGCGCGCCGCGCGCCCGCGCGGCGCGCCCTGCTCGGCCGCGCCGCTCGACTCGACCCGCACGCGCACGACCGCGCCAGCCGCGCCAGCAGGAGGCGGGTGCGCAACGACCTGCAGCGGCTCGCGCGTCTCGGCCCGCTCGACCGCCGCGTGCTCCCAGCCGCGCGCCCCGTGGACGGTGACCGCGTAGCGCCCTCCCGGCGGCGGCAGGCGCTCGGGGTCCCAGCGCGCGCCGTCCACGAACGGCTCCACCCGCGCGTCGACGAGCCGCTCGGTCTCGCGCGTGAGGAGCGCCCAGCCCGAGGGCTCACGCGCGCGCAACAGCCCGCGCAGCCCGCTCGCCTCCTCGACCAACGACAGCTCGAGGCGCTCCACGGCGGGCAGGGTCGCAGGCGCCTGGGACGCGCGGTCTCCCTCGGCCCGCCAGGCCGTGGCCACGGCGAGCCGCTCGCCTCCGGCGGCGGCGCGCACCTCCCAGCGATGCGGGCCGGGCGCCCCGCTCGCGTAGCTCGTGCTAGCGCGGCCGAGCTCGTCGGTGCGCAGGGTCCGCGGCTCGCCCTGGCCGCGCGGGCCGTCCTCCACGATCACGAGGTCCCGGCGCGCGGTCGGCTCGCCCGAGGCGCGGGCCGTCACGATCGTGGCGCGCACCACCTCGCGCGGACCGGCCAGCTCGGGCGCGACCACCAGCCCGACCCGCTCCTGCTCGGGCGCGCGCGGGAGCTCGCTCCAGGCGTAGGCCACGAGCGGTCCGTCCTCCACCCATGCCTCCAGCCGCAGCATGTGGGCTCCCTCCTGCGCGGGGAGCACCTCGCTCCAGGCGCACGCGCCGGCCGCGTCGAGGCGCGCCTCGCCCGCCGCGAGCGCCGCGCGCGGACCGCGCACCCGCGCCGCGTAGCGCGGCAGCGGCCGCGGCTCCGTCGCGTTCCAGGCGAGCTCGGCGGGCGTCGTGCTCAGGCGCCAGCGCACGGCGGCCCCAGCCAGCGGCGCCCCCGTGATCAAGCGACCGGCGAGCGCCACGCGCGGCGCCCCCTCGGCCCACGTCAGCCGCGCCTCGAGCACGACCTCGGGCGTGGGGCGCGGGTCGACCTCCAGCCGGTGCCGCTCCTCGCCGATCGCCAGCGACCACGTGCCCGGCGGCGCGAACCCGGGGAGCGGGAGCGCGGCGGTGGCGAGCCCGCTGCGGTCGGGCTCGAGCGGGCGGCTCGCCCAGGCCAGGCCGCCAGGCCCGAGGAGCTCGAGCCGGCCCGCGACATCGCGTTCGAACGCGCGGGCTCGGATCGTGCGGCCGGGCACCGCGCGCGGGAGCTCGGTCGCGAGCGGGGCCGGCCGGGGCGGCGGGGCCTCCGCCGCGGGGAGCAGCTCGATCAGCGCCAGCTCGCCCCCCTCCAGCCAGGCGCTGGCGAGGGTGGCCTGGCCGCCGTAGCGCAGCAGCCCGGCGCTCGGTCCGCCCGCGGGCCCCGTCCGGCCGAGCACGCCGAGCGGCCGACCGCGCGGGTCGAGGGCGGTCAGCTCGACGTCCGCGAGCGGCGCGCCGCTGCGGCGGTCGACCAAGAACAGCGCGCCCTCGCCCACCCCGCGCCGCACGGCGGCGGTCGCGCGCGACACGACGAGCGGGACGGGCAAGGTCACGCCGCGCGCGGTCACGGTGAGCAGGTGGAGCCCGGCCGCGAGCGCGCGCGGCGTGACCACCTCGAGCGCGCCGCCCTCGGGCGGGAGCGCGGGCGCTCGCCACGTCTCCGAGCGCGTCAGCGCCGGCGGAGGCGGGGCGCGCAGGTGCCCGAGCAGGCCGCGCTCGGGCTCCTGCTCGACCGCCCGCCGCCAGCGCGCGGCGTCGATCGCATACAGGCGCAGCTCGAGCGGCCCCGTGGCCGCGCCGCGCAGCGCGAGCCGGGCCGGCTCGCCCGGCGCGAGCGCGATCTTCGCGACCTCCAGCCGCGCGCCGACCAGCGCGAGCAGGTCGCCCGCCACCGAGGCCCCGCGCGCCAGGAGCGCGCGCAGCGCGCGGACCGCCTCGTCGCGTCGTCCGGCGCCGGCCAGCGCGCGCGCCCGCGCGCGCTGGAGCGTCTCGCGCGTGGCGCCTTCGAGGTCGGCGCGCCCCAGCAGGGCCTCGCACTCGCCGAGCGCGCGCTCGGGGTCGCGGCCCGCCTCCTCCAGCAGACGCTCCGCGGCGGCGGCGGGCCGCTCGGACTCGGGCGCCTGGGCCCAGGCGAGGGGCGCAGCGGCCCACAGAGCGAGCAGCGCGAAGGGAGCGGGCGAGCGGCGGGTCAAGGCGGTCGACGTCTCCGGCGCGCGGGCCTGAAGGCTACCACCGCAGGCGCGAGCGCGGGTCCGCGGACCTCGCCCTGTTCGCTCAGTAGTGCCAGGCGAAGCGGCTGTAGTCCTGCGGTCGCTTGGCCAAGAAGGCGTCGCGCCCCTCGCGGGCCTCCTCGGTGGCGTAGGCCAGGCGGGTCGCCTCGCCCGCGAACACCTGCTGCCCGACCAGCCCGTCGTCCACGAGGTTCATGGCGAACTTGAGCATGCGCTGGGCGGTCGGGCTCTTGGCCGCGATCGCCTGCGCCCACTCCAGCGCGGTGGCCTCCAGCTCGGCGTGGGGCACGGCGGCGTTGACCATGCCCATGGCCGCCGCCTCTTCGGCCGAGTAGGTGCGGCCGAGGAAGAACACCTCGCGCGCCTTCTTCTGACCCACGAGGCGCGCCAGGTAGGCCGAGCCGTAGCCGGCGTCGAAGCTGGCCACGTCGGGGTCGGTCTGCTTGAAGCGGGCGTGCTCGGCGCTGGCGAGGGTGAGGTCGCACACCACGTGCAGGCTGTGCCCGCCGCCCACGGCCCACCCGGGGACGACCGCGATCACGACCTTGGGCATGAAGCGGATCAGCCGCTGCACCTCGAGCACGTGCAGGCGACCCAGGCCGTGCGGCGGCGCGCCGTGCTCGTCGTAGGTGTAGCCGCTCGCGCCGCGGGCGCGCTGATCGCCGCCCGACGAGAACGCCCAGCCACCGTCCTTTGGCGAGGGGCCGTTGCCCGTGAGCAGCACGCAGCCCACGTCGGGGGTGCAGCGGGCGTGGTCGAGCGTGGCGTACAGCTCGTCGACGGTCTCGGGGCGGAACGCGTTGCGCAGGGCAGGCCGGTCGAACGCGATCCGGACCACGGGCAGGCCGCGGGCGCGGTGGTACGTGACGTCCTGCAGGCGCTCGAAGCCCGCGACGGGCTCCCAGCGCTCGGGGTCGAACAGGTCGGACACGTGGGGGAGGGCGGGCATGACTCTCAGCTCCCTGGGTCGGGGACGCGCCCCGTGTAGAGGTGGACCGTGCCGAACGTGAGCGGACGCGCGGCGACCGCCTCCAGGCCAGCCGCCTCGAGGCGCGCCGCGAACTCCTCCGGCGCAGGGAAGGCCGCGATCGAGCGCGCCAGGTAGGCGTACTCGCGCGAGCCCGAGAGCAACGCGCCCAGGCCGGGGACCAGCCGGTGGACGTGGAGGCGCGCCAGCGGCGCCAGCAGGCCGCGCCGCGGCTCGCTCAGCTCGAGCACGGCCACCACGCCGCCGGGCCGCGTCACGCGGGCCATCTCGGCCAGGGCGGCGTCGCGGTCGGGGACGTTGCGGATCCCGAACGCGATCGTCACGCCATCGAAGCTGCGCGCCGGGAACGGCAGGCGCTGCGCGTCGCCGAGCAGCCAGCGACAGCGCGCCGCGACCCCGGCGCGGGCCACCTTGGCGGGCGCGAGCGCCAGCATGCGCGGGCTGGGGTCGAGCCCGAACACCCGCGCACCGGCGAAGCGCCGCGCCAGCGCCAGGGCCACGTCGCCCGTCCCGGTCGCGAGGTCGAGGACGCGCGCGGGAGCGGCCGGGGCGAGCGCCTCGACCAGCGCGCGTCGCCAGCCGCGGTCCAGCCCGAGGCTGATCAGGCGGTTCAAGAGGTCGTAGCGCGCGGCGATCCCGTCGAACATGGCGCCGCTGCCGGGGCGCGAGGCGCTCACGCGAGCACCTCCGCGGCGACCGCGGGCGCCAGCAGCTCCCCCAGGGTGGCCGGGTCGAGCGCCTGGGGTCCGTCGCTGCGCGCCCGCTCGGGCGCAGGGTGCGCCTCGACGAGCAGACCGTCGGCTCCCGCGGCGAGGGCCGCGCGCGCGAGCGGTGGCACCAGGTCGCGGCGGCCGAGGGCGTGCGACGGATCGACCCACACCGGGAGGCGGTAGACCCAGCGCAGGAGCGCGACCGCGCCGAGGTCGAGCAGGTTGCGGGTGGTCGGGTCGAACCCCCGCACCCCGCGCTCGCACAGGATCACGCCCGGGCAGCCGGCCGCGAGCAGGTGCTCGGCCGCGAGCAGCCACTCCTCGAGCGAGGCGGCCGCACCGCGCTTGAGGAGCACCGGGCGACCGCAGCCGCCGACCGCCCGCAGGAGGGCGAAGTTCTGCATGTTGCGCGCGCCGACCTGCACGAGGTCGACCGCGTCGGCGACGGCGGCCACGTCGGCCTCCGACAGCACCTCGCTCACCGCGGCCAGCCCGTGGCGCGAGGCGGCCTCGCGCAGCCAGCCCAGGGCGCGCCGCCCGTGGCCGGCGAAGCTGTAGGGCGAGGTCCGCGGCTTGAACGCGCCGCCGCGCAGCGCCCGGCCGCCCGCCGCCGCCACGGCCGCCGCCACCTCCTCGACCTGCGCGCGCGACTCCAGGCAGCACGGGCCCGCGGCGAGGACCGGCGGCGCGCCGCCGCCGACCGTCACCTTCCCCACCCGCACGGCGCGCCCGGCCTGCGCGTCGAGCAGCGGGTGCGGGCTCTCGGCGGCGAGCACCTCGGCCACGCCCTCCACCGCGCGCACGCGCGCCGGGTCGACGGCGGTGGAGCACGGCAGGACCTCGAACCCCAAGGCGCCGCCGGGCCCGCGCAGCGAGCGCGTCCACAGCCCGAGCCCCTGCAGCGCGGCAGCGACCGCGCGCGGCTCGGCGCCCGCTTCGACTCGAATCCACATGGCGGCCTCCCTCACGCGCCGCGTCGCACGGCCAGGGTCACGATCGTCTCCAGCAGCGCGCGCGGCCAGCCGGAGGGCAAAGTGGCCAGCTCGCGCCGCGCGCGGGCCGCCTCGCGCTCGGCGAGGTCCCGCGTTCGGGCCAGCGCGTCGGAGGCGCGCACGCGCGCCAGGAGCGGGGCCGCCCGCGCGGCCACCTCGTCGTCCGCCTCGTCCTCGCTCGCCAGCGCCGTGAGCTCCCGGCCCAGCTCGGGGTCGGCCTGCACCGCCAGGGCCAGCGGCCAGGTGAGCTTCCCCTGGCGCACGTCGGCCAGCGCGTCCTTGCCGATCGCCGCCGGGTCGCCCGCGAGGTCGAGCAGGTCGTCGGCGAGCTGGAACGCCGTCCCGAGCGCGTCGCCCGCGCGGCCCAGCGCCGCGCAGGCGTCGGGCGGGAGCCCGCCCAGGCGACCGCCCGCCCACAGCGCCCAGCGGAACAGGGCCGCGGTCTTGCCGCGCACGATCCGCAGGCACACGTCGAGGTCCGGCTCGACCCGGCCGCGCCGCTCGAGCTGCAGCGCCTCGGCCACGGCCATCTCGGCGATCACCTCGAGGAGCCGGGGGAGCAGCTCGCCCTCGCCGAGCGCGCCCACGCCCCGGAGCGCCTCGGCGAACAGGTAGTCGCCCGCCAGGATGCTGGCCGAGTTGCCCCACACCACCCGCGCCGCCGGCGCGCCGCGCCGCGCCGTGGCCTCGTCCACCACGTCGTCGTGCAGCAGGGTCGCGGTGTGGATCAGCTCGCAGGCCGCGGCGGCCGCCAGGGCTCCGTGGTCCGGCGCCCGCCCCGCGAGCCGCGCGGCGAGCAGCGTGCACAGCGGGCGGAGGCGCTTGCCCGGGATCCCCACCAGCGTCAGGGCCGCCTGGCGGGCGCGCAGCTCGGGGGGACCCGGGAGGCGCTCCGCGCCGGCGGCGACCTCGGCCTCGAGCGCGAGCAGGTCCTCGCGGAGCGCGGCCTCGGCGGCCTCGACCCGCCCGGCGAAGGCGCTCGGGCCGAAGCG
>CAZMSZ010000173.1:11894-14743 GCA_964569055.1 uncultured Planctomycetota bacterium | reverse complement strand
CCGCCGAGGCCGCGGCCGAGCGCGCCGCCGCCGAGCAAGCCGCGCTCGAGGCGCGCCTCGCGGAGGTCGAGCAGGCGGCGCGAGCCGCCGAGGCGGAGCGGGTCGCGCTGAGCGCGCGCGCGCAGGAGCAGGAGCAGGCGCTCGAGGACCAGCGGGCGGCGGTGGCGCGGCGAGAGGCCGAGCTCGAGGCGGCGCGCGACGCGCTCGAGGCGCGCCAGACCACGCTCGCCGCGGCGGCGGCCGCGCGCGAGGCCGCCGAGGAGGAGGCGCGCGCCCTCGCCGCGCGCCTGGCCGCGCTGGAGGAGGCGGCCGCGTCGCAGCGCGCCGCGCTGGCCGAGTTGGAGGCGGAGCTGCAGCGCCGCGCGGCGGCGCTCGACGCCGCGCGCGAGGAGCTGACGGCGGCGCGCGCCGACCTCGCCGGCGAGGCCGAGGCGCGCCGCGCGGCCGAGGCGCGCGCCGGCGGCCTCGAGGACGAGCTGGCGCTCGCGCAGGAGACGACCCGCGCGCTCGAGCAGGAGCTCGAGGTCGCGCGCACCGTCCTGCAGGACGAGCAGGAGCGGCGCCAGGCGGGGCGCGAGCCGGCCCAGCTCCAGGCGGCGGTGGGCGGCGAGGTGGCCGAGCCCGAGCAGCTCCTGCGCGAGCGGCTCGAGGCGCTCGAGCTGCGCGAGGCCGAGCTGGAGGGCGAGCTCGAGGCGACGCGCCTCGCCGCGGCGGGCGAGCGCCTGCGGCTCGACGAGGCGCTGGCCGAGGCCGAGCGCGTCCAGCGCCGGCTGGAGGACGAGGCCACCCGCGCGCGCGCCGAGCAGGCCCGCCTCGAGAAGGAGGTCCACGACCTCGAGCGCCTGCTCGAGTCGGAGTGCTGGCGCGGCCTCGCCACGCACCGCGACCTCGTCAAGGCGCACCAGCAGCTCCGCGCCGCGGACTCGGTGCTGCGCGAGCGGAGCGAGCAGCTGCAGGGGCTCGAGGCCGAGACGACCAAGGCCACGCAGCGCCTCAGCCGCGCGCAGGTCGAGCTCAAGCGGATCCCCGAGATGGAGCTGCGGCTGCAGGCGATCACCGACCGCTGCAGCGAGCTCGAGTCGGGCCTGGCGGCCGCGCCCGAGGACCCGCAGCGCGAGGACGCGGTGCGCTGGCTGCTCGCGACGGCGCCCGACGCGCAGCGGTTCTTCGCCCAGGCGGCCGCGATCCTGGCCGAGCTCGAGCGCCACCTCGAGGGGGCGCGCGCCAACCTGGCGCGGGCGCGGCAGGAGTTCCAGGCGGAGCGCAAGGGGCTGGTCGAGAACCTCTCCACCGCGCAGCGCGCGCTCGAGCACGCGCGCGAGGTCGGGATCCAGACCACGGGCGAGCTGCAGCGCAAGACGACGCGCCTGACCGCGCGGCTGGGCAGCGTCGACGAGCGGGTGCGGGTCGAGCTGCACATCCTCGAGGCCGCGGCGCAGGAGCTCGAGGACGCGCGGGCCTGGGTGCTGTGGGAGATCGGCGACGTGGCGCGCAGCGCCGCCTCGAGCGACGAGGGCGAGCAGGCCGCCGGGCCGCTGCCGCTCCACGCGCAGGAGGCGCTGCGCGAGGTGCAGCAGCGCTACGAGCAGGAGCAGCTGCAGCGCCAGCAGCTCGAGCGCGAGGCCATGCAGGCGCTGCAGGTGCTCGAGCGCGAGCGGACGCAGCTCGAGGCCGAGCTCGAGCGGGCGCGCGCCCAGGACGCGGCGGCGCGCCTCCGCCTCGAGGAGAAGGTGGCCGAGCTGCAGCGCGCGCTCAGCGAGCAGGCCGCGCACGCCCCGGCCGCGCCGCGCATGGAGGACCCGTTGTTCGTGCGCCAGGCCGAGCGGGTGGCCATGCTGACCTACGAGGCCGAGGCGCGCGAGTCGCTCGTGCACTGGCTGCTGCAGGAGCTCGACCCCGAGGTCCACGCCGGCCGCGCCCGCGCCGCCGCCTCCTGCGCCGACGCGATCAAGTCGGGCGCGATCGACCGTGCCGGTCAGGGCGCGCTGCGTGAGGCGGAGGACTGCCTCCACTGGCTGAGCGCCGCGAACTGACCGCGCTGCCCGCGTGAAGCGATCGAGCTTGCCTTGCCCCTGCCCTTGCCCGACCCCGGCAAGGCAAGGCAAGGGCAGGGGCAAGGGCAAGGAACTGATCACGCCAGTCGAGCGTCGCGAACCAACCGCGCGCTCCTCCCCGGCGGCGGGGAGGATCACCCGCCAGGAGCGCGCGCTCGGCGCCCTACGGTCGCTCTCCGCGCTCGGGCGCGGTGCTTGCGTCGCACCCTGGATCGGCTACATTCGGTCCCCCATCTGGCCGGCCATCCGCCGCGCCGCAGGAGCAAGCTCATTATGGTCGTTGCAGGACGTTGACCGTGCCGAAGGAAGAAGCGATCACCCTCGAGGCCGTCGTGAAGGAGGCGCTGCCGAACGCGACCTTCCGCGTCACCCTGGAGAACGGACACGAGGTGCTGGCGCGCGTCTCGGGCAAGATGCGCAAGTTCTTCATCCGAATCCTGCCCGGCGACAAGGTCCTCGTCGAGCTCTCGCCCTACGACCTCACCAAGGGCCGGATCATCTTCCGCGAGCGGTAGGTAGGCCGCCGGAGCGCCGCCCACCGCTGCTGGGCGACCTCGGGCCTTCCGCGGCACGCGGCGCGGATCGCGCTCTCGCACGAGCGACAGCCCGTTCTTCATTTCTAATTTCTAATTCCCTGTTGATATTTCTTATTTCCTTACTCCGAAAATATGAAATATGAACAGGGAATTAGAAATTAGAAACAAAGCGAAAGGCGGGCTGTCTCCACGGACGCAGCCTCACTCCCCCTCCGCGCCATCCCCCCACGGCATGGCCTGCTCCCACCAGCGGAACCAG
>CAZMSZ010000173.1:0-11794 GCA_964569055.1 uncultured Planctomycetota bacterium | reverse complement strand
CTCCCCCTCCGCGCCATCCCCCCACGGCATGGCCTGCTCCCACCAGCGGAACCAGCTCGTGACCGCGCGCGCGGGGACGAACACCACGTCGCCCGGCTCGAGCCAGGTGTCGGCGCGCTCGCCGGCCATGACGGCCTCGACGTCGACCTCGTAGGCCTGCGGCTGGTCGCCCAGGCGCTGGCGCACCAGGCGCACCGCGGCGAGGTCGGCGGTCGCGGGGCGGAAGCCGCCGGCGGCCACGATCGCGCCGAGCACCGTGGCGCCGCGGGCGTAGGCGACCGTGCTCGGGCGCACCACCTCGCCGAGCACGTGGACGACCATGCTGCGCGCTTGCAGCAGGCCGAGCGTCACCACCGGGTCGACGTAGCTGGCCTTGTAGCGCTGCGCGAGCGCGACCCGCGCCTCGTCCAGGGTGAGCCCCTGCAGCGCGACCGCGCCGATCAGCGGCAGCGACACCCGGCCGTCGGGGCCGATCTCGAGGTCGTGCTCGAACTTCTGCTCGCCCCACAGGCCGACGCGGATCCGGTCGCCCACGCCGAGCCGAAACTCGAGCGGCGCGGGCTCGGCCGTGGCCTCGGGCGCGGGCGGCAGCGTCGCGCAGCCGCTCGCGGCGAGGAGCGCGGCGCCGAGCAGGAGCGCGCCGAGGCGCCGGGGAGCGCGTTCACGCCGCATCGTTGATCACCACCCCGAGCACGCGCTCCCGTCCCAGCAGGTCGAGCGCGCGCTCCACGTCGGAGCGCTGCGTCCGCCCCGCGCGCACCACCAGCACCACCGCGTCGACGCTGCGCGAGAGCACCAGCGGGTCGGCCGACTCGAGCACCGACGAGCCGTCCACGATCATGGCGGCGCCGCGCAGCCCCCCGCGCAGGGCGCCCAACACCTCGCCCGTGCGCGACGACGCGATCAGCTCGGCCGTCTCCGAGCCCTTGACCCCGAGCGGCAGCACCGACAGGCCGCGCAGCTCGAGCGGCCGCAGGAAGTCGCGCGCGTCGCGCCCGCTCTGGATCGCCTCCAGCAACCCCTCGCTGCCCTGGGTCAGGCCGAGCGGACGCATCACGCCGCCGCCGCGCGGGTCGGCGTCGACCAGCAGCGCGCCGCCGCCCGGGATCCGCGCCGCCACGATCGCGAGGTTGGCGGCCACCGTCGTCTTCCCCTCGCCGCGCCCCGGGCTGGTGATCAACACCACCCGCGGCGAGGAGCCGTTCCGCCCGTGGAAGATCCGCTGGTAGAGCAGGCGGAACACGTCCGCCTGCGGCGAGCTCACGTCGCGCGCGCACACCAGGGCCGGGTCGAGGCGCTCCTTGCGGAACGGGAGCGCGGCCGGGTCGGCCCCCGGGTCGGCGGCGACCGGCGTCTCCACCGTCGGCGCCGCGGCGCGCAGCGCGCGGGTCGCCTCGTGCCCCTGCGGCTCGGCGGGCGCCGCGCCCGGCTCGGCGGGCGTCTCCTTCCCGTAGGGGCGCGTCTCGCCGTCGGGCGAGATGGCCTGCGGCTCGGCGGCTGCGGCCGCCGCCTCGGCCGCCTCGGCCGCCGCGGCGAGCCCGGCCGCGGTGGCGCGCTCGACCTGCTCCGCCTCGACCCGCAGCGCCCCCGTGCCCTCGTAGCGCTGCGCCGGACGCGCGTGCGTCCCCGACAGCAGCCCGTCGAGCGCCTCGGGGCCGCCGGCCTCGACCTGCGTCACCGTCTCCTGGAAGCGCCGCACCTCCTCGGCGTCCTCCGCCGAGCGCGGCGCCGCCTCCTCGGGCAAGCGGATCACGTGGCGCGCGACGTCGGCCTCGGGCTCCTCCTCCGGCAAGCGGTCGTTGATCAGCGCCAGCCAGTCGAGGTCGGGGAACAGCTGCCCGAGGTCGTCCGCCGGGGCCGCCGGCGCGGGCGCGGCGAGCTGCCCGCCCGTGGTGAGCCCCTCGAGCGGCGGCTCGCTCGGGGGCGCCGACTCCGGCAGCAGGTCGTCGCGCTCGTACGTCCGCGAGCCGCGCCCCTGCGTGCCCGACGCCACCTCCACGACCTCGACCAGCGCCTCGACCTCGGCCTGGTCGGCCGCCGCGGCGCGCGCCTTGACCTGCTGCGTCTGCGAGCCGTCCCACCGCGGCGGCTCGAGCGCACCGAGCGCGCCCGCCCACTCCTTGGTCGAGAGCGGCTCGATCGGGCGCGAGCCCGCCAGCGGGTCGTTCACGCGGTCGGTGCTGCGCTCGCGTCGCCCCTCGTCGACCGAGTCGAGGAACGCGTCCCCGAACAGCGCGCGCGCCGCGAGGGCGTAGGGGTCGTCGCCCTCGTCGTCCGCGCGGGTCGGCCGGTCCTCCTGGCGGAGCGGCTCCCCGAGCAGCGGCAGGTCGTCTGGCTCGTCGCCCTGCTGCTCGTCCTCCTGGGTCGGGCGGTCGGCGCGCGCGGCGGGCCCGCCCGCGCCCTCCTCCCCCTCCTGGATCACGAGCAGCCCGTCGCAGGTGGTGCAGCGGCAGTCGAAGTCGAACAGCTCGTCGGCGTAGACCTCGACCGTGGTGTCGCACCCCTCGCAGTAGGCCTGCAGCGTGAGGAACCCGGCCATGCGCTAGCGCCCCCGCAGCCGCGGGACCACGCCCAGCACGTCGGCCCCGAGCAGGTCCTCCACGTCGTAGATCGTGCGGTCCTGCCGCTCGACCAACAGCCCGACGCCGAGCGCGGCCAGCGCGGCCACGACCAGGGCCAGGGGGAACCGCCCCGCCCCGACCACCCGCTCGATCCGGGCCGGCTCGCCGCGCACCAGCGGCGGCTCGAGCGGGGCGCGCTCGGCGCTGGCCTCGCTCACCGGCGCGCGCTGCGCCTCCTCGATCGCCCCCAGCAGGCGCGCCTCCTCCAGCCGCGGCGCCGCCAGCGCGGCGAGCTGCTCGGTCAGCCGCACGGCGTCGGCCGCGAGCTGCTCCTGCTGCCGCTGCGCCAGCTCGAGCTCCAGCTCCGCCTCGCGCGCGCGCCGGCGCGCCTCCTGCAGGAGCGGGTAGCTGGGCGCGCGCTGCAGCCAGGCGTCGGGCACGTCGAGCGCGAGCGCGCCCGGCGCCCGCGCGCCGGGCGGCGCATCGCCATCGGCCCCCGCCAGCACGAAGCCGCGCGTCGGCGGCGCCCCCGCCGCGCGCTCGTCGTCGCGCGCCTCGAGCCGGCCGGTGGGCGCGCGCCCCTCCTGCTCGCGCTGCAGCTCGAGCTCGAGCTCCCGCTCCACGCGCCGCACCTCGGGGTGGCGCCGCGTGCGCGTGCTCAGCAAGCGATCGAGCTCCTGCCGCAGCAGCTCCGCGCGCGTCGGCCCGCTCGAGCGCGCGGGCGCCGGCTGCGCGGCCGCCTCGAGCTGGCGGGCGCGCTGCGCTCGCGCCAGCGCCTCCGCCTGCTGCTGGGCCCGGTGCGCGACGTAGGCGCGGCGCGCCTCCTGCTCGACGTCCGCCTCGAGCAGCGCGACCTCCTCACCGAGGCGGCGCCGCTGCAAGCCCGCGGCCTCGAGCGCCTCGCGCGCGCGGCGCGCCTCCTCGCGCCGCTCGGCGGCGCGCTCCCCGAGCTCGGCGTCCGCCAGCCGAGGGTGCTGCTGCCGCAGCGCCTCCAGCTCGACCCGCAGCGCGGCGAGCGACGGCCCGCCCGGACCGGTTTCGCCGTCCTCGACCCGCTCTTCGCGGGCGTGGCGCCGCTCGCGGTCGGCCTCGATCAGGAGCCGGCACAGGCGCTCGGCCGCGGCGAGCGCCTCGTCCGCGCCCGCCGCCGTGGCGCGCACGATCAGCTGCTCGAGCTCCCCGCGCGGCCCGCGCTGCGCCTCGAGCGGCTCGACCTGCACGTCGAGCGCGGTGGCGCTCGTCACCTGCGCGGCCCGCGTGGTGAGCTGCGCCTGGAGCCACGCGATCGAGCCCGCGTAGCCCGGCCCCGCGGGGGCGGCCGTCGCGCGCCCCACGTAGCGCTCGTGGGGGACGAGCAGCCCGAGCGCGAGCAGGGCGCCGACCCCGAACGTGGCGCTCATCACGCCGCCGCGCCGGCGGAGGAACTGCTTCGTCCGCGCGAGGGTCATCGCCCCCCTCGTCCACTCCCCCACGAGGACCCGGAAGGCAGGTCCTAACTCCGCGGGAGGAAGCAGGTTGAGGTTGGTGCCATCCTAGCGAGGCCGGTCCCGTGCTTCAAACCGCCCGCGCCTCTCGCGAGCGCGCGCGCGCCTTTACCCGCCGGTGGCGAACGGCTACGATCGCCGCCCGCTTTGAGGGTTCAGGACTTACGTGCGAGGGCCAGAAACTTCTTGGCGACCGCGTGACGCCGGGGCGCCGCGAGCGACCTGAGGCGAACCGTTGAACCAGGCCGAGCTGAAACTCGTCGCGGCCGCCCAGGGGGGCGACCGGCAAGCGTTCGGGCAGCTCGTCCATCGCTTCAAGGGGCGCGTGTACGCCATGTCCCTCGCGATCGCTGGAGACCCCGACGAGGCCCACGAGCTGGCGCAGGAGACGTTCGTCCGCGCCCTGCAGAGCCTGCCGCGGCTGGAGGACCCCGCCAAGTTCGCGGGCTGGCTGCGCGGGATCACGAGCACGCTCGGCAAGGACGTGCGGCGCCGCGCGGCGCGCGAGCGTCGTCACCTCCAGGCGGCGGCGCGCCAGCGCGAGGGCGCGAGCGAGGCCGCGGACGCGCAGCTCGCGCGGCGCGAGGCGCTCGGGCACGAGCAGGCGGCGCTGGCCGAGCTGGTGGACGCCTTGCCCGAGAACACGCGCCTCGCGCTCGACCTCCGCTTCCGCGAGGGGCTGGGCTACGCGCAGATCGGCGAGCTCATGGGCGTGCCCGCCAGCACCGTGCGCGGCCTGCTCTACCGGGGGACCAAGGCGCTGCGCCTGGGCATGCGACCGCTCCTGGGGCGCGAAGGAGGTGCGCGGTGAGCGAGACCGGCTGCGCTGCCTTCGAGCCGCTCCTGCAGGCCGACCTCGACGGCGAGCTCGCGCCGAGCGAGGCGAGCGCGCTGCAGGCGCACCTCGCGACCTGCCCCGAGTGCGCGCGCGCCCACGACGAGCTCGCCGCGCTGGGCGAGCGGCTGGCCACCCTGTATGCGGCGCGCCAGGCCGCCGGCGACGCCCGCGCCATCGAGCTGCCGGGTGCGGCCGAGTCCGCGCCGCGGGCGGAGCCTCCCGCCGCGCCGCCCGCTCGCCCCGCGCCGACGCCCACGCCGGCCGCGGCTCCCGCGGCGCCGTCGGCGCCGTTGCCTCCCGCGCCCGGCCGCCTGGTCGGCGGCTACCGGCTGGTGCGGCCGATCGCTCGCGGCGGCATGGGCGAGGTGTGGGAGGCGGTCCAGCTCTCCATGGACCGGCGCGTCGCGCTCAAGCTCCTGTTCGCGCACCGCATGGAGGACGAGCGGTTCGTGGCGCGCTTCCTGCGCGAGGCGCGCCTCGCCGCGGCGGTGTCGCACCCCAACCTGGTCCAGATCTACGAGGTCGGCCAGGAGGGTCAGGCGCGCGCGGCGCGGCTGTTCTACTCCATGGAGCTGGTGGACGGCGACGACGTCGAGGTCGCGCTGCGCCGCGAGCGGCGGCTCGCGCCCGAGCGCGCCGCCAAGATCGCCTGCGAGGTCGCGCGCGCGCTCGAGGCGGCCGCCGCCCACGGGATCGTGCACCGGGACATCAAGCCGGCCAACGTGCTGCTCACGCGCGAGGGCGGGGTCAAGCTGGCGGACCTCGGCCTGGCCAAGGCGCTCGAGTCGGAGGACGCGACCGTCACGGTCGCCAAGGTCGTGATCGGCTCGCCCAACTACATGTCCCCCGAGCAGGCGCGCGACCTGCGCGAGGCGACGCACCGCTCGGACGTGTACTCGCTCGGCGCGACGCTGCTCCACATGCTCACCGGCAAGCCGCCCTTCGGCGCCGGCTCGCCGGTCGAGGTGCTGGCGCGCGTGCTCAACGACGCGCCCGAGATCCCCGCCGAGGTGGGCGGCGCGCCGCTCGACGCCGACCTGCGCGCGATCGTGGCCCGCTGCCTGGAGAAGGACCCCGCCGCGCGGTTCGGCTCGGCGGGCGAGCTGGCCGGCGCGCTGCAGTCCTGGCTGGCGGGGGAACGCACCGCCCCGCAGCGCGGACGCTCGCGCCGGACCTCGCGCCGCTCGGGCCGCGTCCGGCGCTCGTCCGACGCGCGCGCGACGTCGAGCGGATCCTTCAGTGGGCGCGCCCGTCCGCGCGAGCAGCCGCTGCCGGTCGGGCTCCTCGTCGCCGGCGCGGCCGCGCTCCTGGGCGCGCTGGTGCTGGCCTTGGCGGTCGGCGGCGGGAGCCCGCCCCGTGAGCCCGAGCGGGCCGCCGAGCGCGCGATCGAGCCCCCTGGCCCGACGCCGACGCCGACGCCGCCGGCCCCGCCGACCGACGCGGGGCCCGTCGACTCGGCCGACGAGGCGCACCGGCCCGCGCTGGCGAGCGCGGACGAGGAGGAGCCCGCTGCGGGCCCGAGCGAGTCCGAGGCGGAGCGCGCGGTGAGCGAGCTCGAGGCGTTCGCCGCCGCCAACGCGCACCTGCTCGGCGAGCGCTGGCGCCGCGCGCGCGACCTCTTCGCCGCGCACCCGACCGCGCGCGCGGCCGAGCGCGCCGCGCTCCTGCGCGACGAGGCCGCGAGCCGCCTGCGCGAGCTGCTCGACGAGGCCGCGGCGCGCGCCCGCGAGGCCGAGGCCGCCGGCCGGCTGCGCGAGGCGAGCGAGCACTACGCCGGCTACCTGGCCGACTACGGGGACGACGTGCCCGGCGCGGCCGAGGCGCAGCTCGCCCGGCGCGCGCTCGAGGCGCAGGTCGAGGCCCGCCTCACGGGCGACCTCGCCGAGGTCGACCGGCTGCTCGCGGCCGGGGAGACCGCCGCGGCCGACCGGCTGCTGGCGGGGATCGGCCGCTACGCCGGGCCGGCCGAGGAGGCCGCGGCGCGCACCCGCCTGGGCGAGGCGCTCGCGCAGCGCCCGGCGCCCGCGGACGCGCGGCCCCAGCCCGAGGCCGGGGAGCCTGCCCCGCAGCCCGGCGTCGATCAGCGCCGGGCGCTCGCCGAGGAGCTGCTCGCCCTCGCCAACGGGCACGTCGACGCCGGCGAGCTCGACCAGGCCGAGCAGCTGCGCGAGCGGATCGAGCGCGAGCTGGGCGGCGTGGAGAAGGTCGAGGAGGGGCTGGCCGCGCTGGCGAAGCGGCTCGAGGCGGCGCGCGCGGCCGCGGGCGAGCTCCCGCTCGAGGCGCTGCTCGCGGCGGCGCTGCGCGCCGAGGCGGCCGTGCTCGAGGACGGCCGGGTGCGCCTGCGCTACGACTTCGAGGCCGAGGCGCAGGCGGAGGACTGGCCCCGCGTGGGCCGCCCGCGCGAGTTCGCGCAGGGCTATCTCTACGACTGGCTCGAGTCGCTGCCGCGCCCCAAGGCGCCGGTCGAGCCGTGGCAGGTCCACAAGGGGCTCCTGGTCGGCTACGGCCACGACCGCGCCGCGCTCGTAGCGAGCTTCTCGCCCGCGGCGCCCGTCGAGGTCGAGCTCGAGGCCAAGAGCAGGCAGAACCTGCTGGTCGCGTTCTGGAGCGGCCGCGGCGCGCCGCTGGTCGCCGGGCTGGGCTTCCTGCTCGACGAGCTGCCGCTGGCGCAGCTCGGCGCCAAGGTCGGCGCGGCGCGCGCGGCGGACGAGGTGAAGAAGTACCTGCACCGCATGGAGGCCACGATCGGCGCCAGCCAGACCTACGGCCCGTGCCTGACGGCCTTCCGCGAGGAGGGGCGCTACAAGCACCGCGAGCTGCTGAACGAGCCCATGCGCCTGCGCGGGCGCAAGGTCGAGTTCGCCCTGACGCTCCGGCCGCTCGCCACGCCGGCGCCCGAGCGCGACGAGGAGCGAGGCGACGAGGAGGGTGAGCGCGACGCGAAGCGCCCGCGCGAGCGCGCCGAGCTGCTGTTCGGCGGCGGCCGCCTCGCGCAGCGGGTCGAGGTGGAGGACCCGCCGCGCGGCGGCGAGCTGCGGGTCGGGCTGTTGACCTCGGGCGCCACGGTCGGCTACGAGGCGATCACCGTCACCGGCACGCTGTCCCAGGCCTTCGTCGAGCGCCTGCGCCGCGCGGCCCGCGCCGCCAAGAGCACCGACCCGGCGGCGATCCGGGCCGCGTTCGTGGAGGCGCTCGAGCGCGAGCGCGAGCGCAAGGACGAGAGGAAGCGCGACTGACCTTCGAGCGCTCCAGCCGCGCCCGGCTGACCCGCACCAGCCTGCGCCACTTCGAGGGCGAGGGCCTGTTCGCCCGGATCGGCCGCGCCGTCGCCAGCGCCGAGTGCCTCCCGCGCAAGGAGCTGTTCGAGGCCTGGGAGGTGGCCCGCCGGATCCGCCGTCGCTTCCGCGCCGGGCGCGTGGTCGACGCGCCCGCCGGCCACAGCCTGTTGGCCTGGATCCTCCTGCTCCTCGACGCCACCAGCCCCGGCGCGCTGTGCGTCGACCGCCGCCGCCCCAAGAGCGCGCCCCGCCTCGAGCGCGCCCTCCTCGCGGAGTGGCCGCACCTCGCAGGAAAGGTCCGCTACGAGGAGCGTCCCCTGGCCGAGGTCGACCTCGCCCCCGGCGACCTGGTGTGCTCGGTCCACGCCTGCGGCGCCCTGACCGACGAGGTCCTGACCAAGGCCGCCGCCGCCCGCGCCCGCGTCGCCGTCCTCCCCTGCTGCCAGGACGCGAGCCGCAACGACACCGCCGACCTCGAAGGCTGGCTCGAGCCCCGCCTGGCGATCGACGTGGCGCGCGCCCACCGCCTGCGCCAGGCGGGCTACCGGATCTGGACCCGCACGATCCCGCCGGAGATCACCCCGCAGAACCGCCTGCTGCTGGGGCAGCCGGAGGTGTGAGGGGCGCGCGGGACGTCCGAAGCCGAGACCGCCAAGAAGAGCTGTCGCTCACAGACCCGCTCCTCGGCCCGAGAAGTCGACCGCCAAGAACGCCAAGAGCGCCAAGGAAGAGCTGTCGCTGCCGGGGCGCCACGTCCGCCAAGGCTGTCGCTCGAGCGAGCTCCTGCTTGGTCCGAGTCGAGGAGCTGTCGCGTACGAGTGCTCCGCCCCGGGTGAAGCCGAAGCTCGCCGGGCTCCCGACTCGATTCCGTCTCCGAGTCCGACTCCGACTCCGAGCTCAGCGTGCCGGCAGGCCCAGCGCGTCCAGCACGTTCGGATCGGCGAGGTCCTCGAGGAGGACGTCGGGCTCGGCGGCGGCGAGCGCGTCGCGGGGGGCGAAGCCGCAGACGACTCCCACCGCGCGGGCGCCGTGGACGCGGGCGACCTCCACGTCGCGGGGGGTGTCGCCGATCACGACGACGTCGGCGGACGCGAGGGAGCGGCCGGTCAGCGCGCGGGCTCGGGTGAGGGCGACCGGCAGGAGGTCGGGGCGGGTGGGCGCCTCGTCGCCGAACGCGCCGACGACGAACGACCAGCTCAAGCCGGCCGCGGCGAGCTTGAGGCGCGCGCCGCCCTCCACGTTGCCGGTCAGGACGCCGAGGACCACGTCGTCGCGCGCCGCGAGCGCGGGGAGCAGCTCCGGCACGCCGGGGAGCGCGCGCACGCTGCCGACGCGCGCGGCGAGCTGGGCCTCGAGGTGGCGCACGTAGCAGGCGAACAGGCGCGGCGCCTCCTCGGCCGCCTCGGCTGGGTCGCGCCCGAAGCGCGCGAACACGTCGGCCACGATCCCGGGGTCGGTCGAGCCGGCGAACGACACACCTTCGGTCGCGTCCTCCCAGCCGCAGCGCTCGGCGAACGCCGCGTCGAGCGCGCGGCGGCCCGCGCCATCGCTGTGGAGCACAGTGCCGTCGAGGTCGAACAAGAGCAACCGCACATCGCCCGCCGCGCCGCGTCACAAGCGGCTTTCAGGGCGCTCAGTGTAACGCGGCGCGCCGTGCGTTCGGCCGTTGGCGTCGTTGACAGCACGCAGGGACCGGCCTACAGTCTCGGCGCCTCGCGCGCCCTCGCGCGCGCCCACGAGGCCCGCCGCCCCACGCTGCGGCGACCCCAATCTGTTCCGACCAGGAGAGCGAGCAAACCATGGGTGTGTTCGAGGCCATGACCGGTGAGGGCGGGCACGAGCAGGTCGTCTTCTGCCGCGACGACTCCTCGGGCCTCCGGGCGATCATCGCCATTCACGACACGACCCTCGGCCCGGCCCTCGGCGGCTGCCGCATGTGGGCCTACGACAGCGAGGAGGACGCGCTGCGCGACGTGCTGCGCCTCTCGCGCGGCATGACCTACAAGGCGTCGGCCGCCGGTCTCAACCTCGGCGGCGGCAAGGCCGTGATCATCGGCGACTCCAAGACCGACAAGTCGGAGGAGCTGTTCCGGGTGTTCGGGCGCTTCGTCGAGGCGCTCAACGGGCGCTACATCACCGCCGAGGACGTCGGCACGTCGGTCCACGACATGGAGTACATCTTCATGGAGACCAAGTACGTGACCGGCGTCGCGCCCGCCCACGGCGGGTCGGGCGACCCCTCGCCGGTCACGGCGTTCGGCGTCTACAAGGGCATGCAGGCCACCGCCCGGGCCGCGTTCGACACCGAGTCGTTCGCCGGCAAGCGGATCGCCGTGCAGGGCCTCGGCAACGTGGGCCAGAACCTCGTGGCGCACCTCGTCGAGGAGGGCGCGCACGTGATCGTGACCGACATCGCCCCCGACCGCTGCGCCGAGGTTCAGGAGCGCTTCGGCAAGCAGCACATCGAGGTGGTGGGGGTCGACGAGATCTACGACGTCGACTGCGACATCTTCTCGCCCAACGCGCTCGGCGCGGTGATCAACGACGAGACGATCGAGCGCCTCAAGTGCAAGGTCGTCTGCGGCGGCGCCAACAACCAGCTCGCGCAGGACCGCCACGGCGGCGAGCTGCGCGAGCGCGGGATCCTCTACGCCCCCGACTACGTGGTCAACGCCGGCGGCCTGATCAACGTGTACGTCGAAATGGAGGGCTACGTGCGCGAGCGCGCCCTCCGCATGGCCGAGGGGATCTACGCCAACACCGAGCGCGTGATCAAGATCTCGCGCGAGCTGGGGATCCCGACCTACGAGGCCGCCGACCGCTTCGCCGAGGAGCGGATCGAGAAGATCGGCGCCATCAAGCGCGGCTTCTTCGGGGGGATCTAGGGCGCTGTTGTCGGGAGGACGGCCCGGTGTTGGTGGTCGCGCGCCCTAGATCCCAATGGGGCGGGACGGCCTCTGGGGGAGCGGCGCTCCGGTACTGGTTTTGAGCTGTCGCTGGTTTGGCACACCTCCTTCCCGCCCGCTGCGTGAGGTGTGTGCTGTCGCTGCCATGGCCGACCTCCCCGGCCACTGGCCGAGGTGTGTGCTGTCGCTGCTTGAGCCGATCTCCTCGCCGCGGGTCGAAGTGTGTGCTGTCGCTGCATTGGCCGACCTCCCCGGCCACTGGCCGAGGTGTGTGCTGTCGCTGGTAGAGCCGCCCTCCCCGGCCACTTGCCGAGGTGTGTGCTGTCGCTGCTAGTGCCAACCTCCCCCGCCACTGGCCGAGGTGTGTGCTGTCGCTGCTAGAGCCGACCTCCCCGGCCGCTGGCTGAGGTGTGTGCTGTCGCTGCTAGAGCCGATCTCCCCGGTCGCTGGCTGAGGTGTGTGCTGTCGCTGCTAGTGCCGACCTCCCCGGTCGCTGGCTGAGGTGTGTGCTGTCGCTGCTAGAGCCGACCTCCCCGCCGCTGGCGAGGTGCGTGCTGTCGCTGCCATGGCCGCCCTCCCCGGCCGCTGGTTGTGGTGTGCGTGCTGTCGCTGCCCTCGCCGACCCCCGCGGCGACTGATCGAGGTCGAACAGGGTGGATCGAGTTCCTCAGTCCCCGGGTCAGGAGGAGGGCGGGGGGGCGCCGCGCGCAGTTCGGGCGCGCGGTTC
>CAZMSZ010000172.1:0-14755 GCA_964569055.1 uncultured Planctomycetota bacterium | reverse complement strand
TCCCTCGGCCTGACCACGCGCGCCGTCGAGGCGCCGACCCTCTCGATCGTCCCGCTGCAAGGCGAGGCCTTCACTCGCAGGCTGCTCTCGCCGATCGACGAGAGGACCTTCGACCTGCTCTTGCGCCGCAGCGTCTCGGTTGGGCTGCTGCTCCGCCTCCTGGTCGATGCCGTGGTGATGGAGGCCGGTGACGTGCACGTGGTCCGCCGCAACGACCCGAACGTGCCCGCGGAGTTCGAGGAGTTCCGCCGTCGCATCTACCACCTCGACGCGCTCGCCCGGGACTTCCACCTGGTCGTGAATCCGATCCCGCGGATCGAGCGCTGGCGCCCCCACCCAGGCACGGACCTCGAGGGGGTCGCCGATCTGCTGGCGCAAGGGTATCGGCTCGAGGAGGACCCGGAGGGTCCGCTCCTCACACGCAAGGTCGATGGCCGGGTCCTGATCTCCAACTACCGACCCGAGGGCCTCCCCGAGGCGGAGCGCCTGGCGCTGATCGCCAAGGCCAGGGTGTACGACCCGAGCTACGTGCTCGTCGACATTCGCCCCGACGGGCCCGGCGGCGGCTACCCGCTCCAGGGCTGGATCAAGCTGCGCAGCCTCCACCAGGTCCTGCGGTTCGTGGGCCGGGGGGTGGACCCCGAGTGGGAGTACGCGGTCGCGCCGCACCCCGCGACCCCCTCCCCCCGGCCGCAGCCCGCCCGCACGCTCGTCATCGCGGAGACGGCGGAGGAGCCGGAGCACACCCGGCTCGCGGTGGAGCTGAACGGTCGCTGGTTCTCGATCCCGACGACCCCGCCCGGCACGCGGCAGACCGACGACTGGAACCGCCACGCCTTCGAGTTGCTCTCGAGCTTGTACCACCTCACGACCGTCAACCCCGGCGCGGGGGCGCCGCAGCAAGTCATTGGCGTCGGGGCGGGCCGCTGAGGTGGTCACGACGACCATGCTGATGCGATCGGGTGGCGGACCGTTGTCGGCCGCGGAGCGGAGGCGGCGTGCCCCCTTGTGGGCCCGGGTTCCATATTCTAGATTCTGGAATATGGATCGAGCGGCCCAGGAGATGCTTCGGCCATCCGACCTGATTGCGGTGCTGAAGGCGCACTCGGCCGGCGACTCGTGGACCTACAGCGGGTTGGCTCACGAGCTCGGGGTCTCGGCCTCGCGAGTTCACGACTCCTTGCGCCGCGCGGCGCGCTCGCGGCTGTTCGAGCCGCGCGACCGGCGAGTGCTCGTGCGGAACCTCGAAGAGTTCCTGATCCATGGAGCACGCTTCGCATTTCCAGCCTCGCTCGGACCCGTCGCGCTCGGAGTGCCGACCGCCGCGTTCGCGTCGCCCATGCGGGACCTCCTCTCCGCCGCCGGCGAGCCGCTGGTCTGGCCGTACGTCGGACCCGATTCGGTCCGAGGACAGAGCGTGACTCCGCTCCACCCCAAGGTGCCGGAGATCGCGCTGCGGGACGCGCGAATGCACGAGCTCCTCGCCGTGGTCGACAGCCTGCGCCTCGGCGGAACGCGCGAGCGCCAGGTAGCCGCCGTCGCGCTGAAGGAACGCTTGAGGTCGGCGAGTGCTTGACCCCAATCGGGAGCGGCTCGTGCGTGCCGTTCAGGCGCTGGCAGCCGTCGAGGTGCCTCGAGTCTTCCTGGGCGGCGCGACGGTCGGCCTCCACCTTCGCGCGGACCTGCTCGGGGACTTGGTCCGACCGACGAAGGATGTCGACTGCATCGTGCCGGTGAGCTCGCAACTCGAGTGGAGCCGCCTCGAGGAGGAGCTGCGCGCCGCTCGCTTTCGACACGACCCGCACCTGATCATTCGCTTCGAGCGCGAGGGCGAGCTGTACGACTTCCTACCTTACGGGCAGGGCCTATCGGCGTTGCTCGGCTTCGACGTCACCTTCCACCGCGAGGCGTTCGAGGAAGCGCAGGAGGTCGAGATCGCGCCTCGATGCACCGTGCACGTCGCGCGGCTCGAGTACCTCCTCGCCACCAAGACCGCCGCCTATCGAGACCGCGGGGCATCCGACCCTTACACGAGCAAAGACCTCGAGGATCTCGTGGCCTTGCTGATCGGCTCCCCGTGGCGGGCGGCCCTCGCCCGGGCCGACTCGCGCGTACGGGACGTGGTGAGCGCGTGGGCCAGGGACTTCGTCGCCTACCCTCGCTACGCAGACCTGATCGACGCTCACATTCCCGGCGGGCCGAACCGCTCCGCGTTCCACGAGCTCGTGCGGACCGCGCTGCACGAGCTCACGTCCTGAGCACTCCACCTCTTCGCCGGCCCCCCTGCGCTGCTCTCGAGTCTGCACCACCTCACCGCGATCAACCCCGGCGCGGGCGCGCCGCAGCCGGTCATTGGCGTCGGGGCGGGCCGCTGAGCGCGCTCGCGCGCGCACGGGCGCGCTGCGGGGCCTGCTCCGGCGCGGGACGCGGAGCGCCGGCGGGAGCGCGCTTGGTCTTGCGCAGCCAGCCCGCGATCGGGAACAGCAGCAGCAGGCCCACCAGCATGGTCATGACGACCATGCTGATGGAGTCGGGGTGGCCGATCGTCTCGGTCGCCACGACCATGGCCGCCGCGACGCCGCGCTGCGCCGTCCCTAGCCCGACCACGACCTGGGCCTCGTACTCGGGGATCGTGAGCACGTAGCCCGCGAGGAAGGCGCCGACCGTCAGCAGCCCCGCGGCCAGGAGCGGGAAGCCGAGCAGGTCGACGATCCCGCTCACGTTCGTGGCCACCGCGCACGCGACCAGGACGACGAGGGCCACGCTCGCCGTGCGGGCCAGCGCTGGTTGTAGCCGCTGCGCCCAAATGGGCGCCACGCGGCGGACCAGGAGGCCGGTCGCGAGCGGGGCGAGGATCGACAGGAGCAGCGGCCTGGCGACCAGCCACATGCTGACCTCGCCGAAGGTGAGCCCGCTCTCGGCGGGGTGCGCGAGCGCCTCCGCGAGGACGAACGGCACGAACAGCACGGTGAGCGGGGTCAAGAGCACCAGCAGGGTGGCGCCCTTGCCCACGTGGCCGTTCGCGACGTCGAGCAGCTTGATCAGGAACGGCGCGCCCGCCGAGCAGGCGAGCAGGAACAGGCCGAGCGCGACGGGCGGCTCGAGCGGGACCGCGCGCACCACGAGGAGCGCCAGGATCGGGACCACGAGGAAGTTGGCGATGAGCGCCAGGAGCACGATCCGGAGGTTGCGGAGCGGGGTCAGGATCTCGAGCAGAGAATAGCTGAACCCGACCGAGAGCATGCTCCCGATCGTGAACACCAAGGTGGAGACCCGCAGCAGCTCGTCGAGGAACCCGAGCAGCGCGATCATGGCCGCCCCCGCCGCCTCAGTCCCGACGCAGGTGCTGCTCGAGCAGCTCCGCCGTGGTCTCCCGCGCCGCCTCCCCGAGCACCAGCTCCACCCGCTCGATCGTGCCGGTGAAGCGGAACGGCAGGCGGGAGCGGTAGCCCGGGTAGACCGGCGAGAGCGAGTCCTCACCGACGTCGAGCGTCTCGCTGAACCGCCCCGGGACCTGCCGCGCGATCCGGCCCTCGCCGATCACCTCGTCGCACAGCAGGCGCACGCGGGCGGGTCCGCCGGGCGTGCCTGGGGTCTCGCACACCAGCTCCAGGCCCAACCTGACCTTGCCGCTCGGGAGCGGTCGGTCGGAGACCACGTCGTAGCGCTCGTAGGTGAACCAGTTGTAGTGATAGCGCAGCCGGCCGCCGTCGACGAACAGGCTCCAGCCCGCGTTGTCGCCGCCCAGGCAGATCAAGACGCCCTCGGCGCCCTCGGGCAGCTCGGCGTGGACCGTGATCACGTGGTCGACGTTGGCCGTCTTGGGGGCCGCGCCCTCGGGCAGGCGCACCATGCCCGGATACAGCGTGACGTGCTGGCGACCCGCGAACAGACCCGGGCGGAGCGTCACGTCGAGCCGCTCCACGAACCGGTCGTCGAGCGGGAACACGTCGTGCTTCGCCGCCTCCATCAGGAACAGCTCCTTGAGCTCCTTCAGCTTCTCGGGGTGCTTGGCGGCGAGGTCCTCGGCCTGGCTGAAGTCGTGCTCGACGTCGTACAGCTCCCAGCGGTCCTCGGCGAAGTCGACCGTCCCGGCGGTGACCCACGGCAGCCGCGCGTGGCGGCAGCTCGCGATCCAGCCGTCGTGGTACAGGGCGCGGTTGCCGACCATTTCGAAGTACTGCGTGGTGCGCCGGCTCTTCGCCCGGGCGTTCTCACGCTCGAACGTGTAGGCCAGCGAGACCCCGTCGAACGGCCGCTGCGGCACGCCGCCCACCGAGACCGGCGGCGCGATCCCGATCTCCTCGAGCAGGGTCGGCACCACGTCGATCACGTGGTGGAACTGAAAGCGCTTCGCCCCCAGGTCCCGGATCCGCGCGGGCCAGCTCACGATCATGCCGTTGCGCGTACCGCCGAAGTGCGAGGCCACCTGCTTCATCCACTGGAACGGCGTGTCGCCGGCCCAGGCCCAGCCCACGGCGTAGTGCGGCCAGGTGCCGGGGAGCCCCATTTCGTCCATGCGCGCGATCGTCTGCTCGAGCGGCGGCTCGATCCCCGACATGGTCGCGCCCTCGTCGAGCGTGCCGTACAGCGAGCCCTCCGCGCTCGAGCCGTTGTCGCCGAGGATGTAGACGAACAACGTGTCCTCGAGCTCACCCAGCTCCTCGAGCGCGCCGATCAGCCGCCCCACCTCGTAGTCGCAGTGCTCGAGGTAGTCGGCGAAGTTCTCCGCCTGCCGGCAGAGGCACTCCCGCTCCCGCGCGTCGAACGAGTCGAACGCCGGGATCGCCTCGGGCCGCTCGGTGAGCCGCGTGCCGGGCGCCACCACACCCAGCTCGAGCTGTCGCCGCAGGGTCTCCTCGCGGTAGCGATCCCAGCCCATGTCGAACCGCCCCTTGTTGCGGCCGCGCCTGGCGAGCGGCGGCTGGTGCGGACCGTGCGCCGCCGCCGGCGCGAAGTGGACGAACAACGGGCGACCCGGCGCGAGCGCCTTTTGGGCGCGCATCCAGCGAATGCAGTCGTCGGCGAGGTCGGTCGTGAGCTGGTAGCCCTCCTCGGGCGTCCGCGGCGCCTCCACCGGCGTCGTGTTGCGGTACAGCGCGGGATAGAACTGGTCCGTCTCGCCCCCCACGAAGCCGTAGAAATAGTCGAACCCGCGGTTGTGCGGCCAGTAGGTGAAGGGCCCGGCCGCGCTCGTCTGCCCGTCGGGGACGTTGTGGTTCTTCCCCCACCAGCCGGTGGCGTAGCCGTTGGGGGAGAGCAGCTCGCCGATCGTGGCGCAGCTCCGGGGCAGGAGGCCGCTGTAGCCCGGGAAGCCGGTGGCCATCTCCGCCACCACCCCGGACGAGACGGTGTGGTGGTTGCGCCCGGTCAACAGCGCCGCCCGCGTCGGCGCGCACAGGGCCGTGGTGTGGAACTGGCAGTAGGTGAGCCCCTCGGCGGCCAGCCGCTCCGCGGCGGGCATGCGGACCAGGCCCCCGTACGCGCTGGGCCACCCGTAGCCCACGTCGTCGAGGAGGACGAGCACCACGTTGGGCGCGCCCTCGGGCGCCTCCGGCAGCATGGGCGGGAAGTCTGGTTGGGACTCCTTGTAGGTCCGGCCGATCCTGGCGCGGGGGTACTGATACTCCGGCCCGGGGTAGCTGTCCCGGGCGCCCTCCCTGGGCGTAGGGCGGTCGATCATGACGGATCCTCGTCCGCGCCGGCGCGGCGCCGGCCTGGGGTGTCGTGGTGTTCCAGGGCGCTCCTCGACGCCTCGCAGGGGGGCCGCGCGCGGTGTGCCGTCGTGAGGCGGCGATCTGTGGTCCCCTTCGCGACGGTCGGGTCTCTCCCCCCCGCGCGCCGGGGACACGCAGCGAGCACCGCTGAGACCCTGCCGGCGCGGGCGCCGGGGTCCTCCCACGAGGTGAGCGGGGGCGCGCCAGCTCAGGCCGGGGAGCGCTCGCGCCGGAACGCCTCCACCCCCGCGGCCACGGTCGGGAAGAGGCGGTCGCGCCCGAGCGTGTCGGTGATCCCCGCCCGCTCGAACTGGTTCCGCACGGCGCCCTGGGTCCGCGCGATGGCCAGGTGGATCCCGCCGTCCTCGAGGCGCTCCGCCAGCTCCTCGAGCATGATCAGCCCCGCGTAGTCGACGTCGGTGATCGCCTCGTGATCACTCCGTCGACGAAGCCCACCAGGGCCGCGGACCCGGCGCCCGCGAGCAGGGCAGCCAGTCCTCCAGCGGAAGCCGCGGGAACGAGGCGCAGGTTCGAATTCACCGGGGCGGCCGGCGCGACGCCCGTGCCGCCGCGGCCGGCGGCCGCGTCGAGTCAGCGGCGCGCGGCCGGCGAGGGCGGCGGAGGTCGCCGGAGACATGCGCGGCTCGGCGCGCGCTCCGGCCGAGGACGAGCCCCTTCCGCAAGCGCGTGAGCCACCCGGGGCCCGGGGGCGCCGGTCAGCGCTGGAGGCGGTTGGCCCCGCGCATGCGCTACGGGTCGGGGTGGAGCGGGTCGCGCCGAGCCTGGGAGGCAGCATGAGGGCGGCCCGCACGTTCGGGCGGCTCGCTCCGGGTCCGGGAAGGAGTCGAACATGCTCAAGCTAGCCAAAGCTAGCCATCATTATCGGGAGCACGCGCCCAGGTCGCGTCGGCGCTGGGGTCGCGCGCTGGGTGAACGAGGTCGCGCAGCAGCGCCGCGACGCCGAGTTCGAGCGGGTCGACATCAAGGACTTCGACCTGCCGCTGCTCGACGAGCCGATCCCGCCGGCCGCCGGCAAATACACCAAGGACCACACCAAGCGCTGGGCCGCCAAGATCGGGTCGTTCGACGGCTTCGTGTTCGTGACGCCCGAGTACAACCACGGGATCTGCGGCGCGCTCAAGAACGCGATCGACTTCCTGTACGCCGAGTGGAACGACAAGGTGGCCGGCTTCGTCGGCTACGGCAGCGCCGGCGGGGTGCGCGCCGTGGAGCACCTGCGGCTCGTGCTGGCCGAGGTGCAGGTCGCGACCGTGCGCAACCAGGTCATGCTCTCGCTGCGCGACGACTTCGAGGACTTCAGCGAGTTCAAGCCGAGGGGGTTCCAGGCCGAGTCCCTCGGGCAGGTGCTCGATCAGCTCGTGGCCTGGGGAGGGGCGCTGCGGGCCCTGCGGGAGGAGGCGCCCCACCGGCTGGCGCGGGCCTGAGCGGTGCGCGGCGCCCCCGAGGTGTACCCATGGACGAGCTCTCGGCGCCCTCACCCCTCGAGGCGGCCCTCGCGCTGGCGCTCGCGTTCCTGCTGGCGCTTCCGCTGGGCTGGGAGAACGAGCGGCGCTCCCGCTCCGCCGGGCTGCGCACCTACCCGCTGGTCTCGGTGTGCGTGTGCGGGTTCCTGCTCGTCTCCCGGACCTCCGCCGGGGGACCGGGCGAGCAAGCGGACGTGGTGTTCGGCGTGCTCAACGGGATCGGGTTCGTGGGGAGCGGCGTGATCGTGAAGTCCCCCGAGCAGCCGAGGGGCATGGTCACCGCGATCAGCCTGTGGGTCACCGGCGCGATCGGGGCGGGCGCGGCGCTCGGCGCTCCGCTGGTCTCCGCGGCGCTGTCCCTCGTCAGCGCGCTGGTGCTCTGGCCGTCCCGGTCCGCGCGCCCGGAGACCTCATGACCGGCTGGGCGGAGCTGCCGCAGATCCTGCTCAACCTCGCGGTCGCGTTCGTGCTCGCGATCCCGATCGGCTGGGACCGCGAACGCCAGCAGATCGGGCCGGGGCTCCGCACCTACCCGCTCCTGGCCATGGGGGCCTGCGCCTACCTCGAGATCGGCCAGTTCGCCTTCCGCGACCACGTCGAGGGTCAAGCGCGCGTGTTCCAGGCCCTGGTGAGCGGGATCGGGTTCATAGGCGCGGGGGCGATCATCAAGGGCCACACCAAGGTGCACGGGATCGCCACGGCCGTCAGCCTCTGGATCACGGTGAGCGTCGGGATCGCGGCCTCGTATCAGCTCTTCGTCCTGGCCGCGGTGCTCTCGGCGACGACCCTCGTCGCCCTGCGGCTGCTCAAGCCGCTCAAGCAGCACCCCGAGCGCGCCGACAAGGTCGAGGACGGGGACGTGCCGGACTGAAGGCGCACCGAATAAAATGCGAACATTTGCGCCCCTGCGTGAGGCCTCCTCGCAGCCCGCAGGAGGCGGCGAGCGCTTTCGCTCACCCGGGCCTCGACGCGTCCGCGGGGCGCGATCGTCCGCCGGTCGGAGCCGGGTGACGCTGCAAGGACATTGTCCGAGAAGTGTTAGAGCGCCGCTCCATACCCTTCCGTGACTCACGGGCCCCTGCCCTCGCGCGATACAGGGCTACGGAAGGGAAGGAGAGGTCTCAGCATGAACCAACGCGCGATCGGGCTCACCTTGGTGGCGGGGCTGCTGTTGGCGGGCTGTGGGGACCCGCGCGGGCCCCTCGCGGAGGGCGGCGACGACGTGGGGGCGGTCGCCTCGGCGACGATGACCGCGGCCGGGCAGGCGACGCTCGCGGCGGCGAGCGACGCGCTCCCGCGGTTCGCGGAGTCGGCGGCGGCCGATCAGGGCTGGGACGCCGCGGCGGTGGTGGCGCTGCTCGAGCAGGCGCGGGCGCAGCAGGTCGACGTGCTGGTGCGGCTCGCCGAGGGGCGCGTCGCGAGCGAGCTCGAGGCGCTGCCCGGGGTCGACGTGATCGACTCGGTCGACCTCGGCGGCGCCCCCGTGGTGCAGCTCGCGATCGGGCCCGAGGCCGACGCGGCCCTGGTCGACGCGCTGGTCGAGCGCCGCGTGGGCGACGCGCTGGCGCTGAACACGCTCCTGCGACCCGCGGCCGCGGCCGTGCTGCCCAACGACCCGGCCTACCGCTACCAGTGGGAGCTGGCCCCGCGCGGCGCGGGCGCGATCAACGCGCCTGCGGCCTGGGGCGAGCGGCGCGACGGGTCGGGCGTGATCGTGGCGGTGCTCGACACCGGCGCCGCGCGCGGGCTGCGCGACCTCGAGGGCAACCTGCTCCCCGGCTACGACGCCACCACCGGCCGCCCCTCGAGCGGCGACCGCGTCGGGCACGGCACGGCGGTGTGCGGGATCATAGGCGCGCGCGGGGACGACGGCTCGGGCGTGGCCGGCGTGTGCTGGGACGCGCGGATCCTCCCGATCGACGTGTTCGGGCGCTCGTGGGGCGCCTCGCAGTTCTCGCTGGTGCGCGGGCTGCGCTACGCGGTGCAGCAGGGCGCGCGCGTGATCAACATGAGCCTGGGCGGCCCGGGCGCCAACCGGATCGTGTTCGACACGCTGCGGGAGGCCTCGCGCGCCGGCGCGATCATCGTGGTCGCCGCGGGCAACGAGAGCGCCAGCAACGACCGCTACGCGACCTACCCCGCCAACTACCCGGTCGACACCCTGATCGCCGTCGGCGCCAGCCGCTACGACGGGCGTCGCTCGCGCCTGTCCAACTACGGCTCGCGCGTGCTGATCGCCGCGCCCGGCGAGGACGTGGTCACGCTCACCCCGCGCGGGCGGCTGCAGTACCTCAGCGGCACCTCCTTCTCGGCGCCCTACGTGAGCGGCGCGCTGGCCCTCGCCTGGAGCGCCCGTCCGCGGGCCGCCGCCCACGAGGTCCTGGCCGCCCTCCTCGACGGCGCCTCGCGCCGCCGCGACCTCGCGCGCTTCTTCGAGGAGGGGCGCCTGCTCGACGTCGCGGCCACCCTCCAGCGCGTCGGCGCCTGAGCCGCGGCGCTCAGGCGAGGAAGGCCGCGACGGCCAGCGTCGCGGCCATTCCCACCTTGAACGTCACGTTCAGCCAGAAGCGGACCGGCTCCTCGCGCCGGCGCGCCGGGCCGTAGCGCACGACGTAGGTCCAGCCGGCCTGCACGTCCCACAGCGCGGCGGCCACGAACAGCGCGGCGACTGCGTAGTAGAGGGCCTTGTCCATGCGCGCGGTCTCCGCGGGCAGCGTACGGCGCGCCCGCGCGCCGAGCGACCCTCGGCGCAGGCTGCTCGACGCGCCGGGTCGAGCCGTCCGCGCCCCGTTGCGCCGGCTTGGGCGCCGGCGCACACTCCCGGGGAGGCGGAGCCCATGGCCGGCGGACCGAACGCGCAGGTCGTCGCGTGCATGGAGTGCGCGGGGCCAGCCACGCGCTGCTACGAGGGGGTCGAGACCGATCAGTACCTGTGCGGCGAGTGCGGCGCTCGGTTCGGGATGGACTGGCGCCGGGGGCCGCCCACCGAGCCGTGCTGGCCGATCCCGCCCGAGGCGGCGGCCGCGATCCGGCGCCACGCCGCCGAGGCGCGCGGCGAGGCGCCGCCGCAGTAGCCGCTCACCGACCGAGCGGCACCGTGCCCACTGCGGTGACCTCGCCCGCCACGACCTCCACCGCGAGGCCGGCGGCGTCGGCGTCGTCTCCAGGAGCGCACGCCGTCACGCGGTAGCGCCCGGCGTCGAGCTCGGCCTGCACGCCCACGTCGCGGCCGCCCTTCACGCGCGTCGTAACCCTCGCGTTCCCCGGCTGCTCAGCCGGGTGCTCGTGCTCGTGCTCGTCGTGCCCTGCCCCTCAGGGCAAGGACAGGGAGTCGCTTCAGAACGCGAGGCCGACCAGCGAGGCGCCGGTCGCGGCCGCCAGCGGGATCGCGAAGTTGTCGTCGATCCGGCGGGTGAGCAGCTCGACGATCGCGGCCGGGACGGCGGCGCCGAACGCGATCGCCAGGGCGGAGGGCCAGGTGAGCTCGTCCATGTGCCAGATCGCGAGGGCGGCCAGCGCCGCCCCGGCCCCCACCAGCACGAACGTGAGCGTCCCCTCGAGCGAGCGCCCGGTGCGCAGGCGCAGGCGACCCCAGCGCCGGCCGACGAAGGCGGCCGCCGGGTCGGCCAGGCCGAGCACGACCAGCGCGACCACGCAGGTCCGCGGCGTGAACAGGAGGGCCAGCAGCACCAGGGCGGTGCTGTACCAGGTGGCCGAGTTGATCTTGTGCCGCTCGTGCGGGTGCGAGACCGCCGCGAACATGGCGAGCAGCCGCTCGTTCATCTGCGCGCTCAGCTTGCGCCCGAGCTCCATGCTCCAGCACCAGGCCGCGCCGATCCCGGCGACCGCGATCATTTGCCAGGGGGAGAGCACGTACTCCACCAGCGCCAGGCACACCAGCGCGGACGTGATGTGGAACGCGGTGCGGGCCCGGTTCGGCGGCCGGCGCTCGGGCACGTCGACCGCTCGCTGGCGGAGCAGGTGGCCGAGCGCGTCGTAGCGGTCGCGGAGCTGCTGCACGGCCGCGGCCCAGGCCTCGCTGGAGGCCTCGGCGGCGCCGCTCAGCGCAGCGGCCAGGGCGCGCAGCTCCGCGGCGACGGCCTCGTCGAGCTCACCGTCGGGCGTGAGCTCGGCGAGCGTGACGCCGGCCCGCCGGGCGAGCTCGCCCAGGCGCGGCAAGACGCTGTCGGGGCCGCGGTAGACCCGCGCGTCCAGCTCGCGGAGCAGCGCGTAGAGGTCGAGGAGGAGCGGGCGAGAGGCGTGGGCGAGCGCGTGCGACATGAGGAGCCTTGCCGTGCGGAGAGCGGCCACGAAGTGTATCGCCGGCGATGCACCGCGACCACGCTCGGGACCGGCCCGGCGAGCGAGTAGGGTGGGAGCTCGCGAGGTGGGCGGTGAGCGAGGTGCAGGAGGGGGTGCGGGCGCTCGTGACCGCGCTCGGCGACGACCCGCTCGAGGTGGTGGAGCGCCACCTCGCGCTCGAGCCGCAGGCCCCGCCCGACCCCGGCGCCCTGGCGCCTGGCGACGTGGTCGTCGCCGTGCACAGCGCCGCGGTGGGCTGGGTGGACCTGCTCATGATGACCGGCGTCTACCAGCACGCCGCCAGCCCGCCCTACACGCCGGGGCTGGAGTACGCCGGGGTGGTGGTGGCCGCGGGCGCCGAGGTCGACCCGGCGCGCGTCGCGGTGGGCGACGCGGTGCTCGCCGACGGGCTCCAGACCGGGCCGCGCTCGCTCGGCGCGCACCGGCGCGAGGGCGGGTTCGCCAGCTTCGCGCTCGCGCCCGCCAGCGCGCTGTTGCCCCTCCCTCGCGGGCTCGACTTCGACCAGGCCGCGAGCCTGCTGTCGAGCTACGAGACGGCCTACCACTGCCTGATCGCGCGCGGGCGGCTGCAGCCGGGCGAGACGGTCTTGGTCCACGGCGCCTCGGGCTCGACGGGCCTCGCGGCGGTGCACCTCGCCAAGCTCGTGGGGGCGACGGTGATCGCCACCGGGCGCTCACCCGACAAGCTGGCGATCGTGCAGGCCCAAGGCGCCGACCACGTGCTGTGCACCGCCGAGGGCGCCGCGCCCGGGCCGCGCTTCCGCGACGCGGTCAAGGGGCTCACGGGCGGGGCGGGGGTGGACGTGGTCTACGACGGGGTCGGCGGCGAGACCTCGCTCGAGAGCCTGCGCTGCGTGCGGTTCGGCGCGCGGTTCCTGGTCGTGGGCTGGGCGGCCACCCCGCTGGTGGCGCGCAGCGGCGAGGGGGCCAACGTGCTCCCGACCAACCTCGTCCTCATGAAGGGGCTCGACGTGCTGGGCTGTCCGACCGCGATCGCCACCCACCGCGACCCGACCCTGCGCGCCGCGCGCCTCGCGGACCTGCTCGGCTGGGTCGAGGCCGGCAGGCTGCGCCCGTTCGTGGGCGCGCGCTACGCGCTGGCCGACGTGAAGCAGGCCCTGCGGGCCAAGTGGACCAGCGCCGTGGTGGGCGGCTGCGTGGTGCACCCGGCGCCTCGCTGAGCGGGCGCGGGCTTCGCGGGGCGCGGCCGCGGAGGTACGCTGGAGCGAGCGGTTCGGCGGGTGTCGGACCCGCGCGCTAGAGTTCGCCTTCCGTTAGGGGACGGGTCATGAGCGAGACGCAGGCGACGGAGCTGCACGACTTCCGCCTCGGCGACTGGATCGCCCTCGAGGACCTCCTGGCCCTCCCCCCCGACGGGCGTCGCTACGACCGCGACGCCGAGGGGAGGCTGATCCTCATGAGCCCCGAGCACGCTCGCCGGCACCGCTGGCCGATCGGCGTCATGAACGCCTGGCTGCACGGGCGACTGCCCGCCGGCTGGTGGGCCGTGCCCGAGCCGAGCGTGGCGTTCGATCCGATCTGGAGCCTGCGCGGGCAGCGCCTGCCCCGCTCGCCCCTGGGGCTGCGCTGTCTCGAGCCCGACTTCGTGGTGTTCGATCGGCGACCCCGCTTCTGGCCCGGCCAGCCCGAAGTGCCGGACCCTGGGTGGGAGGTGTTCGCGCCCGAGGGCACGCGTCTGGTGATCGAGATCCTCTCGCCGCGCACGGAGCGCAGCGACCTCGGCCTGGGGAGCCGCGACGCGGTCGACCGCTGGCGGACGTTCCTCGACAACGGGGTCGAGGAGTACTGGGTGCTCAACGCGGGTGAGGAGCCCTGCGGGTTGCCCCCTCGCTCGGGGCTGTTCCTGGGGCGCGCCGACGGGCGCTGGGTCCCGCTGCCGGGCGAGGGGCTGTGCGAGGCGCCGGGTGAGCCCGTGCACGGGCTCGCGCCGCTGACGGCGGGGGCGGTGCACTCGGGCGTGCTCGGCTGCCCCTTCGAGATCGACGCCTTCTGGAGGGCGCTCGACGCGGAGTAGGTGCGGGCGGAGCGAGGCGCTCGCTATAGTCGGTGCGTGCAGTCCGAAGCGGCGCGCGCGATCGCGGAGCAAGCCGTCGTCCGCGAGGTGATCCTGCGGGGCTGGCTCTCGGCCGAGCAGGTCGACGCGGCGCGCGTCGGCGCGGCGCCGGGCGAGCTGCTGCCTCGGCTGCGCGTCGCGCTGGCGCCCGCGCAGCAGGCCGCGCTGGCGGAGGTCTACCGGGCCGCGCTGGCGCAGGCGGGCGCGGCCTCGAGCCCGGGCGGGGGCTGGGCGGGCCAGGTCGCGTCCACGGGCGGCTGGGGAGCGGGCGCGCTCGCGGAGGGCGGAGGTTGGGGCGCGCTGCGGAGCGCCAGCAGCGCCTCGGCCGCCGCGATCCCGCCGTGCGTGGGCCCGTACGCGGTCGAGCAGGAGCTGGCGCGCGGCGGGATGGGCGTGATCATGATCGCGCGGCATCGCGAGCTGGGGCGCCGCGTGGCCCTCAAGCTGATGCTCCCCGAGGCGCACCTCAGCGAGGACGGGCTCAAGCGGTTCGAGCGCGAGGCGCAGGCGGTGGCGCGCCTGGGGAGCCACCCGGGGATCGTGCGGCTGTTCGAGTACGGCGAGGAGGGGCCGCTGCGCTACCTCGCCATGGAGCTGGTCTCGGGCGGGTCGCTCCACGATCGGCTGGCGCGCGAGGGGCCGCTGCCGCCGCTGGAGGCGGCGCGCCTGGTGGAGCAGCTGGCGCGGACGCTCCACGTGGCGCACGCGCAGGGGGTGCTGCACCGCGACCTCAAGCCCGCCAACGTGCTGCTCGACGAGGAGGGGCGGCCCAAGATCACCGACTTCGGGATCGCCAAGGACCTCGCCGGCCACAGCGAGGAGCTCACCAAGACGGGCGCGACCCTCGGCACGCCCGCCTTCGCGCCGCCCGAGCAGGTCGGCGGCGCGGGCGAGGTCGACGCGCGCTCCGACGTGTACGCGCTCGGGGCGACCCTGTACGCGCTGCTCACGGGGGGGCCCCCGTTCGATGGGCCGAGCGTGCTCAACGTGATCAGCAGCGTGATCCGCGACGAGCCGCGCCCGCCCTCGATCGAGCGCGCCCGCCCCGCGCCGGGGCAGGGCCCGGCCGCGCTGGCGCCGGTGCCGGCCGACCTCGACACGATCTGCCTGACGTGCCTCGAGAAGCAGGCCGACGAGCGCTACCCCAGCGCGATCGC
>CAZMSZ010000171.1:8195-14883 GCA_964569055.1 uncultured Planctomycetota bacterium | reverse complement strand
ACCTGCTCGGCGCTGCCCGAGGCGCTGCTCGAGAGCGAGCTGTTCGGCCACGAGCCGGGCGCGTTCACCGACGCCAAGCGGCGCAAGATCGGGCTGCTCGAGCAGGCCTCGGGCGGGACGGTGTTCCTCGACGAGATCGGCGAGATGACCCCGGCCCTCCAGGCGAAGCTGCTGCGGTTCCTCGAGGAGAAGGCGTTCCGGCGGGTGGGCGGCACCGTCGACATCCGCCCCGACGTGCGCGTGCTCGCGGCGACCAACCGCGACCTCGACGAGGAGATCCGGGTCGGCGGCTTCCGCTCCGACCTGTACTACCGGCTCGCCGTGCTGCAGATCCGGCTGCCGGCGCTGCGCGAGCGGCCCGAGGACATCCTCCCGCTGGCCTGGCACTTCGCCGGGCAGTTCTGCCGCGAGTTCAGCAAGACCGTGCGCGCCTTCAGCCCGCAGGCGGTGCAGGCCATGGAGCGCTACCCCTGGCCGGGGAACATCCGCGAGCTGCGCAACGCGATCGAGCGGGCGGTCCTGCTGCTCGAGGGGCAGGTCGTGGAGCGGATCGACCTCGACCCGGGGGCGACGGCCTCGGCCAGCCTGCCCAAGAGCACGTTCGACCTGCCGGCCGACGGGGTCGACCTCGAGGGGCTCGAGCGCGACCTCCTGGTCCAGGCCCTCGACCGCGCCCGCGGCAACCGCAGCCGCGCCGCGCGGCTGTTGGGGCTGACCCGCGATCAGGTGCGCTACCGGATCGCCAAGTTCAACCTGGAGTAGCATGGGGGGGCCCGCGCTCGCGCGGAAGAGGAGACCCCCATGCGAATGATCGTGAGCGGCGCCGCGCTGGCGCTCGCGCTCCTGGTGAGCGGCTGTGTGAAGGTCGAGCCGGTGAAGCCTGCTGCCGCCGCGCCGGCGCCGTCCGAAGCCTCGGCCACCCCCGCGCCCGCGGCCGCGGCCACGGCCGGCGAGGCGATCGTCTACGACGTGGCCTGCGGCTGCGTGCTGCCCGAGGTCAAGAAGTGCAGCGAGTGGGCCGTGATCGACGGCAAGCACGTCAAGATCGAGCACTCGCTGCAGGAGACGCTGGGGAAGATGCCGTTCTGCGGCAAGCAGGACGCCAAGGCCCGGATCGTCGGCACGCTCGAGGGCGACGTGCTGCGAGCCACCTCGATCGAGCTGGTGCAGCAGTAGTACGTGCCGCGGGGCTCGCTCGCGGCGCGAGCGAGCCCCGGCGGCGGAAGGCGTCGCGCTAGCTCTTCTGGTTGGTGAACTCGGCGAACTCCTCGTCGATCCAGTCGCCGCGCGTGTCGAGCACGCCGAGGAACCGGGCGGTCTCGAAGATCTCGTCCTCGGAGACCCCAGCGGTCGCATCGGTGTCGCTACCGAGGTGGAACAGGAGCAGGAACCGGCCGTACTCGTCCTTGGCGACCTTGGTGTACCAGGGCGCCTCGGAGAGGTTCGCGGCCGGGCCGGCGACCATGCTGCTGTTGTTGCCGAGGCCGAAGGCGACCACGATGTGCTCCTTGCCCGCGGGGAGCCCAGCGATGTCGCGCAGGCGCGGCTTGGTCTCGGTCGCGTCCTCACCGTGGTTGACGGTCTCGATGATCGCCACTTGAATGCCGCTTGCGACCGCGACCCCGACGCCATGGCCGCGGTCGGGGTCGTCGAACGCCCGGTTGGGGATGTCGGTCGTGAGGTTGTTGGCGTCGTCGATGTACCGGAGCGTGGTGATCCCCGCGTTGCTGAGCGCGGCGGCCCCGTTCACGGTCAGGGCATAGAACGCGAGCTTGCCGTCGTCGCCCGCGGTCGCGTCGCTCGTCACGTCCGCGTCGCTGCCCTGCAGCTTGGCGGGCAGGCCGGCGAAGAATGCGGGCAGGGTGGTGTTGTTCGTGACCAGCGCGTCGAGGTTGTCAGGGAAGGCCTTGTTGATCGTGCGGTAGGTCCGCACGGCCTTGTCGATCGCGGCCATGTTGAACGTGGCCTGGGCCTCGGCGGCGTCGGTGTCGAGGCCGTCGTAGGCCACGAGCAGGCCGCCGGCGACCGTCGCGAGGATCGCGATCACGACCAGCAGCTCGAGCAGGGTGAAGCCGCGGTGGCGGCGGAGACGAAGGTTCACGGGATCCTCCTGAGCATGAAAGTGAGACTCAGTCTCAACTAGGTCCGAAGGCGAAACGGCCCCGCCGCGCCCACCACTGGGTGCCGATCAATCGAACGGGGCCACGCGCCGGTTGGGCGGCGCGTGCTTGGGAACGAGATTGAGAATCATTCTCAATCGCATGGCGAGCACGATAGCGCGCCCCGCCGAGCGGGATCAAGCGTGATCGCGGGCGCCGCCCTCGTCACGACGTAAGTCATGGATCGGTCTCGCGCTGCCCCGTCGAGCGCCGGCGGGTTAGCGTGGGCCCGCTCGGGGCCGGCGCGCGGTCCCGGCGGGAGCCTGGCAGCATGCACCTGGTCACCGGCGGCGCGGGGTTCGTGGGCAGCCACCTCGTGCGCGCCCTCAACGCGCGCGGCGTCACCGACGTGCTCGTGGTCGACGACCTGACCCGCGGCGAGAAGTTCCGCAACCTGCGCGACTGCCAGATCGCCGACTACATGGACCGGGCCGCCTTCTACGCGGCGCTCGAGCAGGGCAAGCTCGCGGGCGCGCTGACCCGGATCTACCACCAGGGCGCGCGCACCGACACGCGCGAGCGCGACGGGCGCACGCTGATGGCGCTCAACTTCGAGTGCAGCAAGCTGCTGTTGCGGCACGCGCTCCGCGAGCGGGTGCCGCTGGTCTATGCCTCGAGCGCCGCGGTCTACGGCGCGTCGCGCCGGTTCGTGCCCTCCCCCGAGCACGAGCGCCCGCTCAACCCGTACGGCTACAGCAAGCTCGCCTTCGACCAGCACGTGCGGCGGCACCTCGAGAGCGCCGAGAGCACCGTGGTCGGGCTGCGCTACTTCAACGTCTACGGGCCGCGCGAGGGGCACAAGGGGCGCATGGCGTCCATGGTCCACCAGATCCACCGCCAGCTGTTCGAGACCGGCGCGGCGCGGCTGTTCGAGGGGACCGGCGGCTACGGCGACGGCGAGCAGCGGCGCGACTTCGTGTTCGTGGAGGACGTGGCCCGGGTCAACCTGTTCTTCGGCGACGGGCCGCCGCGGCAGGGGATCTTCAACCTCGGCAGCGGGCGGAGCGCCTCGTTCAACGAGGTGGCCGGGTGCGTGATCGAGGCGATCGGCCACGGCGTGATCGAGTACGTGCCGTTCGACCCGGCGCTGGCGGGACGCTACCAGAGCTTCACCGAGGCGGATCTCGGCGGCCTGCGCGCGGCCGGCTACGACGCGCCGTTCACGCCGCTCGCCGAGGGGGTGGCGCGCTCGGTGCCGGCCTGGGAGGAGGAGCTCGACGAGCGGGGCGCGCGGCGCGCGGAGCCGGCGCCGACCCCGTGAGCTTCCGCGGGCGCGTGGCCGTCGTCGGCGCCCGGCGGCGCCGCCAGGGCACGGGCGAGTTCATCGCCCGCGAGCTGGCGGGGCTCGGCTGCGAGGTCGTGGCGGTGGTCGGCACCAGCGCGGCCACGGTGGACGAGGCGCGCGCCGCGCTGCGCGAGCGCCACGGCCTCGACTGCCGCGGCTACACCCGCCTGGCCGAGCTGCTCGAGCGCGAGGACGTGGACGCGGTCGCGATCTGCTCGCCGCCCGAGGCCCACCTCGAGCAGCTCGAGCAGGCGGCGGCGGCGGGCTGCCACGTGCTGTGCGAGAAGCCGCTGTTCTGGTCGGACGCGCTGCTGGGGCCGGACGGGGCCGCCCTGGCCCGCGCCCGGGCGGAGGCGGTGGCGGACGCGCTCGCGGCGGCGGGCCGCACGCTCGCGGTCGGGGCCCAGTGGCCGTTCACGCTCGAGGCGTTCCGCGCGCTCCACCCGGGCGCCTACGGACCGGGGCGGCCGGTCGAGCGGTTCGCCATGTGGCTGGCGCCCGCGAGCCGGGGGCGGACCATGGTGGTCGACTCGGCGTCGCACCCGCTCAGTATGCTGCAGGCCCTGGTGGGCCGCGGCGAGCTCGAGGCGATCCGGGTGGTGGAGCAGGACCCCGAGGGGCTCGTGCTGCGGTGGGTGCATCGCGCCGCGAGCGGCCCCGTCGAGGCCGAGCTCACCCTGCGCCGCAGCGAGACCATCCCCCGCCCGGCGGGCTACGCGATCAACGGCGCGCGGGCCTGCCGACGCGTGAATCTCCCGGACTACGCGATATCATTCGTCGCCGAGGGGGCCACGAATCAGGCCTCCGTCCCGGTCCGGGACCCCCTGGCCGCCTCGGTGGCGGCGTTCGTGCAGCGCGCGGCCGGCGGCGATCCGCCGGACCGGGCGGCCGTCTCCGACGGCATGGCTCACCTCCAGGCCCTCGTGGCGGCGACCGCCAGGGGAGAGGACGCATGAAGAAGCTCGTCACGGCCGGCAAGGAGAAGCAGGTCGAGCTCTCGCCGATCCACGACTTCGCGGCCAAGCTGCGCCAGCCCGACGTGATCGACCGCCTGCGGGACTACGTGCGCTGGCAGATCGCCTGGCGCGCGGCGCGCAGCGAGGGCCGCAGCCTGGACGACATGCTCGCGACCGCGCCCGACGCGGCGCCGCTCTCGATCAACCTCGACGTCACGACCGCCTGCAACTACCGCTGCGACCACTGCGTCGACTTCGAGATCCTCAACACGGGGATCCGCTACGACCACGACAAGCTCAAGGACTCGCTCACCGAGATGGCCCGGCGCGGCCTGCGCTCGGTGATCGTGATCGGCGGCGGCGAGCCCACGGTCTACCCCGGGTTCGAGGACGTGATGCGCCACATGAAGTCGCTCGGGCTCAAGCTCGGCGTCGTCACCAACGGCAGCATGATGTCGAAGATCCTCGAGGTCGCCGACGTGCTCGAGCCCGAGGACTGGGTGCGGCTGTCCCTCGACTCGGGCACCAACGAGACGTTCGTCGCCATGCACAAGCCGCGCAAGGCGAGCGTCACCCTGGAGTGGATCTGCAGCCAGATCCCGCCGATCAAGGCCAAGAACCCCAACTTCACCATCGGGTTCAGCTTCATCATCGTCTGGAACGACTGCGAGGCGAACGACTTCAAGATCCACGAGAACGTGCAGGAGATCGTGCCCGCCGCGCAGCTCGCCAAGGCGCACGGGTTCGACTACATCTCGTTCAAGCCGTTCCTGACCCGCGCCGAGCGCAACAACGCCGAGATCGTCGGGCTCACGCAGGAGGAGGAGAAGGTCGACCCGGTCATGGCGCGGATCCGCGCCGAGGTCGACCGCGCCAAGGAGGTCGCGGGCGACGGCTTCCGGGTGATCGAGAGCACCAACCTCAAGGTGCTCGAGAACGGCACCTACCGCAACTACACCGACCAGCCCAAGAGCTGCCACATGCAGTTCTTCCGGCAGGTCCTCAGCCCGCTCGGGCTGTTCAACTGCCCGGTCTACCGGCACGTCCCGCAGGCCCAGATCGGCGAGAAGCACGCCTACGCCACCGCCGAGGAGCTGCGCCAGACGCAGCACGCCACGCTGCGCCTGATCGAGCGCTTCGACGCGCGCGAGGAGTGCAAGGAGGTGACGTGCCTCTACAACCACGTCAACTGGTTCATCGAGGACCTGATCGAGAACCCCGCCAAGCTCGAGGCCCTCGAGCCGGCTGAGGACCGCAAGGACTACTTCCTCTGAGCCCGCGCCGGCCGCACGGCCGGCGCGCAGGGGGCTCGCCGGTGGGTCGTCGCGCGCCTCAATCGAGGTCCAGCGCGTTCGTCATCCCGCCGCGCCGCGGGACGACGCTCCCACGGCCCAAGGCGGTCGCGCTCGAGCCCGCGCCCGCCACCTGGCCGGGCACCGCGTCCTCGCCCGGCTCGGCGGGGGACTCGGTCGCGCTCTGCTGAGGCTCGTCGGCGGCGAGCGCGGCGTCCAGGTCGGCCATGGCGGCGCGCCAGTCCTCGTCCCGCTCCGCGGCCCGGGTGGCTGCGGCATCCTGCGCGTCGCGCCAGGCCCGATCGCCGTCGTCCGAGCTCGGTTCGGGAGCGACGGTGAGCTCGGGGGCGGTCCGCTCGCCCATCGGGTAGCCGGAGAGCGCAACCAAGATCCCGCACACCACGGCTACCCCCACGAGCGCCGCGGCCAGGACCCCCAGCCCGATCCCGCCGGCGACCTTGGTCGCCTTGGAGGCCGCGCCCTTCGCGAGGCGGGTGATTCCGACGATGCAGCCAGTCGCCGCGAGGAGGGCGGCGACGCCGAGCGCGATGGTCTCCATGGTGTGCTCCTGTTTTGCTGAGCGCGCCGCAGCGCGCCTTTCGACGACTCAACGCAAGCGCGGCGCCAGCACCCGCGGCGAGCCGTTGCAAGGAGTTCGGCCCTACAGAGCGCTTTTCACATTCGGCTCACGACGGACGCGCGCCCGACCTGGCTCGGATCCTTCGGCTGGTCTGGTGTGAGCCGCCGCTGTTGGCGAGGGGCGCCTAAGGATCCGAACTGGGGCGTGGGCTCCGGTGTGGCACCCTCCTCGCCGCCACGAGTGTGTGCTGTCGCTTCAGCGGCCACGCCTCGCCTGTTGTGAACCGACTTGGATTCGACTCGGAGTGGAGCAGTGGTACGCCACAACCTCTCGGACCCTTGTCGGAGGCGGGCGATCGGCGATCCGGGGAGGGATCCCGGCAGCGACAGCTCTTCCTTGGCGCTCTTGGCGCTCTT
>CAZMSZ010000171.1:0-8095 GCA_964569055.1 uncultured Planctomycetota bacterium | reverse complement strand
CAGCTCTTCCTTGGCGCTCTTGGCGCTCTTGGCGGTTATTTTTGATTTCTTCATGCCGGGGAGCTGATCTCGTGAGCGACAGCTCTTCCTTGGCGCTCCTGGCGGTTTTTGTTCTTCTTCATGCCAGGGAGCTGACCTCGTCAGCGACAGCTCGCCTTGGCGGTCTCCGATTCGTCCGAGACCGAAGGCGGACACGACAGCCTCTCGGAGCCGGAATCGCGCGCCCCCCAGGACCAGTTCCCAGTTCGCCGCCACAGCGCCGCGTGTTAGCCTCGCGGTCGCCATGACGTCCCCCCGTCCCGAGCTCGGGCTGTCGTTCGCCGCGCCGCGGCGGGGGCGGATCGTGGCCTCGTTCCTGGTCGGGACGGCGCTGCTGGTGGGCGCCACGGCCTGGCTGACGACGCACCTGACCACGCGCGCGCTCGAGGACCGGGTGCGGCTCGAGCTGATGCACACCGCGGGGTTGCTCGGCGGGGTCGGCTTCCCGCTCACCGACCCGGCGCTGGAGCGGATCGCGGAGTACATCGCCGCCGAGGTGGTGGTGGTGGACGCGGCCGGGCGGCCGCTCGCCTCGAGCCTCAGCGCGGCCGAGCAGGAGGCGTTCGCGCGGGCGCAAGCGACGAGCCTGCTCCCGGCGGTCCCGCGCGCGCCCGAGGTGGTGCAGCGCACCGTCGGCGAGCGGCGGGTCACGCTGGGGGTCGCGCCGCTGCCGTTCACGTCGGTCGGCCCGCGCGGCGCGGTGTACGTGCTCTACCCCGAGGACCTGGTCACGGCGCAGGCGCGCCGAGCCTGGCTGCCGGTCACCGGCGTGTCGGTGGTCGCGCTGCTCCTGGCCGCGGCCCTGGGCGTCGCCGCCGAGCGGCGGGTCCAGCGGGCGCAGAGCGCGGCCCTGCTGCGGCTCCTGGCCTCGGTGGCGCACGAGGTCCGCAACCCGCTCGGCGCGATCCGGACCCTGGCCCGCTCGCTCAAGCCGCGGCTGGCGGGGGTCGACCCCAAGCCCCTCGACCTGATCGCGGCCGAGGCCGACCGCCTGGCGCTGCTCGTCGAGGGGCTGCGCGCGGTCGGGCTCCCCGTGCGCACCGTCCGCCGGGCGATCGAGCCTGACGCGGCGGTGGCCGACGTGGTGACCCTGGTGGAGCACCAGCTCCGCCACCGGCGCGTGGCGGTCGAGGAGCGGCTCGGCGCGCCCGGCGCGCAGGTCTCGGCCGACCCGGCGCAGGTCCGTCAGGTCGTGCTCAACCTCCTGCTGAACGCGGCCGACGCGCAGCCCCGGGGCGGCGTGGTGCGGCTGGTGAGCCGCGCCGTGCCCGCCGACGAGGCGCACGGCGCGAGCTGGGAGCTGGCGGTGGAGGACGACGGTCCGGGCGTCCCGCTCGAGGTGCGCGCGCGGCTGTTCGACCCGTTCTTCACCACCAAGCCCGACGGGGTCGGGGTGGGGCTCACGCTCTCGCGGCGGCTGGCCGAGGCCCACGGCGCCTCGCTGGCGCTCGACCAAGACGTCGCCCGCGGCGCGCGCTTCGTGCTGCGCTGGCCGCTGCTCGTGAGCGCGCCGGCCGCCTCGCCGGCTGCGCCCGCGCGCGCGCCCGCGCCCTAGCTAGCCGGAGGGACGGTTGGCCCGGGTCCTGTTGATCGACGACGACGTGGGGGTGAGCGCGGCCGTGGTCGCGGTGCTCGAGGGGCTGGGCCACGCGGTCGAGACCGCGCCCAGCGCCGAGCTCGGCCTGGAGGCCGCGCGGGCGGCGGCGCCGCCGCTGGTGCTCCTCGACATTCACCTGCCCGGGCGGAGCGGGATCGACGCGCTCCCCGACCTGCTCGCGCTCGAGCCGCGCCCCGCGGTGGTGATCATCACCGCCAACCCGACCGCCGAGAACGCCATCGACGCGATCGCGCGCGGGGCGGCGGCGCACCTGTGCAAGCCGCTCGACGAGGGCGAGCTGAGCGCCCTGGTCGAGCGCCTGCTCGGCGCGGCCGCCGCGCCCGAGCCCGCCGAGCCCGCCGAGGCCCCGCGCCTGGTCGGCAGCTCGCCCGCCATGCTCGACCTCGGGCGGCGGGTGGGCGCGGTGGCCCGCAGCGAGGCGACGGCCCTGATCCGGGGCGAGAGCGGCACCGGCAAGGAGCTGGTGGCCCGCGCGATCCACGAGCGGAGCGCCCGCCGCGGCGGCCCGTTCGTGGCGGTCTCGTGCGCCGCCCTCCCCGAGGCGCTGCTGGAGGCGGAGCTGTTCGGCCACCGCAAGGGCGCGTTCACCGGCGCCGACCGCGAGCGCGTCGGACGGGTCGAGCGGGCCGCGGGCGGGACGCTGTTCTTGGACGAGGTCGGCGAGCTGACGGCGCCGGCCCAGGCCAAGCTGCTGCGGTTCCTCGAGGAGCGCACCTTCGAGCGCGTGGGCGAGACGAGCTCGCGCGCGGCCGACGTGCGCGTGCTCGCGGCGACCAACGCGCCGCTCGAGGAGCGGGTCGAGGAGGGCGCGTTCCGCGAGGACCTGTACTATCGCCTGGACGTGGTCCGGATCGAGGTCCCCGCGCTGCGCGAGCGGCGGGGAGACATCCCGGCCCTCGTCGCGCACTTCCTCGCCCGGCTCGGCCGGCGCGACGTGACGCTCGCTCCCGAGGCGCTCGCCGCCCTCCAGGCGCGCCCGTGGCCGGGGAACGTGCGCGAGCTGCGGAACGCGGTCGAGAGCGCGGTGGTCGCCCTCGGACCCGGCGAACGGGCCCTCGCGCCGCGCCACCTCCCCTCTCCGGGCGCGAGCGGCGCGGCCGAGGCGGGCGCCGACGCGAGCGCGGGCTGGGCCCGCTTCGAGGCCGCGCTGGTCGCCCTGGTCCAGCAGGCGGCGGCGCGCGGCCCGCAGAGCACGGTGTGGGCGGAGGGCCACGTCCGCCTCGAGCGCGCCCTGGTGGCGGCCGCGCTCGAGGCGACCGGCGGGAACCAGGTCGCCGCCGCGCGCCTGCTCGGCGTCAACCGCGCCACCCTGCGGCGAAAGATGGCCGAGCTGGGCGTGCGGTAGCGCGGCGAGCTGCCAGCCTCCCGAGAGAGAGCCTCGTGCCGCGCCCGTGACTCGCTTCCCGGTTCGTGGCCGAGTCCGAGCACGGACCCGGGTCACGGGCCAGGGGAACGGGCGCGGGCACGGGCACGACGGGTGGCGCCCGATCGAGACGGCCTGTCGGGCTACTCCAGGCCCAGCGCGGCCACGCCGTCCTCGTCCAGCCCGAGGGCGTGACCGACCTCGTGGTAGAGGGTGATCACGATCTGCTCGCGCAGCTCGTCGCGGTCGGCGCACACCTTCTCGAGGTTGCGCCGGTAGAGGATCACCTCGGCGGGTCGCTCGCCGCCGCGGGTCTCCTCGAGCGTGCCCACGCACTCGCCGAGCAGGAGCGGCTCGGTGCCGTGCGCGCGGATCGCGGCCTCGCTCGGGTAGTCCTCGCGCACGATCGTGGCCGCGGCCAGGAGCGCCTCGCGGACGGGGGCCGGCAGCTCGCCCAGCGCCTCCTCGACCACGCGGTCGAACTCGCGGTCGCTCACCCGGAACGGCGCGCAGTAGCGCTCGGGGTCGAGCTCGGCCGCGCGGCGCAGCGCCTGGTCCGCCGGGCCGCGCTGGCCGAGGCGCTCGAGCGCGGCGCCGAGCACGAACAGCGCCTCGGGCTGGGGGTCGGGGCCGCGCGTCGCCTGCTCGAGCAGCCGGCGCGCCGCCTCGAACTCCCCCGCCTCGAACCGCTCGAGGCCGTCCTCGAACGGGTCCCCGCTCACAGCCCGTCGTACTTCGCCAGCCGCCGCAGCAGCGAGCGGCGGTTGATCCCGAGCAGGTCCGCGGCGCGGGTGCGGTTGCCCTGCGTGACCCGCAGCGCGTTCTCGATCTCGCGCCGCTCCACCTCCTCGACCACCTCGTCGAGCGGGCGGACGGGCCGCGCGTCGCCGCCCTCCTCCTCGCCCCCGAGGAGCTGACCCTCGGCGTCGGCCTCCACCAAGGCGTCGTACGTGATCACGTCGTCGGCGAGGTAGGCCAGCCGACGGATCAGGTTCTCGAGCTCGCGGATGTTCCCCGGCCAGCGGTGGCGCGTGAGCGCCTCGAAGATCCGCGGGTCGCGCCGGTCGACCACCTTGGGGCGCTTGCCCATCTCGCGCGCCGTCTTACGCAGGAAGTGATCGACCAGCAGCGGGATGTCCTCGGGGCGGTCGCGCAGCGGCGGCAGACCGAGGCGCACCACCTTCAGCCGGTAGTAGAGGTCCTCGCGGAAGCTGCCCGCCTTGATCGCCGCCTCGAGGTCGCGGTGGGTCGCGGCCACGATCCGCACGTCGACCTTGACCGGCTCGGCGCTGCCGAGCGGGACGACCTCGCCCTCCTGCAGCACGCGCAGCAGGCGGGTCTGCATGTCGAGGCTCATCTCGGCGATCTCGTCGAGGAACAGGGTGCTGCCCGAGGCGATCTCGAACAGGCCCTCCTTGCGCCGCTCGGCGCCGGTGAACGCGCCCTTCTCGTAGCCGAACAGCTCGCTCTCCAGCAGCGAGCCCGGGATCGCGCCGCAGTTCTGGGTGTAGAACCGCTTGCGCCGCCGATGCGGGTCGTTGCGGTGGATCGCGCGCGCGATCAGCTCCTTGCCCGTGCCCGTCTCGCCCGCGATCAGCACCGGGACCCGCGCGCCGATCACGCGGTCGAGCTTGCGCAGCACCGCGTGGACCTTGGGCGAGCGGGTGATGATCTCGTCGTAGACGTGCTTGAGCTCGCCGCCCGCGGCGCCCTCGCGCGAGCGCGGGTCGCCGTCGCCGACGCCGTTCACCACCCAGGCCGTGGCCAGCCCGCGCAGCACCGTGAGCACGGCGGCGCTCGTGGCGTCGGGCTCGTGCCTGGCGGCCGGCGAGGGGATCAGCGCCAGCACACCCTCCCAGTCGCCCGAGCTGGGGTCGAGCAGCGGGAGCGCGTGCACGGGCGGATGGCCCGCCTCGGCCTTGACCGCCACCGCGCCCGCGGCGGCCGCGCCGCCGGTCATGACCGGCGGCGCGTCGCTCACTCCGTCGAGCGCCTCACGCACGGCCACCGCCACGCGCTCGAGCTGCTTGAGCGGCGGGGGCTCGCTCGGCGCGCCCGCCGTGGCCACCACGCGCAATCCGCCCGCCTCCACGCGGGCCAGGAAGCCGCCGCGCGCGCTGGCGACCTCGACGGCGAGCGCGACGAGCTCGCGCGGGCCGCCGGCCGCGCCGTTGAGCGAGGCGGGCTCACCCCCGGCCGAACGCTCCGCGGCGGGCTGAGCGGCGGCGACCGTGCGAGCGAGCGCGGCGAGCGCGTCGGCGGGGTTCAAGGCGAGCGCCTCCACGAGGTCGTCCGCGCGCCGCCGGCGCTGGTTCCCCCCGGCGCCGCCGCTCCACGGATCACGCTCCAATCTATCGCATCATGGGGGGGTGAAGCTGCTGGTCGTCCGCCTCAGCGCGCTCGGCGACGTCGTCCACGCCCTCCCGGCGCTCGAGCTGCTGCGCGGCGCGCTGCCCGAGGCGCGCCTGGCCTGGGCGGTCGAGTCGCTCGCGTCCCCGCTCCTGGTGGGGCACCCCGCCCTCGACGAGGCGATCGTGCTGCCGCGGCGCGAGGCGTTCCCGGGCCGGCTCGCCGTCGCGCCGCGGGGGGTCCTCGCGCTCGGCCGCGCCCTCGGCCGGCTGCGCGCGACGCGCTGGGACGTCGCGCTCGACCTGCAGGGCCTCCTCCGAAGCGCGCTGGTGGCGCGGGCCAGCGGCGCGGCGCGCGTGCTCGGGCCGGCCTGGGCGCCCGAGGGGGCGGCGCTCCTGTACCGCGAACCGCTCGCCGCGCCGCGCCCCGGCGAGGCCCACGCCAGCGCGCGAGCGGAGGCGCTGGTCCGCGGCGCGCTCGCGGCGCTCGGCGCGCGCCCTCCCGTCGGTCCGCTCCCGCCGCCCCGGCTCCCGGCGGCGCTGGCCGCGCCGGCGGGCCCGCCCTCGCTGATCCTCCTGCCCGGCGCGGGCAAGCCCGCCAACCGTCCGCTGCCCGAGACCTTGGCGGCGGTCGCGGACCGCTGCGCGCAGGTGAGGCCCGAGCTCGAGGTGCTCCTGGTAGGCGGCCCGAGCGACCGCCCGCTCGCCGCCGAGGTGGCGCGCCGCTGCCGCGTCGCGCGCCCGCAGGACCGCTGCGGCGCGCTCGACCTCGCGGGCTCGGCGCGCCTGCTGGCGGGCGCGCGCCTGGTGGTCGGCGGCGACACCGGCCCGCTCCACCTCGCGCGCGCGCTCGGCCGCCCGGTGCTGGCCCTGTTCGGCCCCGCGGACCCCGCCCGCACCGGGCCGAGCGGCGTGCCCGGCCCCGCCGCGGCCGTGGTCCTGCAGGGCGAGGCCGCCTGCGCCCCTTGCTTCGCCCGCCGCTGCCGCCGCCCCGACCGCCGCCGGGTGTGCCTCGAGGCGCTCGCGCCCGGGGCCGTGGCCGCCGCGGCCGAGGCGCTGCTGCTCGCGGGGTGACGCGGGCCGGGAAGCGCGCTCCCTCCGATGCGAGCGCGGCTCGCCCGCCGTTTAGCATGGAGCCCCATGCGGGACCGCGGGACCCCCGACGAGGTGGTCGTCAACGAGCTCTACCTCAGCGTGCAGGGCGAGGGGAGCCGCGCCGGGCTGCCGTGCGCCTTCGTGCGGCTCACCGGGTGCGGGCTGCGCTGCCGCTGGTGCGATACGGCCTACGCCTTCGAGGTCGGGGCGCGCCGGCCGGTCGCGGCGGTGGTCGACGAGGTGGTGGGGCTCGGCGTCGAGCTGGTGCTGCTCACGGGGGGCGAGCCCCTCGAGCAGCCGGGCTGCCTCCCGCTGGCGCGCGCGCTGTGCGCCGCGGGGCGCACGGTCCTGATCGAGACGGGGGGGCACGTCGACACCGCGCCGCTCGACCCGCGCGTGATCCGGATCGTGGACGTGAAGTGCCCCGGCAGCGGCATGGCGAGGCGCAATCGCCTGGAGGACCTCGCCCTCGTCCGCGCGCACGACGAGGTGAAGTTCGTGGTGGCCGACCGGGCCGACTTCGACTTCGCCTGCGCCGTCGCGCGCGAGCACGGGCTCGAGGAGCGGGGCTGCGCGCTCCTGTTCTCGCCCGTGCACGGCGAGCTCGACCCCGCCGCCCTGTGCGCCTGGCTGCTCGAAGAGCGGCTGCGCGGGGCGCGGCTCAACCTTCAGCTCCACAAGTACGTGTGGCCCCACGTCGAGCGGGGCGTCTGAGAGGACTGGCGTGAGCGAGAGCGCGACTTCCGGCGCGCGGCTGGTGAGCGAGCTCGAGGGCTGGCTGCGTGAGCAGCGGCTGGCGGGGCTCGTCCCCAAGGCGGACCTCGTGGCGCTGATCGGCGAGGTGCGGGCGGACGAGGCGTTCTGGAGCCGGCTGCGGCCGGAGCTCGAGCGCACCTGGAACCGCGCCGAGGAGCGGCTGCGGCAGGAGCAGCGCTCGGCGCGCGAGCTCCTCTCGCCCGAGGCCGCGGCGCGCCTGCTCGACGCGTTCGAGCGCGCCGAGCCCGACCCCGAGGCGGTGCGCACGTTCCTGCGCTCGCCGGCGATCGAGGCCATGCTCGGCTCGATCCTCTACACGGGGATCACCGAGTTCATGAAGCGCGCCGACCTGTTCGGCAACCTGATCAACCAGCTCCCGGTGATCGGGCCGATTCGCAAGAAGCTGATGGCGGTCGTGAGCGAGGAGGTCGAGCAGCGGCTCGAGGCCAAGATCAAGAGCTTCCTGGGCGGCTTCAGCGGGATGGCCGTGGAGCGCATGATCCAGTTCGTGCTGTCCGAGGAGAACCGCGAAGGGTTCAAGAAGGCGCGCCGCCGCCTGGGCGAGCACCTGCTCGATCGCCCCGTGGCCTCGCTGGTCCCCGCGCCCGACACGACGGCGCGCGCGCGCGACCAGCTGTGGGAGGGGCTACGCCGCTCGGCCCTGCGCGACGAGGAGGGCTGGCTGGACGAGCTCTACCAGCTCCACGGCGAGGAGCCGCTGGCCCGCTGGATGTGGGAGCTCACCCCGCGCGTCCACCAGGCGCTCGCGACGCCGCTGCAGCGGTTCTTGGAGAGCGAGCACGGGCGAGCCTGGCTGGGCAGCTAGCCCGGATTTTGCACGACGAAGTCGTGCGGAAGCCGGGCTAGCCGGGCCCG
>CAZMSZ010000170.1:7260-14948 GCA_964569055.1 uncultured Planctomycetota bacterium | reverse complement strand
TGAACTTCGACAGCTCGCTGTTGAAGTCCTCGAGCACGAAGTGGACGTGATTGCTGGACGCGAACGCGGCGCAGATCCGGACCTGATAGCGCGGCGCCACGGCGGCCAGCGCGTAGCGGACGACCTGGTTCACGGGTTTGGTGGGAGTGAGCAGCAGGAGCCGCTGCGTGCAGCGCCGCGAGACGAAGTGGAGCTGCCCTGCGAGGAGACGGCGCGCGAAGGTCATGGCCCATAGCCCTGGCAAACGGCGGGCCTCTTGTTTAAGTCGCCCGAGCTTCGGCCCGGCAGCGCACGGGTCGCAGGACGGGCTCAACGACCGAGGCAGCCGTGGGCAGGATTTGCCCACCGATCGCGCTGACGCGACGAACGGGCTGCCCGGGACCCGCGCCGGCGGAGCGGTAGCGTGAGCTGCCTGCCGTGGCGCGCCCTCGCCTCAGCTCCCCCCCAGCCGCGCCACCACGTGCGCTGCCACCCGCCTCGCGAAGGTGTAGATCGAGAGCTGGGGCGGGACGCCGATCGAGGTGGGAAACAGGCTGCCGTCGCCCACGAACAGGCGGCGCACGGCGTGGTGCTCGCCGTGGGAGTCGACGACGGCGCGGCGGGGGTCCTCGCCCATGCGGAGCGTGCCCATGGGGTGCACGGCCACCAGGCCGAGCTCGTGGTCGCGCACGCCGCGGGTCTCGATCTGGGCCAGCTCGGCCTCGCGCGTGACGATCAGCGGGTCGGGCTCGTAGGGGACCAGCACCTGGCGGGCGCCGGCGGCCAGCAGGATCCGGGCGGCCTGGGTCAGGCCGAACGCGAGCTGGGCGCGGTCGCGCTCGTTCAGGGCGTAGTCGATCCGGATCCGGCCGCCCGGGCGGACGCGCACGCGGCCGGCGCTGGTGTCGTGGATCATGGCGCTGGCCACGGCCACGTGACGGTAGCGGCGGAGCAGCGCGGCCTGTGGAGCGCCGAAGCCGGGGACCAGCGCGGCGGTCCCGATCGGGTGGGCGAAGGCGGGGAGCAGCCACACGCAACGCAGGGCGTCCGGGTCGAAGTCGAGGAACTCGCTGCACTCGACGCTCTGCGGGATTCCCTGCCAGCCGACCACCTCCTCGTCGAACAGGCCGGCGACCACCGCGCCCGGGTGCACGCGCAGGTTGCGGCCGGCCTGGCCCGAGGGGTCGGGGAGGCCGCTCTTGGCGTGGAGCGCCGCCGAACCGACCGCGCTCCCCGCCAGGCACACCGCGCTCGCCTCGACCGAGAACGCGCCGCGCGGGCGGCCGTCGGCGCCGAGCAGCGCGCCGCGCACGCCGGTCGCCTCGCCGCGGCGCAGGGTGACCTCGTCCACGCGGGCGTCGCTGACCACCCGCGCGCCCGCGGCCACGGCGGCCGGGAGCAGGACCTTCAGCGCGTTCTGCTTGGCGTCGTAGGGGCAGCCGAGCTCGCAGTAGCCCGAGCCGGCGCAGCCGGCGCGGTTGTGGCGCAAGAGCCCGCCCTTCCAGCCGAGCGCCTCGACGCCGCGCAGGAACAGGGCGTTGTTGCGGTTGACCTGCGCGGGCGCGATCGGGACCACCCCCAGCTCGCGCTCGGTCGCCTCGAACGCGGGCGCCAGCTCCTCGGGCGACGCGCCGACCACCGCGTGGCGCGCCGCCCAGGCGCGCAGGATCGCCTCGGGCGTGCGCTTGCACAGGTTGGTGTTGTGGACCGTCGAGCCGCCGACCCCGCGCCCCTGCAGGATCCTCAGGGCCAGGTCGCTCGTGGCCCGCGCGCCGCGCTCCTGGTAGAGCAGCTCGAGCATGGGCCCCTCGCGTCGGTCGAAGTCGGCGCTGGTGCTGAACGGGCCCTCCTCGAGCGCGACCACCCGCAGCCCGGCCGCCGCCAGCTCGCGCGCGAGCATGCCGCCGCCGGCCCCGGTCCCGACCACCGCCACGTCGGCCGCCAGCCGCAGCGGCGCCTTCGCCTCGCGCCCGCGCAGCACCTCCATCAGTAGGGCGGCCCGTCGTAGCCGATCGCCCGCAGGAACGACGGCCGCTGGTAGGCGCCGAGCATGACCAGCCCCTTCAGCCCGGCGTAGGCCTGGCGGAGCACCGCCCAGCGGCTCTTGGCCCAGGCGCGCAGCGCCGCGTCCTGCGCGGCGGGCGGAAGGCCGCTGAACCGACCGAGCCGCCCCGCCCCCAGCGACCCGCCGAGCTCGAGCAGCACCAGCAGCCCCGCGACCTCCCGGCGCATCCACGCCGGCTGCCGACCGAGGTAGCCGTCCGCGAACCGGACCACGTCGCGCGCCGCGGCCTCGACGTCGGCCGGCCCCTGCCCGTGCCCGTCGAGCATGCGCCGCGCGGCCGCGAGCAGCGCGGCCGCCTCGAAGGCGCTCAGGCGCTCGAGCCCGTCGAGATCGTCCGGCACGTCGCTCGTCAGCGTGAGCGCCAGCGGCGCGGCCAGGCCTCCCGCCAACAGCCCGATCAGGCTGGCCCGCACCAGCAGCGCGCGCCGCCCGAAGCGCGCCTCGGGCGCGCTGGCGCCGGCCATCGAATCGCCGATCGACGGGTCGTGGTCGGGCGGACCGACGCCGGGCGCGCTCACGCGCACAGGTTACCGCGCGGCGCCGCCCTTCACGCCGCCCTCACGCACGGCGCGAGCCCGCCCTTGCGGGCGCGCGATCCGGCCCCGATCCTCGAAGCATGGGCCAGCAGCCGCCGCCCCCGCCCGTCGGGAGCCCCGAGCACTTCATCAACCGCGAGCTGAGCCTGCTGGCGTTCCACCGGCGGGTGCTCGAGCAGGCCAAGGACGAGACCGTCCCGCTGCTCGAGCGGCTGCGGTTCCTCACGATCTCGACCACCAACCTCGACGAGTTCTTCGAGGTCCGGGTGGCGAACCTCAAGCACCAGCTCCAGCTCGGGCTGCCGCAGCTCGGGCCCGACGGCCTCACGCCCCAGGAGATCGCCGCGCAGGTCAGCCGCGACGCCCAGGCGCTCGTGACCGAGCAGTACCGCGTGGTGAACGAGGTCCTCCTCCCCGCGCTCGAGAAGGAGGGCGTGGTCGTCCTGCGTCGCGACGCCTGGACCGAGGAGCAGCGCGCCTGGGTCCAGAGCTACTTCAACGAGCAGGTGCTCCCGGTCCTGACCCCCATGGGCCTCGACCCCTCGCACCCCTTCCCGCAGGTGCTCAACAAGAGCCTCAACTTCATCGTGTCGCTCGAGGGCAAGGACGCCTTCCACCGCGACACCGGCACGGCCGTGGTGCAGGTCCCCCGCGTCCTCCCGCGCCTGATCGCCTTCCCGCCCGCGATCTCGTCTGCGCCGCACTCGTACGTGCTCCTGTCCTCGGTGGTGCACGCCCACGTCGGCAAGCTGTTCCCCGGCATGGCGATCACGGGCTGCTACCAGTTCCGCGTCACCCGCAACAGCGAGCTGTGGGTCGACGAGGAGGAGGTGGACGACCTGCTCCTCGCGCTCAAGGGCGAGCTGCCGCGCCGCAAGTACGGGGCCGCCGTCCGGCTCGAGATGCCCACCGACAGCGACGCGGCGGCGCAGGAGTTCTTGCTCGAGCAGTTCCACCTCGAGCGGGGCGACCTCTACCTGTGCGACGGCCCCGTCAACCTGCACCGGCTGCAGACGCTCTACGACCGGGTCGATCGACCCGACCTCAAGTTCTCCCCCTTCGTGCCGGGGCTCCCGGCCGCCAAGCCCGGCGGCGGCTCGATCTTCGAGCAGCTCCGCCGGGGCGACCTGCTCCTCCACCACCCCTACCAGGGGTTCGCGCCGGTGATCGAGCTGCTGCGGCAGGCCGCCAGCGACCCCGACGTGCTCGCGATCAAGCAGACCGTCTACCGCACCGGCTCCACCTCGCTGGTGGCCGAGGCGCTGCTCGACGCGGCCCGCGCCGGCAAGGAGGTGACCGCGGTGGTCGAGCTGCGCGCCCGCTTCGACGAGGCCGCGAACATCGACATCGCCACCCGCCTGCAGGAGGCGGGCGCCAAGGTGGTCTACGGGATCGTGGGCTACAAGACGCACGCCAAGATGCTCCTGGTCGTGCGGCGCGAGGGCGACGCGCTGCGCCGCTACTGCCACCTCGGCACGGGCAACTACCACGCGGGCACGGCCCGGGTCTACAGCGACATCAGCCTGCTCACGGCGGACGAGGCGATCTGCCTCGACGTCCACAAGGTGTTCCAGCAGCTCACGGGGCTGGGGCGCGCGCGCCGGCTGACGCGGCTGCTGCAGGCCCCGTTCACGCTCCACAAGCGGCTGCTCGAGCTGATCGCCGACGAGGCGCGCGCCGCGCGCAAGGGGAAGCCGGCGCGGATCGTGGCCAAGATGAACTCGCTCGACGAGCCGCAGGTGATCCGGGCGCTGTACGAGGCCTCGCGCGCCGGCGTCTCAATCGACCTGATCGTGCGCGGCCTGTGCTGCCTGCGCCCCGGCGTGCCGGGGCTGTCGAGCACCATCCGCGTGCGCTCGATCGTGGGCCGGTTCCTCGAGCACAGCCGGGTGTTCTCGTTCCACGCCGACGGGCAGGAGCTCGTGCTGTGCAGCAGCGCCGACTGGATGGGCCGCAACTTCTTCCGCCGTGTCGAGGTCGGGTTCCCGATCCTCGACCCCGAGCTGAAGCGGCGCCTGCTCAAGGAGCTCGAGATCTACCTCGACGACAACGCCCAGGCCTGGGTCATGCAGCCCGACGGGAGCTACCGCCGCCTGACGCCCGACGGTCAGCCGCGGCGGGCGGCCCAGGAGGTCCTGCTCGCGCGGCTCGCCGCCTCCGAGCTCCCGGGCTGAGGGCGCTCAGGCGACGGTCAGCCGGAAGCCGAGCGGCGCGAGCTGCGCCACCTCGGCCTCGAGGTCGGCCTGGGTCAGGGGGTGCGCCTCCAGCCAGCCCGGCGGGAACTGCACCTCGAGCCGGCCCGGCGCCGCGGCGAGCGTGGGCGGCGCCACGCGCTCGGGCTGCCGCGCGCGGTTGAGCAGCACGGCCAGGCGCAGCAGCAGGCACAGGCGCAGCAGGCGCCGCCGCCCGAGCGGCGGGGCGTCGGGCACCTCGTCGGGGACGATCCGCCGGCGGTGGAACCGGACCAGGGTCGCGAGGACCTGCTGCCCGTCGTTGGAGAACCCGGGCATGTAGGAGCTCTTGACCAGGTAGGCGCCGTGCTTGTGGTAGCCGTTGTAGTTGATCACCAGCCCGACCTCGTGCAGGCGCGCGCCCCACACCAGCGCCTGCCGGCACGGCTCGTCCTCGAGCTCCCAGGCCTGCTTGACCTGCTCCCACAGCTCGAGCGCGCTCCGCTCCACGCGCGCCGCCTGCTCGGCGTCGACCCGGTAGCGCTCGACGAAGCGGCGGATCGTGCGGTCGCGCACGTCCTCGTGGTGGATCCGGCCGATCAGGTCGTAGAGCACGCCCTCGCGCAGGGCGCCCGCCGAGAAGCTCATGCGCTCGGCCCGCAGCGCCTCGAAGATCGCGAGCAGGATCGCGAGCCCGCCCGGGAGGACCTCGGCCCGCTCGGGCTTGAGCCCGGGGAGCTGCAGCCGCTCGATCCGCTCGGCCGCCAGCACCGCCTTGCGCAGCCGGTGCAGCCCCTCGGCCGTGACCCCGCGCGGGCTCCAGCCGTTGACCCGCAGCACCTCGGCCACCGCCCCGATCGTGCCCGAGGCGCCGACGCAGGTGTCCCAGCCCAGCGCCCGGAACCGCCGCTCCAGCGGCTGCAGCTCCTGGCGCGCCGCGATCTCGGCCCGCCGCATGGCCTTCTTCTTCAGCTCGCCGCCCGGGAAGAAGCGCTGCGTGTAGCTGACGCAGCCCATGTGCAGGCTGTCCGCCTCGACCACCTCGAACCGCTCGCCGAGGATCACCTCGGTGCTCCCGCCGCCGATGTCGACCACCAGGTTGCGCCCGGTGTCGTCGGGGAGCGTGTGCGACACGCCGAGGTAGATCAGGCGCGCCTCCTCGAGCCCCGACACGACCTCGATCGGCGCGCCGAGCGCGGCGCGGGCCCGCTCCAGGAACTCGCGCGAGTTGCGGGCGCGGCGCAGGGTGTTGGTCCCGACCGCGCGCACGCGGTGCGCCGGCACGGCGCGCAGGCGCTGCCCCATGCGCTCGAGGCAGGCCAGCGCGCGCGCCTGCGTCGCCTCGTCGAGCTGCCGCTCGTCGTCGAGCCCCGCCGCGAGCTGGACCCGCTCCCGCACCCGATCCACGATCCGCAGCTCGCGGTCGAGCCGGCGGGCGATCACCATGTGGAAGCTGTTCGATCCGAGGTCGACCGCCGCGACCGGGAGCGGATCGTCGCGCGGAGGGAGCGTCACGCGCTCAGTGTCGCACGGTGCGCCGGGCGCGGCGTTTGTTAACGTCCTCGGCCGCGGTCGGGACGCGAGCCGAAGGGCGGGCATGGCGCAGGCGGAGACGAGCGAGGCGGGCGCGCGCGACGCGGGTGTCCTGGGTCTGGCGCTGCTGCTGCGCGTGAGCCTGGTGCTGGGGGTCGCGCTGCTGTTCCTCGCGCTGCTCCTCGCCGCCGGTAAGCCGCTCCCGCGTCACGCTCCTCGACCGCGCGAGCTCCTCGCGGGGCTGGCCGCGCTCGAGCCGGGCGCCGTCGTGACGGCCGGCGTGCTCGCGCTGCTGCTCGCGCCCGCCCTCGGGCTGGGGCAGCTCGCGACCTCCTTCCTGCGCGCGGGCGAGCGCCGCTACGCGGCCGCGGCGGGCGCGGTGCTGGCCTTCCTGGTGGGCGGGGTCGTCCTCGCCGTGGTCGCGCCGTGGCGCTGAGCGTCAGCCTGCTGGTCCTGACGGCCGCGTTCGTGTGCGGGCTCACGGGGGCCATGCTCGGCCTGGGCGCCGGCGTGTTCATCGTGCCGGTCCTGAGCGTGTTCTTCGGCGTGCCGATCAAGACGGCGATCGCCGCGAGCGCCGTGTGCGTGGTGGTCAACTCGCTCGGCGCCAGCTCGCTCTACCTCCGCCACGCGCTCACGAACCTGCGGCTCGCCGTGCTGCTGCAGCTCCCCACCACCTTGGGCGCGATCGCCGGGAGCCTGCTCGTGGCGCTGCTCGCGCCCTGGGCCCTGGAGACCGTGTTCGGCGTGGCGCTCCTCGGGCTGGCGGGCGCCATGCTGCTGCAGCGAGAGCCTCCGGCCGGCGAGGGCGCGCTCGGCGAGGACCCGCACGGCCTGGGCGCCACGTACCGCGACCCTCTGCTCGGGTGCGAGGTCGCCTACGTCCCGCAGCGCCTGGCGGCCGGCTCGACCGCCAGCCTCGGCGCCGGCCTCATGTCCGGGCTGCTCGGGATCGGCGGCGGGGTGGTGCAGGTGCCGATGATGGCCATGCTGATGCGCGTGCCGCTCAAGGCGGCCGCCGCGACCAGCGTGTTCATGGTCGGGATCACGGCTTGCACGAGCGCCAGCGTCTACTACGTCAACGGGCTGATCGACCCGGCCGTGGTCACCCCCGCCCTCCTCGGCGTGGCCGCCGGCTCGCAGGTGGGCCCCCGCGTGGCGCGGCGCCTGAAGAGCGCGGCGCTGTCGCGGCTGCTGGTGTTGCTGCTGATCTATCTCGCGGTGACGCTGCTGCTGGAGGCGAGCGGGGTGCAGGTCCCCTGGAGGAGGCGGTAGTCCTGGTCCGAGGCCTGGAGCCTTTCGCAACCGCGTTTCGGACACTCGCCCACGGGCAGGGGTCACGCGCACGGGCGCGCGCACGTAGGCTGCCTCCCCGCGCTACGACTCCGAGGATCCGATGCCCAC
>CAZMSZ010000170.1:0-7160 GCA_964569055.1 uncultured Planctomycetota bacterium | reverse complement strand
GCGCGCGCACGTAGGCTGCCTCCCCGCGCTACGACTCCGAGGATCCGATGCCCACGTACGCGATCGGCGACATTCAGGGCTGCTTCTCGACGCTGCAGCGCCTCCTGACCCGGATCGGCTTCGACCCGGCGCGCGACCGCCTGTGGCTGGCGGGCGACCTCGTCAACCGTGGGCCGCGCTCGCTCGAGGTGCTGCGCTGGGCGGCGGCGCACGAGCGCGCGCTGGTGAGCGTGCTCGGCAATCACGACCTGCACCTGCTCGGAGCGGCGGCGGGGCTGCGCCCGCCCAAGCCCAAGGACACCCTCGAGCAGGTCCTGAGCGCGCCCGACGCGGACCCGCTGCTGGCCTGGCTGCGTCAGCGACCGCTGCTGCATCGCGACGGCGACTGGGCGCTGGTCCACGCGGGCCTGCACCCCGACTGGACCTTGGCCGACGCCGAGCGGCTGGCCCGGGCGATCGAGGGCGAGCTGCGCGGCGCGGGCTGGCGCGACCTGCTGGCCGCGCTGTACGGCGGGGGGTCGGGCGAGCTCGAGCAGGCCTTGCGGGTGTTCACGCTGATGCGCGTGGTGCGCGCGGACGGCGCGCTCGACCTCGAGTTCAACGGGCCGCCCGCCGAGCGACCGGAGGGCACGACGCCCTGGTTCGAGCTGCCGAGCCGTCGGCCGCCCGGGACCCGGGTGGTGTTCGGGCACTGGGCCGCCCTCGGGCTGCACGTCACGCCGAGCGCGGTCGGGCTGGACACCGGGTGCGTGTGGGGCAAGACCCTGACCGCCTTCCGGCTCGAGGACGGGGCGATCGCGCAGGAGCGGCGGGTCGACTGAGCCGCGCGGGCTGACGCCTGGTCGTGGTGACGTATCCTGGCGCGGTGCTCGACGTGAAGCCGACGCGCAAGCTGAGCCTCGACCCGGCCCTGCCCCTGGCGGCCGGGCTGGAGCGGGCCCTGGCCGGGGTGATCGCGCACGCGCTCCGCTGCGCCGAGCGCGCCGAGGGCTCGCCCGAGGCGTCCGTCCACTCCTTCCGCAAGTCGATTCGCCGCTCCCGCGGGGTGGTCAAGCTGCTGCGCGCTCACCTCCCGCGCCGCGTCCGGCGCCGGCTCGAGCACGAGCTGCGCGCCGCCGTGCGCGGCACCTCGTTCCTGCGCGACGCCGACGTGCTCCTGGGCGTGATCGAGGCCGTCACCGCCGAGAGCGGCGCGGGGAGCCCCACCCCGCTGTTGGCGCACCTGCACGGGCGGCGCGCGCAGACCCACGACCCGCAGCAGGTGGCGGCCGCCCTGCGCGAGGGAGCCGCGACGCTCGCGACCCTGCCGGCCCGCTTCGGCGCGGCCCTCGCGCCGCTCGGCGCGGGCGACCTGGTCCGAGCCCTGCGCGAGAGCCACCGCCGCGCGCGCCGAGCCTGGCGCCGCGCCGCGTGCACCCGCGACGACGACGCCGTCCACGCGCTGCGCAAGCGGGTCAAGGAGCTGCGCTATCAGCTCGAGCTGCTCGGCCCGCCGGGCGGTGAGCTCGAGGCGCTGCCGGCGCTGGGGGCCCTGGCGGAGGAGCTGGGCGCCGTCACCGACCGGATGGTCCTGCGCGAATACCTGCGGGTCCACGCCCGCGACATCGCAGCCGGCACGGCCCCGCTCGAGCAGCACCTCGACCGAGACATCGCGGCGCGGGTCGAGGCGGCGCTGGCCCGGGCCGCGGGCCCGCTGGGCGAGAAGCCCAAGGCGTTCGCGCGCCGGCAGCTCGGGCGCGCCTGAGCGCGCGCTACTTGGCGCCCTGAGCGGCGGCCTTGCGCTGGTCCTGCTTCTCCACGATGAAGTTGAGCAGGAGCTGCTGGAGCGCGTAGCCGTCGCCCGACTCGTCCTTCTGGTCCTTGAAGTGCGACGAGACGAACAGCACCTTGCCGGCGCGGCGCGCGTCCTTGCCGCCGCGGCCGGTCACCGGGCGCCCCGAGCGGTCGAAGGAGAGCACGAACGCCACCGTGTCGGTGCCCTCCTCGGCGATCTCGGGGCAGCGGACGAGCGGCACCAGCGCGGGGTTCGGCTTGGCGAGGTCGGACGTCTGGTGCAGCTTCCAGGCGAACTTCTGCTCGGTCCAGCTGTTGAGCGGGAACACGTCGCGCATGAGCGGATGGTTGATCGTCTGCGGATACGGCTCGATCGTGACCTCCTTCGGCTCCCGGTTCGAGCTCCGCTTCAGGAACTGGATCTGGTCGGGGAAGGCCTTGGTCAGCGTCTTGCCGAGCTCCCAGTCGGAGCAGAACACGTAGCCGCCCTTGGCCACGAATTCGCGCAGCTTGACGATCCCCTGCTCGGTCAGCTCCGCCTTGCCCGGGCAGTTGAAGAACAGGACCTGCTTGTCGGGGTCGATCGGGTGCTTGTCGAAGTCCTTGCGGTCGATCAGCGTGAACTTGATGTCGAGCACCCGCAGCGCGTCCTCGCAGCGGTCGTTCCCCTTGATCACCACCACCTCGTCGTCGCGCAGGCGGGTGATCGTCTTGAGGTCGGCCGGGCGCTGCTTCGCCATGCGGTCGAGCACGTTGCCGCGGGTCTTGGTGTCGCCCTCGCCCTCGGGCTTGGTGTAGCTGTCGCGGTGCGCCGTCCAGTAGTTCTTCCAGTCCTCGGCGACGGACATGTCCTGGCCGGTCAGCGTCTGCAGCGCCCCGTTCACCTCGCGCACCAGCCGCTCGTGGCCGTCGTCCTCGAGCTCGGCCAGGAGCGGGATCAGGGCGTCGACCGCGCTGGCGGTCCCGCGCCGGCCGAGCAGGCGGGCGGCCAGGACCCGCACCGGCTCGTCCTTGTCCTCGCGCAGCGCCTCGACCAGCCGCTCCTCGGCGCGCGGGTCGGGGATCCCGCCCAGGGCGTCGAGCATGAGGAAGCGCAGGTCGCCCTTCTTCTCCTTCTCGACCTGCTTGAGCAGCTCGTCGAGCGCCTCGCCCTGGGCGCTCGCGAGGGCGCCCACCAGCTCGTCGTAGACACCGAGCGACTTGATCCGGCGCGCGTCGTCGAGGATCGCCTTGACCAGCGCCTTGTCGAGCTGGCCCTTGACCTCCTCGAGCACCTGCTTGACCGCGGCGCGGTCGCCCGACTTGAACGCCTTCTTGATGTCGCGCTTGCCGGGCCCGTCGGCCAGGGCGGGCAGGCAAGCGAGCGCGAACGCGAGCGAGAGACAGGGGACGGCGACGGACCGGCGCATGGGGCCTCCTCGATCGGCGGGCGATCCTAACCCGGGCGGTCGGCGCCCGGCGCCGTGGCCGAAGCTCGATTTACGCAGGCCTGACGCGGCCGACCGGCCCGCGCCCCGAGCCGGTACAGTGCGGGATGTGTTCCAGCTGCGGCGATGGCACCACAAGCTGTTCCTGTGGCTCGCGGCCCTGGCCGTGCTGAGCTTCGCCCTCTCGCTGTTCCCCGAGATCCGCCGGCTGCTCCCCTGGTTCCGCCACGAGCAGATCGCGCCGGCGCGGCCGAGCTAGGCCCTCACGGCCGCGGGAGCTTGGGCGCGCGCAGGCTCGGGCGCGGGCCGAAGTCGGGGACGGCGGGGCGCCGCTCCTCGAGCTGGCGCACGAGCAGGTCGACGCCCGCCTCGAGCTGCGGGTCGCGCCCAGCCGCCCAGTCGTGGGGCGCGATCTCGACCACCACGTCGGGGTCGGTGCCGTAGTTCTCGACAGCCCAGCCCACGTCCTGGAACCAGAACGCGAACTCCGCCTGGGTGGTGACCGAGCGGTCGACCAGCGGGTGGCGCGGCCAGATCCCGACCACGCCGCCCCAGGTGCGCTTGCCGAGGAGCGTGCCCAGCTTGAGCAGCTTGAAGCAGTGGCTGAAGATGTCCCCGTCGCTCCCGGCGTGCTCGTTGGTCAGGCAGGCGATCGGGCCCAGCACCGAGTCCTCGGGGTAGGGCATGGGCTGGCCGTAGCGCGGCACGTCGTAGCCGATGCGGCGGCGGGCCAGCTTCTCGAGCAGGAGCTGGCTGACGTGGCCGCCGCCGTTGTAGCGGACGTCCACCAGGAGCGCCGGGCGGTCGATCTCCGCCTGGTAGTAGCGGTGGAACTCGGCGTAGCCCTGCGGCCCCATGTTGGGCACGTACACGTAGCCGACCTGCCCGCCGCTCCGCTCGTGGACCGCGCGCCGCGTGCGCTCCACCCAGTCGCGGTAGCGCGCGCCGCGCTCGTCGCGCAGCGTGGTCACGGTCACCGCCCGCGGCGCCGCGTCGCCGCGGGCCACCGTGAGCGTGACGTCGGTCCCGGCGCGGTTCACGAGCAGCTCCCCCGGCTCGCGCGCGGCGCCGAGCGGGACGCCGTCGATCGCGAGCAGCCGGTCGCCGTCCTGCACGTCGAGCCCCGGGGCGAGGAGCGGCGAGTGGTCCTCGGCGCGCCACGAGTCGCCGCGCACCAGCCGCGCGATCACCCAGGCCTCGCCCTCGCGCCGCAGGTCGGCCCCGAGGTAGCCCGGCCCGTGCGGCGGAGGGCGGCGCACGTCGCCGCCCCACTCGTACGCGTGCGACGTGCCCAGCTCGCCCTGGACCTCCCACATGAGGTCGGAGAACTCGCCGCGGGTCGCGACCCGCTCCAGCACGGGCAGGTAGCGCTCGTAGACCTCCTGCCAGTCGATGTCCGAGAGGGTCGGGTTCCAGAAGTTGTCCCGCTGCAGCCGCCAGGCCTCGCGGTACATTTGCCGCCACTCGGCCGCGGGCACCACCGACAGGCGCGGCCGCGACAGGTCGACCCAGCCGCTGGCGCGCGAGGGCGCGTCGCCCTTCGCCTCGGGGCGGGCCGTCGCCTTGACCACGCGCAGCTTGCGAGCCGCGTGGTACGCGAGCGTCTTGCGGTCGAGCCCGACCGTGAACCCGGCCACGCCGCTCACGAACGACTCCTCCTTGAGGGTCTCGAGGTCGAACGTGAACAGCTCGCCGCGAGCCGCCTCCTCCTCGGGCTCGTCGCCGAGGCTCCCCTCGACCGGCCAGCGCGTGTAGAGGACCTTGCCCGCGATCGCCTCGAGGTTGCCGTAGACCCCCTCGTCGACCGGCAGCGCCTGCACGCGCCCCACGATCCCCTCGAAGTCGATCCGCACCGGCTTGGGCGCCGCGCCCTCGCCGCGCTCGCGCTCCTTCTTCTTGCGCTTCTTCTCCGCCTTGCGCTCCTTCTTCTTGCGCTTGCGCTCCTCCTTGGAGTCGCCGGCCTCGCCCTTGCCCTCCTCGTCCTCGCTCGAGGCCGGGTCCGTCGCGTCGCCCTCGAGCGGGCGGGGCCGCGGGCGGAGCGGCGACTCGAGGTCGGCCCGCAGCGGGAGCACGTAGGGTCGGCCGCCCCGCGGGAAGCCCAGGTCGAAGTACAGCCGGTCGTAGACCGGGTTGAAGGTGCGGTACGACACGAAGAACAGGTACTTGCCGCCCGGGTCGAAGGAGGGCGTCATGTCGGCGTGGACCGGGCGGGTGACCTCGTGCACGGCGCCCGTCTCGACCTCGACGATCCGGATGTGCGAGGTGCGCGACGTCCCCTGGAACCCATAGGCGAGCCAGCGCGCGTCGGGCGACCAGGCCACCCCGCGGATCCGGCCGTAGGGGCTGGTGTCGAGCACGCGCGCCGTGCCCGCGTCCACGTCGACCACCTGCAGCTCGAACCGCTGGTTGACGAGCGCGATCCGCGCGCCGCGCGGCGCCGGCCACAGCTGAATCGGCCGGCCGATGTCGAGCCCCTCCAGCCGGCGCACGGCGGGGGGGAGCGCGGGCCCCGGCCCACCGGCGAGGTCGGGGACCTCGTGGACCTCGAGCACCTCCTCGCCCGGAGCGTCGCTGACGGTCACCAGCCGATCGAGCGGGCGCGGCGCGCGCTCGTCGCGGTCCTCGTCCTCCTCGTCCTCGTCCTCGTCCCGTCGCTCGGGGGCGGGCGGCGCGAGCCAGCGCGTCAGCCGGTAGCGCACCGCGTCCCGCTCGCCGAGCTGGTGGACCGCGCGCTCCCAGCTCGCCATGGCGAACGCCTTGCCCCGAGCGTTGAGCGCCAGCGCGTGGCCGCGCGGGTGGAGGTCGTAGTCCTCGAGGTACTCCGCCGCCGAGACGAACCGCCGCCGGAGCTGCGGCTTGGCCGAGGCGATCGTGAACGGCAGCTTGCGCGCCTCCCCGGCTGGGTCGAACAGGTGGATCTCGCCGCCCGACTGGTAGACGATCCGCCGGCCGTCGCTCGAGGCGTTGCGGGCGTAGTAGCGCTCGTGGTGCGTGTGGCGGACGAGGTCGCGCCCCTCGAGGTCGCACGAGTAGACGTTGCCGTGCCCCTCGTGATCGGAGAGGAAGTAGATCCGCGCGCCGATCCACAGCGGGTCGGCGAGGTTGCCGGGCAGCGCGATCAGCCGCTCGAACCGCCCGTCCTCGGCGCGGTCGATCCACAGCTCGCCGGTGCGCCCGCCGCGGTAGCGCTTCCAGCGGGCGGGGTCGCCCACGTTGCGCCCGAGCACCAGCCCGCGCTCGGGCCCGAGGCTCAGCCGGTCGGCCGGCCCCCACGGCGCGAGCGCCGGCGGCCCGCCGGCCCGCGGCACCGACCACTGGCGATACCCGTGGCGCGGCGGCTGCTCGGCGTCGCTCGCATACAGCACGCGCTGCCCGTCGCGCGACCACCCCGTCACGAGGCAGGCGGCGCCCTGGAACGTCAGCCGCTCGGCGTGCCCGCCGTCGGCGTGCATGACGTAGACCTCCTGCGTCCCCTCGGTCCGCCCCACGAACGCGATCCACTGCCCGTCGGGCGAGAGGCGCGGCGTGTGCAGCCCGACCTCGTCCACCGACAGCCGCTGCGCCCGCCCGCCCTCGACGCTCGCGAGCCACAGGTCGGTCTCGCACACGAACACGACCCGGTCGCCCCAGATCGTGGGCTCGCGGTAGTAGCCCTCCAGCTCGTGACGCGGCCGCGGCTCGCCCATGCGCACACCTCCACCCCCCTCGCGCGGGGCGGCGCATTTCACCACGACGCCGGGGCGAGGCGGAGGAGGGCTGAGTCGGCGTCGGAATCGGAATCGGAATCGGATTCGGATTCGGATTCGGAGTCGGAATCGGAATCGGATTCGGATTCGGAATCGGAATCGGATTCGGATTCGGATTCGGAGTCGGAATCGGAATCGGAGTCGGATTCGGAGTCGGAGTCGGGAGGCTGTCGCCTTGCACGCCGCCTCGGCTAGCGAAGAGGAGTACGAAGCG
>CAZMSZ010000169.1:13016-14962 GCA_964569055.1 uncultured Planctomycetota bacterium | reverse complement strand
CTGCTCGAGCGGCGCTACCCGCGCGGCCCGCGGCTGCGGGCGCAGGCGCAGGCCGCGGCCGAGCTCGCCCGACGCGGGGTGGTCCGCGCAGCGCGGCGCACCGTGGCCCCGGCGTTCGATCCGCGCGGCGCGCTCGCGGCGATCGCCCTGGGCGGGGCCGCCGTGGTGATCGCCGGCTGCTTCCGCTGGGCCGGCTACGACTACGGCTGGGAGGAGTATCCGGGCTTGCCGCTCCTCGCGCTCGGCGTCGTGGCCCTGGCGCTGGTTCAGCGGCTCCGGCCGCGGACCGGGGTGCCGTCTTGGCTGTTCGCGGGCGCGGGGCTCTACGCGCTCGTGCACTGGACCGTGCTGTGGGTCGCGGAGTCCCTCCACTTCGCCGCCTACGTGGCGGGCGGCGCGCTGCTGGTGCTCGCGACGGCCGCGCTCCGCTTGGTCCGTGGGACGCGGCGCGCGGCGGCGCCGACCGCGGCGGCGCCTGCGCCGCTCCCCGCCGAGACGCCGGTGATCCCCGCCGACGACGAACGCGACGAGCGGCCGCCCAGCTCCCACGAGACGCCCACGACCGGCGCCTGGGCGATCCGGGCCGCGGCGCGCGAGGCGACGGACGGGGTCGAGCCGAGCTGAGCCCGACTCAACCGCGGGCGGCGCCGCGCGGCGAGCGCCGCGCCGCCAGCCGGCCGAGCGCCGCCGCCCCCAGCTCGAACGAGCGCAGCCGCGCGGCGTGGTCGAACACCTGCGCGGTCGCGATCAGCTCGTCCGCCTCGGTCTCCTCGAGCAGGGCCTCGAGCTGCGCCTCGACCGCCTCGGGCCCGCCGACCACCGAGTAGCGGGTCATGCGCTCGACGTGCGCCTGCTCGAGCGGCGACCAGCGCCCTTCCATGGAGTCGAGCGGGGCGGGCACCTCGCGCGGGTGGCCGCGGATCAGGTTCAAGAACAGCTGCTGCAGCGTGGTGAACAGCCGGCGCGCCTCGGCGTCGGTGTCGGCGGCGAACAGGTTGAAGCCCACGATCGCGTGCGGTCGCTCGAGCTGGGCCGAGGGCTTGAAGTGGGTGCGGTAGAGGTCGAGCGCGAGGTGCAGCGCGTCGGGCGCGAAGTGCGAGGCGAACGCGTAGGGCAGCCCCAGCTCGGCGGCGAGCCGCGCCCCGAAGGTGCTCGAGCCGAGCAGGTACAGCGGGACGCGCAGCCCCTCGCCCGGAATCGCGCGCACCGCCTGCCCCGGCGCGGCGGGCGCGAAGTAGGCCTGCAGCTCGAGCACGTCGTCGGGGAACCGCTCCGCGTCGGCCCCGCTGCCGCGGCGCAGCGCGCGGGTGGTGCGGGGGTCGGTGCCGGGCGCGCGCCCCAGGCCGAGGTCGATCCGCCCCGGGTAGAGCGACTCGAGCGTGCCGAACTGCTCGGCGATCACCAGCGGGCTGTGGTTGGGGAGCATGACCCCGCCCGCGCCGACCCGGATCCGCTCGGTCCCGCCGGCTATGAACCCGATCAGGACCGAGGTCGCCGCGCTGGCCACGCCGGGAATGTTGTGGTGCTCGGCCAGCCAGAAGCGGTGATAGCCCCAGCGCTCCGCGTGGCGCGCCAGGTCGAGCGAGCTCGCGAACGCCTGCGCCGCGCTCCCGCCGGGGACGATCGGGCACAGGTCGAGGACCGAGTAGAGGAGCTGTGTCACGTGGGTCATTGTAGGTCCGCCGGCGCGGGCGCGATCGCTCGCGCCCGCGCCGCAGCGCGGCTCAGCCCGCGTAGTAGAAGCGCTCGTGCACGATCTTCCCGTCGCGCCAGGTGGCGACGACGACCTGCTCGACGTGCTGCGCCTGGCCCGACGTGTCGATCCAGTCCATGACGTTCTCGTAGAACGAGACGTCGCCCGCGACCGCGACCTTGTCGGCCACGAAGCCGGTGACCTCGCGGATCGAGCCCACGAACGCGCGCTCGCGCTCGAGGTTGGCGGGCAG
>CAZMSZ010000169.1:8316-12916 GCA_964569055.1 uncultured Planctomycetota bacterium | reverse complement strand
GCTCGGCGATCGCGCGGGGCAGGAGCGCGCTCAGCGAGTACTTGCCCGGGCCGGTGAGCGCGAGCCCGATCACGACCGCGCCCAGGGTCAGCGCGTACTCGCCGCCGCCCTGGGTGGCGTCGAACCCGCTGTGCGCGGTGGTCGCCGCCACGAGCATGGTGAACGCCAGCGGGAGCGCGAGCAGGCGCAGGCCGACGCCGGTCGCGAGGGCGAGGCCGCCGAACAGCTCGGCGGCGCCGGCCAGGAACGCGCTCGGCCCGGGGAGCGGGACGCCGAGCGAGCCGAGGTAGCCCGCGAAGCCCTCGAGGCCGGGGCCGCCGAACGCGCCGAACAGCTTCTGCGCGCCGTGGAACACGAACACCACCGCCAGCATCAGGCGGATCACGAGCAGGCCTTCGTCGAGGCGGGGACGGAGCAGGCGAGCGATCATGAGCAGTCCTCCTTGGGGTTGCTGCGGGGCCTAGCGCACGAGCCGGGCCCGCCGTAACCCCTTGGAGAATCTCGCCGAATGAATCAAAACGATCGAACGGCTCGATCAGATAGACCGATCGAATCGATCGACGGTCACTTCGCCCGCTGCAACTCCTTCTTCGCCTTGCGGGCGAGGGAGCTGCGCGGAGCCGCGCGCCGCAGCACCGCCTCGAGGTCGCGCCGACCCGCCTCCTGCTCCCCGGCGCGCCAGGCCGCGGCCCCGCGCACGAACAGCACCTGCAGGTCGTTGGGGTCGATCGCCAGCGCCTCGTCGGCGTAGCGGTAGGCGCGCTCGAGCTCGCCCTCCTGCAGCGCCAGCTCGGCGCGCTGACGCTGCACGATCGGCTGGCGCGGGTCGAGCTCGACCGCGCGCTCGAGCTCGGCGCGCGCCTCGTCGAGCCGCCCGAGCCGGCGCAGCACCTCGGCCAGGTTGGCGCGCAGGAGCGCCGCCTTGGGGTCGAGCTCGACCGCGCGCCGGAACTCGTCGTGCGCGCGCTCGAGGTCGCCCTCCTGCCCGCGGCGCAGCAGCGTGACGGCGCGGTTGCTCCGCGCGATCGCCAGGGTGGGAGCCAGCGCCAGCGCGCGGTCGTGCGCCGCGAGCGCCTCCTCGTACTGCCCCAGGAGGGTGCGCGCGTAGCCCAGGCTGGTCCACGCGTACGCCCGCTTCGGGTCGAGCGCGAGCGCGCGCTCGAGCGCCGCCGCGGCCTCGGCGTGGCGGCCGAGGTCGATGAGCGTGAGCCCGCGCGTGTCGTGCGCGTCGACGAGGTCGGGGTCGCGGGCGAGCGCGCGGTCGAGCTGCGCCAGCGCCTCCTCGCTGCGCCCGCTCTCGCGCAGCAGCACGGCGAGGTGCGTGAGCGCGGCGGGGTCGTCGGGCACGAGCCGCAGGGCCTGCTCCACCGCGTCGCGCGCGCTCGGGTAGTCGCCGAGCAGCCGGTAGGCGGCCGCGCGGTTGAGCCACGGGGCCGGGCGATCGGGCGCGAGGGCGAGCGCGCGGGCGCAGTCGGCCAGCGCGCCGTCGAGGTCCCCTGCGCGGATCTTGAGTTCGGCCCGCAGGACGTACGAGGCGGCGTCCTCCGCCTCGACCTCGATCGCGCGGTCGGCGTCGACGCGCGCCCGGTCGAACCTCCCCAGGGACCGCAAGGCCGTGCCCCTCGCCCGCCAGCTCACCGCGAGCTGGGGCGCGAGCTCGACCGCGCGCTCCCCGTCGGCGAGCGCGCCCTCGTGGTCGCGCAGGAGCGCGCGGCAGATCGAGCGGTTCGCCCAGGCCACCCCCAGCTCGGGAGAGAGCTCGAGCGCGCGGTCGAAGTCGGCCCGGGCCCCCGCCAGCTCGGCCCGCTCCAGGCGGGCCAGCCCGCGGTTGTGCCAGGCCATGGCCAGCTTTGGGGCGAGCGTCAGCGCCCGCTCGGCCGCGCGCTCCGCCTCGGGCAGGCGCCGGCGCAGCACCTCGACCAGCGCCAGGTCGCACCAGGCGATCGCGAGCGCGGGGTCGATCGCGAGCGCGCGCTCGGCCGCGGCGCCGCCCTCCTCCACCTGCCCCGCCTCGATCCGCACGCTGGCGAGCTCCGCCCAGGCGGCGGCGTGCTCGGGGGCCTTCGCCACCGCCTGCTCGAGCGCGGCGCTCGCGAGGTCCTGCCGCCCCAACAGGCGCAGGTCGCGCGCGTGGGCCAACAGCGCCTCGGGCGAGTCGTCCGCCGGCTCGAGGCCGATCGCCGTGCGCGCGCTGGCGGCGGCGACCAGGTTGGCGAAGCGCGCGGTGCGCGGGCGGAACCGCCGCAGCGCGACCAGGAGCGCGCGCTGCGCCGGCGCGCCGCCGATCCGCGCCAGGGCCGCCCCCGCCGCCGCGGCGCGCACGGGGTCGTGCTCGACCTCGAGGTAGCGCACGAGCGGCTCGACCCCCTCGGCCCTCCCGATCCAGCCCAGCGCCTCCGCGGCGAGCCGGGCCGCGTCGAACAGCCCGGGCGAGAGGCGGGCCTGCCGCCGCGCGGCGAGCTCGGAGAGGTCGACCGGCGCGCGCTCGTCGAGGACCTGCACCCACGCCTTCCCGCTGGCCCGCGCCCCGCCGCGCTCCCGCGCGTCCCGCCGCGTGAGGCGCGCGAACGCCTGCTCGATCAGCCCGCGCTCGGCGTCGCTCAGCGCGTCCGCGCCCTCGCGCACGGCGCGCGTCCAGGCGGGCGCCAGCCCTTCGAGCGGCTGCTCGCCCTGCTCCGCCTCCTCCGGCGTCGGGGTGGCCGCCGCGCGCAGCAGGGCCTCGACCTCGCCGCCGAGCTCGGCGCTGACCTCGTCGAGGGCGGCGGCGAGGAGCGCCACGGTCTGCGGCTCGGGCCAGCGCACCACGCGGAACACCGCCTCCTCGACGCCCCGCGGCCGCTCGGCCAGCTCGCCGGAGCGCGCCGCCTCGAGCAGCGAGACCAGCTCGAGCTCGCGGCGCCGCGCCTCCTCCGAGCGCCGCCGCTCCACCTCGCCCTGGGCCCGCTCCGCGCGCCCGTCGTCGACGCCCAGGCCGCGCGCCTGCCCGTAGGCCTGCTCGGCCAGCGCCCACTGCTCGCCCGCCAGGGCCACGTCGCCGAGCGCGAGCGCGGCGTCGAACACCGCGGCCGCCGCCTCGGGGTCGTCGGGCGCCAGCGCGCCCCAGCGCTCCGCGGCCTGCAGCGCCCCGAGCGCCGGCCCCAGCCGATCGGCCGGCGGCCGCTCCGCCGTGGCCGCGAACGAGGCCGCCGCGGCGGCGCTCCGCGCGCGCGAGCGCTCCAGCGCCTCGCGTCGGGCCGCCGCCGCGCCGCGCGCGGTCGCGCCCGAGATCGCGGCCACGGCCACCACCGTGAGCGCGAACGCCACCCCGATCCCGCTGAACAGCGCCGGGTGACGGCGCACCACCCGCAGCGCCTGCTCGATCGGGTGGTAGACGTAGGCCGCCACGGGGCGCCCCTCGAGGTAGGCGCGCAGGTCGGCCGCGAACGCGGCGGCGCTCTCGTAGCGCGCCGCGGGATCGGGCGCGGTGGCGCGGCGCGCGATCGCGAGCAGCTCGGGCGGCACCGGCGCGTCGGGCACGTCGACCCGCCCCGTGAGCGAGGCCCCGATCCGCTCGGCGACGGTCTCGCCCGCCAGCGGGACCGCCCCGGTCAACAGCTCGCACAGGATCGCGCCCAGCCCGAACACGTCGGCGCGCCCGTCGACGTCCTCGCCGCGGACCTGCTCGGGCGCGGCGTAGCCGAGCGTGCCCAGGAACGTCCCGTCCGCCGTCAGCCCGGCGGCCGCGCCCTCGCCGCTCGGGGCCAGCTCGCTGCGCAGGCTGCGGTCGGCCTCGGCGCTCTCGCGCAGGAGCCGCGCCAGGCCCCAGTCGAGCACCAGCACCTCGCCGAACGCGCCGACCATGAGGTTGTCGGGCTTGAGGTCGCGGTGGACCACGCCCTGGCTGTGGGCGTAGGCCAGCGCCTCGCCCACGCGGACCAGCGCCTCGAGCAGCGGCGTGCTCGCGCCCGGGCCCGCCTCGGCGAACAGCGCCGAGAGCGCGCGCCCGCCCACGTAGCGCATGAGCAGGTAGTCGCGCCCCTCGGGCGTGCGGCCGGCCTCGTACACCGGCGGAATGTTGGGGTGGTCGAGCTGCGCGGTGACCAGCGTCTCGCGCTTGAACCGGAGCTGCCGGCGCGGGTCGTGCTCGGCGCCCTGCGCCAGCTTGAGCGCCGCGCGCCGCCCGAGGCGCGGGTCGCGGACCAGATACACCGCGCCCATGCCGCCGCGCCCCAACAGCCGCTCGCAGAGCACCTCGGCCGACTGCAGCGCGACCGGCGCGCCGGGCTGCGGCTCGGGCGAGCGTGGGGGCGCTGGACCCGCGGTGGTGCTGGCGGTGGAGGCGAGCAGCCGCCCGCTCGCGCGCGCTCCGGGCGCGGTGGACCACCCGCTCGGAGGGGGCCCGCTCGGCTCGACCGGGCGCCCGCTCGTCGGCGGCCCCGAGCCGAACAGCGCCTGCAGTGTGGCCCGCGGCACCAGGCCGCGCTCGACGAGCCGCTGCGCCAGCGGCGTGGGGTCGCGCTCGGCCAGCAGCGCCTGCAGCGTCTCGCGCGGCAACACGCCCCGCGCCAGCAGCGCGCGCGCGAGCTGCTCGTCGGCGGAGGGCGGCGTGGGGGCGGCGGCG
>CAZMSZ010000169.1:0-8216 GCA_964569055.1 uncultured Planctomycetota bacterium | reverse complement strand
CCATGGCCCGAGCCAAGGCCGCCCGCACCACCCCGGCCCGAGCGCCCGCCGCGCGTGAGCGCGAGCGGGCGGCCCCGCGTCGGCGCGGCCGCCCGCGCGACGCGTCGCTCGCCGCGCGCCGCAGCGAGGAGATCCTCACCGTCGCGACCCGCCTGTTCGCCGAGCGGGGCTACCCCTGCCTCGACGTGCAGGTCGCGGCCGACGCGCTCGGGGTGGGGAAGGGCACGATCTACCGCTACTTCCCGACCAAGCGCGAGCTGTTCCTGGCCGCGGTCGACCGCGCCATGCGCCTCCTGCGCGAGCACGTCGACGCGGCGGCGGCCGACGAGCGCGAGCCGCTGGCGCAGATCACGCGCGCGGTGCGGGCCTACCTCGAGTTCTTCGACAAGCACCCCGAGTTCGTCGAGCTGCTGATCCAGGAGCGGGCCGAGTTCAAGGACCGCAAGAAGCCGACCTACTTCGCCCACCGCGAGGCGAACATCGTGCGCTGGCAGGAGCTGACGCGGGCGCTGATCGCCCAGGGGCTCATGCGGCGCATGCCGGCCGAGCGGATCACCGACGTGGTCGGCAACCTCCTCTACGGGACCATGTTCACCAACTTCTTCGGCGGCCGGGCGAAGGACATCGCCGCCCAGGCCGAGGAGCTCCTCGACGTGGTGTTCAACGGGATCCTCACCGCGGCCGGCAAGCGCCGCCGCGCGAGCGGCGGGCGCCGCGCCCCCCGGAGCCGCGCGTGAAGGCCCGCGCGCTCGCGCCGCTGCTCGCGGCCCTGCTCGTGGCCTGCGCCGCCCCGCGCCAGGACGAGCCGGAGTACGTCCCGGCCGCGCTCGGCGGCCCGGCCCGGGTGCCCGAGCTGGCGGCCACCACGGCCTGGCCCGGGAGCAGCACCCCGCAGCTCGGGCTCGAGGACTGCCTCGAGCTCGCGCGCGAGAACAACCGCCGGGTCGGGATCGCCGCGCGGCGGGTGCTGATCGCCGACGATCGGGTGGACGAGGTGATCGCGAGCGTCCTCCCCCGGATCGAGGCCGAGGCGCGCTACAGCGCGCGCAACAACGACGCCGGGGTCAAGACGCCGGGCAGCTCGGGCCTCTCGTTCCAGCAGCGCGAGATCGGGACCGTCACGGTGAGCGGGATCGTGCCGCTCTACTCGTTCGGCCGGGCCGAGCACGCCTACGACGCCGCCGACCGCGGGGTGCGCGTGGCCGAGCTCGAGGCGGAGCGCGTGGGGCAGGACCTCGAGCTCGCCGTGCGCGACGCCTACTTCCGCCTGCTCGAGGCCCAGAAGATCCAGGGCGTGGTCGAGGCCTCGCGCGAGGTGATCGAGCGCCAGCTCGAGATCGCGCGCGACTTCCTCGCGCAGGGGCTGGTCGCGCAGAACGACGTGCTGACCGTCGAGGTCCAGCTCGCGGAGCGCGAGCAGGAGCGGATCCTCGCCCGCAACAACGTGGAGCTCGCCCGCGCCGCCCTCAACCGGGTGCTGGGCCTCGACGTGGAGCGCCCGACCGAGGTCCAGGACGTGTTCGAGGTCGAGCCCTGGCGCGGCGAGCTCAAGACGGTGCTGCGGCTCGCGATCGAGCGCCGCCCCGACCTCGAGGCGGCCCGCGAGCGGATCGCGATCGCGCAGGCCCGCTACAAGCGCACCCGCGCCGAGTTCTTCCCGGTGCTCTACGCCTTCGGCTCGTACAACTACACGACCGACGAGTTCCAGCTCAACGACGACTTCTTCGTGGGCGGCGCGGCCGTGGAGATCCCGATCTTCGACGGCGGGGTCACCTACACCCAGCTCAGCCAGCGGCGGCGCGAGATCGACGAGGCGATCGACCTGCGCGACGAGCAGATCGACGACGTGCTGCTCGACGTGCGCCAGGCCTACCTCGTCCAGAGCGCCGCGGCCGAGCGGATCCCGGTGGCGCGCAAGGCGATCGAGCTGGCCACCGAGAACCTCCGGATCGTGCGCGACCAGTACGGGCAGGGGCTCGTGACCAGCGTCGACGTGCTGATCGAGGAGGACCGGCTCAGCCGCGCGCGCAGCAACTACTACCGCGCCCTGTACGCCTACCACCAGGCCCAGGCCCGCCTGACCAACGCGCTCGGCGGCGCCCCGGAGTGAACGCCCCCATGACCCTGCCTCGCCTCGGCTGCATGTTCCTGCTGCTGGCCCTGACGGGCTGCCCGGCCGCGCGCTCCGAGCCGGGCGCTCAGGCCCAGGGGGCCGCCAGCGCCCCGACCCCCGCGCCCGCCGGCGTCGCCGCGCCCGCCAGCGCGAGCTGGGCCGCCGCCGTGCCGCGCACCCTGCGCGAGGAGTTCCCGGCGGTCGGCTCGTTCCGGGCCCGCCAGAGCACGCGCGTGGGCGCCGAGGTCTCGGGCGAGGTGGCGCGCGTGCTCGTCGACGTGGGCGACCGCGTCGTCGCCGGTCAGCCCCTGGTCGAGCTCGACCGCACGTTCTTCGAGATCGAGGTCGCCCAGCGCAAGGCCGAGGTCGACTCGGCCAAGGCCCGCCAGGAGAGCGCGGCCCAGGCGATCAAGACCGCCCGGGCCGAGCTGGAGCACGCGCGCGCCGCGGTGGGCGAGGCGAACCTGCTGCTCGGCCGCATGAAGGCCCTGTGGGAGAAGCCCGACGGCCAGGCCCCCTCGATCCCCAAGAGCCGCTACGACGCGGCCGTGTTCGGGGCCCGCGAGGCGGCCGCCCGCTACCGCTCCGCCGAGTCGCGCGTGGCCGAGGCCCAGGCGCGCAGCGCGGAGGCCACGGTCGGGGTGGCGCGCGCGGCCCAGGCCCTGCGCTACTCCGAGGAGCGCCTGGCCAAGACCGTGATCCAGGCGCCGTTCGCCGGGGTGATCTCGGCGCGCCTGGTCGACCCGGGCGAGCCGGTCACCGCGACCCCGGTCACGCACCTCCTCGAGGTCCAGGAGACCGCCACGCTCTACCTCGAGTTCTCGCTCCCGCAGGAGCTGTTGGCGCGCGTGCGCGAGGGGACGCGGGTCCGCTACGCGGCCGAGGGGGTCGAGGGGAGCGGCGAGGGCGAGATCGCGGTGGTGTTCCCCACGATCGACGAGACCACCCGCTCCTTTCGCTGCCGGGTGGTGGTGGCCAACGCGAGCGGCCACCTCCGCCCCGGCCTGCTGGCGCGCGTCCACGTCACGACCCGCGCCGTCGAGGACGCCCTGGTGATCCCGCGCGCCGCCCTCGGCGCCGGCGAAGGCGGCTGGATCGTCCGCGTCGACGCCGGCGACGGCCAGGTCGCGGCCCGCCCCGTGGACGTGGGCCTCATGACCGAGCGCGAGGTCGAGGTCCTCTCCGGCCTGACCCACGGCGAGCGCGTGCTCATTCCGTAGAGGCGGCCGGCGATGTCGGAGTGGTCCGTATGATTCGCGTCCTGTTAGGGCAACGAGGTACGGAGGACACGATGACGAGAGGCGACGACATCGCGGACAGACTGCTGAGATTCTCTACCGAGGTCCTACGCGTTGTCGGGGATCTTCCGCGCACCCAGCAGGGGCGCCACGTCGGTCGCCAACTGGTCCGGTCCGGTACCGCCGGAGGGGCGCACTACGAGGAAGCGCGAGGGGCGGAGAGCCGGATGGACTTCATCCACAAGGTTCTGATCGGAGCGAAAGAAGTCGGCGAGTCGGTCTACTGGCTCCGCCTGATCGAGCGATCCCGACTCTCGCAGCGCGACTCCTTGCGCGACCTGATCGCCGAAGGCGTCGAGCTGGTCGCCATCTTGAAGGCCTCTGCTCGCACCGCCAGGCAAGGACACACCCGCGAGACCACGATCGGGGCGCGTGAGCGGAGTCGAGCCAAGCGATCCGACTTCGGCAGAGGAAATAAGAAATATCAACAAGAAATTAGAAATTAAGAAATGAGAAATAACTTGAGCAATTTACAGTCATTTCTAATTTCTCATTTTCAATTCCCTGTTGATATTTCTTATTCCCCCTGCCTTCCTCTCTTCTGTGGTGATCCATGATCCTGTCGGACGTCGCGATTCGTCGGCCCGTGTTCACGACCATGATCGTGATGGCGCTGGTCGTGTTCGGGCTCGTCGGGCTCCGCAACCTGGGGATCGACCTGTTCCCGCGGGTCGAGTTCCCGGTGATCACGATCGTGACCGAGCTGCGGGGGGCCGACCCCGAGACGATCGAGACGACGGTCACCGACCCGATCGAGGAGGCGGTCTCCACCATCTCCGCGATCAAGGCGCTGCGCTCGACCAGCGCCGAGGGCTTCTCGCAGGTGGTGATCGAGTTCGAGCTCGAGAAGCCGGTCGACGTCGCCTACCAGGAGGTGCAGTCGAAGCTGGGCACGGTGCGCGGGGAGCTGCCCAGCGACGCCGAGGACCCGGTGGTCGAGAAGTTCGACATCGACTCGGCGCCGATCATGGCGGTGGTGGTCTCGGCCGACCTGCCGCTCGGCGACCTGACCCGGCTGGCCGACAAGACGATCAAGGAGCGGCTGCAGCGGGTCAAGAACGTGGGGCAGGTGCGCCTGGTCGGCGACCAGGAGCGCAAGATCTGGATCTGGCTCGACCGCGCCAAGCTCGAGGGGTACGGGCTGGCGGTCCAGGACGTGGAGCGGGCGCTGCAGCGCGAGCACGTCGAGTTCCCCGGCGGCCGGGTCGAGACGGGGCCGCTGGAGTACGTGGTCAAGACCCGCGCCGAGTTCGCGAGCGCGGCCGACTTCGACCAGATGGTGATCGCGTTCCGCGGCGGCGCGCCGATCCGGCTGCGCGACGTCGGCAAGGCCGAGGACGGGCTCGAGGAGCGGCGCAGCGTGGCGCGCCTCGACGGCCAGCCGGCGATCGGCCTGCTCGTGCGGCGGCAGTCGGGCACCAACACCGTCGAGGTGGCCGAGGCGGTCAAGGCCGAGGTGGACGAGCTGCGGGCCGAGCTCGGCCCGCGCGGCGTGAGCCTGGAGGTGGCCCAGGACCTCTCGGTCTACATCGAGCACTCGATCCACGAGATCCAGTTCCACCTGATCGTGGGCGGCGCGCTCGCGGTCCTGATCGTGTTCGTGTTCCTGCGCGACTTCCGGATCACGGCGATCAGCGCCCTGGCGATCCCGACCAGCGTGATCGCCACGTTCATCGCCATGGACGCGCTCGACTTCACCATGAACATGATGACCATGCTCGCGCTCTCGCTGTCGATCGGCCTGCTGATCGACGACGCGATCGTGGTCGTGGAGAACATCTTCCGCCACGTCGAGGAGGGCACGCCGCCGCGCGACGCCGCGCGCACGGGCACCGCCGAGATCGGTCTGGCGGTCATCGCGATCACCGCCTCGGTGGTGGCGGTGTTCCTCCCCGTGGCGTTCATGAAGGGGATCGTCGGGCGGTTCTTCTTCCAGTTCGGCGTGACGGTGTGCATCGCCGTGTTGATCAGCCTGTTCGTGGCGCTGACCCTGATCCCCATGCTCTCGGCCCGGCTGCTCAAGGCGGGCCTCGTCCACGGCCCGATCTTCCGCGCGATCGGGCGGGTGCTCGACGCGATCGACGGGGGCTACTCGTGGCTGCTGCGGCGCGCGGTGCGCTGGCGCATGGTCACGATCGCGGTCGCGATCGGGGTGTTCGTGGGCACGCTCTCGCTCGGCAAGTACCTGCGCGCCGAGTTCGTCCCGGTGGAGGACCAGAGCGAGTTCAACGTGCGCGTCAAGGCGCCGCTGGGCGCCTCGGTCCAGACCACCGACGCGCTGCTGGAGCGCATGCGCGGGCTGGTGCAGGAGCAGCCCTGGGTGGCCTACACGTTCACCACGATCGGGAGCGACCAGCTCCAGCGGGTGAACGAGGGCGTGATGTACGTGAAGATGGTCGAGAAGGACGCCCGTCCGCTCGGCCAGCTCGAGGCCATGCAGTGGATGCGCGAGCAGCTCGCCGGCATGGAGGGCGGGCGGTTCTCGGTCGAGATCGTCCCGCGCGTCTCGGGCGGCGGGAACAAGACCTCCGACGTGCAGCTCGAGCTGCGCGGGCCCGACCTCGAGCGGCTCGACCAGGTGGCCCAGCAGGTGCGTGCCCACATGCTGCGCACCCCGGGCTACGCGGACCCCGACACCACCTACGACCGGAACAAGCCCGAGGTGGGCGTGACGATCAAGCGCGACCGGGCGGCCGACCTCGGGGTCGACCCGCTGGCCGTGGCGACCACGGTGCGCGCGCTGGTGGGCGGGGCGGACGTGACCAAGTTCCGGGCCGACGGCGACCGCTACGACGTGGCCGTGCGCCTGCTCGAGCCGTTCCGCGGCCGCCCCGAGGACATCGAGGCGCTCACGGTGCGCAACGACCGCGGCCAGCTCGTGCGGGTGCAGAACGTGGCCGAGGTCGAGGTGCGCACGGGCCCGGTCCAGATCGACCGCTTCAACCGCACCCGCCAGATCACCGTCACGGCCAACCTGCAGCGCGACAAGAAGGTGCTGGGCGAGGCCACCTCCGAGCTCAACGCGCTCGTGGCCTCGTTCGGCCTCCCCTCGGGCTACTCGTTCGGCTTCGCCGGGCAGGCCGACACCATGCGCGAGTCGTTCGAGAGCCTCCTGTTCGCGCTGTTCCTGGCGGTGGTGATCATCTACATGGTGCTGGCCTCGCAGTTCGAGAGCTTCGTGCACCCGCTCACGATCATGCTCTCGCTGCCGCTGTCGCTCGTCGGCGCGCTGGGCGCCCTGATCGCGACGGGCAAGACCATGAACATCTACACCATGATCGGGATCATCATGCTGATGGGCCTGGTCACCAAGAACGCGATCCTGCTGGTCGACTACACCAACACCCTGCGCGAGCGCGACGGGCTCGACCGCGACGGCGCGCTGCTCGAGGCGGGCCCGACCCGCCTGCGGCCGATCCTCATGACCACGCTCGCCATGATCTTCGGCATGCTCCCGCTCGCCGTCGGCACCGGCGCGGGCGCCGAGTCGCGCGGCCCCATGGCGATCGCGGTGATCGGCGGCCTGACGACCTCGACCCTGCTCACGCTCCTGGTCGTGCCCGCCGTCTACACGGTCATGGACGACCTGCGCCAGCCCGGCACCTGGCGGGTGGTGCGCTGGCTGCGCGGCCACCGCGGCGGCGACGCGATCGACGCGAGCGGCCCGCCCGGGGACGGCGGCCTCGACGCCGCGCCCGACGGCGCGCCGAGCGCCTGAGCCGCGCCGTGCCCTCGCGCCGCGCCCAGCTCGGCGTCCTGTTCGCGTCCCTGTTCGTGGCCATGGTCGGCTTCGGCGTGGTGCTCCCCTCGCTCGGGCACATGTCGATCAAGTTCGGCGCCAGCTCGTTCGCCATGGGCGTCATGACCTCGGCCTACGCCTTCGCCCAGTTCCTGGCGGCGCCGGTGTGGGGCAGCTTCTCGGACAAGGTCGGCCGCCGCCCGATCCTGGTGGCCGGGATCGTCGGCTTCGCCGTGTCGTTCCTGATCATGGGCTTCGCCGAGCGGTTCGAGGTGCTCATGCTCGGCCGCGTGCTCGGCGGCCTGCTCTCGGCGGCCACGATCCCCGCCGCCCAGGCCTACGCGGCCGACGTCTCGGCCCCCGAGGAGCGCGCCAGCGTGCTCGGCCTGATGGGCGCGGCCATGGCCTCGGGCTTCGTGCTCGGCCCCGCCCTGGCGGTCGCGCTGGTCCCGTTCGGCCCCGCGGCCCCGTTCTTCTTCTCCGCCACCCTCGGCCTCGTCACCGCGGCCGCGGGCCTGCTGTTCCTGACCGAGCCCGCCCGCAGCGGCCCCACCCCCGAGCGCCTCGCCCTGAGCCGCTCGCTCCAGGCGGCGATCCGCGGCCCCGAGGCCGCCTGGTACTGGGTGACGTTCGCCGTCATGTTCGGCGCCTCGAGCACGTTCTCGACCCTGGTCTACCTGGTCGAGGATCACCTCAAGGGCACCCAGACCGACTCGAGCATCGCCTTCGCCGCCTTCGGCGGCGCGAGCGCCGTCGCCCAGGGTCTCCTCGTCGGCCGCAGCGTACGCCGCTTCGGCGAGGCCCCCACCGTGGGAGCCGCCCTCCTCCTGGGCGCCTGCGGCTTCGTGATCCTGGCCCTCGCCGCCGCCGTGAACCAGGTCTTCGGCGGGATCGCCTTCGTGGCCCTCGGTATGGCCCTGAGCCGCCCCACCGTGACGTCTCTGGTCTCCCGCCGCAGCGCCCTCGGACAAGGCGCCGCCATGGGCGTCCAGGCCTCCTTCGACTCCCTCGGCCGCATGCTCGGCCCCCTCTGGGCCGGCTGGCTCTACCTCGCCCACCCCGCCGC
>CAZMSZ010000168.1:7219-15130 GCA_964569055.1 uncultured Planctomycetota bacterium | reverse complement strand
CGTGGGCGTCGCGGGTGGCGAGGTACCAGCGGCGGAGGCCCTGCAGGTCGGGGTGGCCGACGAGGTACGCGACCAGCCGCTTGCCGAGGCCGCGGCCGCGGGCGGGCTCGTCGATCCATACGTCGCACACCCAGGCGAAGGTGGCCTGATCGCTGACGACGCGGGCGAAGCCGACCATCTCGCGCCCGTCGAACACGCCCGCGCACAAGGAGCGCTTGGCGGCGCGGCGGAAGGTCTCCCAGGGGATCCCCGCGGCCCAGTAGCTCTGGGCGATCCAGCGGTGCGCGCGCTCGAGGTCGACCCGCGCCGCGTCGTCGCTGATCTGGACCCCTTCGCCGCAGTCGACCTCGTAGCGCACGCGGCTCAGCCCCCGTGGCGGAACTCGACCACGTCGCCGTCCTGCATCACGTACGGCTTGCCCTCGAGGCGCAGCTTGTTGGCCTCCTTGGCGCCCTTCCAGCCGCCGCAGGCCAGGTAGTCGCTCCACTGCACGACCTCGGCCCGAATGAAGCCGCGCGCGATGTCGCTGTGGATCACCTTGGCCGCCTCGACCGCGGTCGCGCCCTGGCGAATCGTCCAGGCGCGCACCTCCTTGGGGCCGGCGGTGAGGAAGCTCTGCAGGCCGAGCAGCGCGTAGGACAGCGAGATCACCCGGTCGCTGATCGGCTCGTCGAGGCCGAAGTCGGCCAGGAACTCGCCGCGGTCGGCCGGGTCGAGCTGGGCGACCTCCGCCTCGAGGCGCGCCTTGATCGGGAGGGTCAGCTCGTCGGGGCGCACCCCGCCCGACATGTCGGGCACCGGCGGCAAGCCGAGCTCGGCGGGGTCCTCGTCGTCGCCGAGGTTGACCAGGGTCAGGATCGGCTTGAGGGTGAGGAAGCCGTACTGCGCGAACACCTCGCGCTCCTCGGGGGCGGTCACGGTCTTCTTGAGCGGGACCCCCTCCTCCAGCGAGGGGCGCACGCGCTCGAACAGCGCCAGCTCCTCCTGCTCTTGCTTCTGGGTCTTGGTCGGCTTGGTCACCGTCTTCTTGAGCCGCTCGATCCGCCGCTCGACCATGGCGAGGTCCTGCAGCACGAAGTCGGTGTCGACGTCGAGCACGTCCGCGCGCCAGTCGACCCGGTTCTTGGGGTGCGGCACGGCGATCCCGCCGAACGCCCGCACCACCCGGATCAACGCCTCGTGCTGGCGCACCTCGCCGAAGTACTTCTCGCTCCCGTAGCCGGCCTGGTCGAGCAGCTCGAACCGCGCGGGGACCACCTTCTTGGAGGCGTAGTCCTCGCGCAGCCGCTCCAGGCGCGGGTCGGAGACCGCCACCTCGCGCCGGTGCTCGCGCCCGCCGCCCGAGAAGTCGGACAGCTCCTCGGAGGCGCCGGTGAGGGCGTTGAACACGGTGGTCTTGCCCGAGAAGGCCGGGCCGATGATCGCGAGCTTCATGCAGTCCCTTCGCTGGGAGAGCCCCCTTCGGGCGGGCCCGGGTCGGGATCGGAGGCCGGCGCATCGTCCTCGCCGTCGGGCGCCCTGGCCAGCGTCGCGTCGTCCGGCTCGAGCGCCAGCAGATGGCGGGGCGGGCGCGCCACGGTCTCGTGGGCGGGAGGCGCGAGCACCGGTGCGACCGCCGTCGGCGCGGGCGGCGGCGCGGTGGCGGCGTCGTCGCTCGCGGGGAGCGCCGGGGCGGGCGCGGCGCCGTCGTCCTCGAGGGGCGCGGGCTCGTCGCGGCGGCGCACGAACGCGGAGAGGAGGATCCCCACCTCGTACAGGCCGAGCATGGGGACCGCCATCAGCGTCTGCGTGACCGGGTCGGGCGGGGTGAGCACGGCCGCCACGACGAAGGCCACCAGGACGAAGTAACGCCGGAACGCCCGGTACTGCTCGGTGCTGACCACGCGGATCAGGCTCAGGAAGCACATCACCAGCGGCAGCTCGAACACGCAGCCGACCAGCAGGGTGAGCGTGATGAACAGCGAGAGGTAGTCGGAGAGTGAGAACGTCCCGGCCACCAGCTCCGGCGGGGGGTAGGTGGCGAGGAACCGCAGCCCGAGCGGGATCAGCACCGCGTAGCCGAAGGCCGCGCCCACCACGAACGCCCCGAACGTGAGCGGCGCGAACAGGTGCACGTAGCGCTTCTCGTCGGGGTAGAGCCCCACCGCCACGAACTTCCACAGCTCGCGCGCCACCAGCGGCGAGGCCACGAACAGGGCGGACACCAGCGCCAGCTTCACGAACGCGAGGAACCCCTCCTGATAGCGGAGCTGCACCAGCTCGTAGCGCATGACCCGCGCGTGGCGGTCCATGAAGGGGTGCACCTCCTGCTCGACGCGCCCGTGGAGCGCCGCCACCCGGGCCTCGAGCGCCGCGCGGCGCTCGGCCAGCGCGGTCAGCGCGGCGCGCTCGGGCGGGTCGGCCATGGCCTCGGCCTCGGCGAGCAGCGCCTCGAGCTCGACCTCGAGCGCGGCCTGCTCGGCGGCGAGCTCCTCCAGCCGGCCCTGCGAGGGCTCGAGCGCCTCGCGCAGGCTGGCCTCCTTGCGGCGCGCCGCCTCGAGGCCCCTCGCCAGCGCCATGTCCCGGCGGTTCGCCCCCGCGATCAGGTCCTGCAGCGCGGGCGGCGCCTCCTCGAGCTGCACCTCCTCGGCGAGGGCGCTCACCACCCGCCGGTGCGGCCAGGTCGCCCACTGCATCAGGCGGCTCTGGAAGATCAGGCACACCACGAGCGCCGCGGCCACGTACCCCACGCAGCGCAGCACGTGCCAGCGCAGCGCCTCGAGGTGCTGCCCGATCGTCATGCGCGGGTCGTCATCGCTCACGGGGCCCAAGTATACGGGCGGATTTCGCGGAGCTCGCCTTGGGGCTCGCACACGGGGTCGCGAGAACGCGAAATCCGCACTGCGTCGGAACGAGGCCGCTTCGACCGCTGCCCCGGGCGAATCCATGGTTCGAGGACCCGCTTCGACCGGCGCCCCGGGCGAATCCATGGTTCGCTGGCCCGCTTCGACCGGCGCCCCGGGCGAATCGATCGATGAGCTCGGCGCCCGCTTCGACCGTCGCCTCGGGCGATTCAGTGGTTCGGCGACCCGCTTCGACCGTCGCCCCGGGCGATCAAGGTTCGCGACCCGCTTCGGCCGTCGCCCCGGGCGATCAAGGTTCGCGACCCGCTTCGGCCCGTCCCCGGAAGCGATGAGCTCGGCGACGCGCTTCGACCGCTCCGGAACGCGAGAGGCCCCGCCCGGGGGGGCGGGGCCTCGCGTGGCGCTCGGGGCGAACCGGTCAGCGTCCGAGGTATTCGAGCAGCTCTTCCTCGCGCATGAACACCACGCCGTACTGGGCGGCGCGGTCGAACTGGGCCTGGAAGTCCTCCTGGCCCTCGCCGAGCAGGATCACGAAGTCCGTCTCGATCGAGACGTCGTTGTCGACCCGGCCGCCGAACTCGGCGATCTTCCGCTGCACCTCGGGCAGGTTGTAGTTGCGGTTGGTCAGCCGCTTGCCCAGGAACACGAACACCCGCTGCTCCTCGGCGTCGAAGAACGGGTTGCGGATCAGGTCGCCCTTGACCACCGGGTCGTCGGGGTCGGGCACGATCAGGTGCTCGCCGGTGATCGGGTCCTGGACCTCCTCGTTCTCGAGGATCGCGCACTGGGACATGTCGCCCTCGACCTTGCGCACCTCGAGCACGCCCTTCACCCGCTGCCGGCCGCCCTTGATGAACTGGTAGGCCTGGAAGCGCAGGTTCGGGCGCACGCCGTGGCTGCTGCCGAGGTTGATCCAGGCGTAGCCGAGCGTCGGGTCGGCGTAGACCACCTCGCCGTCCGCCTCGGTGTGCTCGGCGAAGCTCTTGCGCTTCTTCTTGGTGAGGTCCTTGATCTTGCCCTCGAGCTGGGCGATCTCGCTCTCGAGCCGCGCCACGCGCAGCCCGTTGTCGCGGTTGAGCCGGGTGATCTCGCCGAGGACCGCGTCCTTCTCGTCCTGCAGCCGCTTCTTCTCCTGGTCGTAGCGGCGCGCCTGATTGAGGAGCTGGTCGTCGGTGCGGCTCAGGCGGCTGCGCAGGTCCTCGATCTCCTTCTGCTTCTCGCGCCGCACGTTGTCGAGGTCCTTGCGGATCGACTCGACCTCCTCGCGGGCGCGGATGCGCTCGAAGCGCAGGCGCGGGATGATGTGGATCACCGCCCACAGCTGGTCGAGCAGCTCGTTGTAGAGCTGGGCCAGGTTGGTGAACGGGCGGTCCTCACCCTTGTACTGGGCCATCTTCTCCCAGATGCCCTTGATCTGCTGGTCCTGGATGTTCCGCCAGTCCTCGGTCGCGATCCACTCGTCGGAGAGGATCTGCTTGAGGCGCTTGTTGGCCTCGTTGAGGATCGTGGTCTCGAAGTGGTCCTTGCGCACCTCGCGGTTCTCGCCGACCACGAGCTCGCGGATCCCCTTGATCTCCTGGGTGAGCGCCTTGACGCGCTCCACCTCGGCCTCGTACTTCTTGATCTCCTTGCTGATCTGCATCTCCTTGTCGACCACGTCCTGGTTGAGCCGGTAGCACACCAGGAGGAGGCCCATGGAGACGAGAATCGCGAAGATCAGGCCCACCAAGTAGACCGTGGACCCGCCGCTGCCCCGCGTCATAACGTTCTTCCTTCGGTCTGGATCCCCGACCGCGCCCAGCGCGCCTGGGGCGACTCGATCAGAGCGGGGCGCATTCTAAGCGTGGTTCGGGCGCGGGAGCAACACCATAAGTCATTGAGTACGCGCAGGTGGTAGGGCGATGACGAGGCGATGACGCCATCGCCCGGCCCGTCGCGCGCCGGGGCCGCGGTTCGGGCTTGACGTCCTGGCCCCCTTGCCGCATAAAGCTCCCCGTCGCACCGCCTCCGGCCGCGGGGTCGCGTTCCCCGCGCTCCGTCGCAGCGCCGCCGGGAAGCGCCGGGCGACCCTCCCCTCCTCCGAGCGATCCCATTAGCCAGGCCAGCCCCACCCCAACCGCTGAGGCGTCCGGCCGCCTCCCGCTCACGATCCTCGTGCAGGGCGGGATCGCGAGCGGCAAGTCCACCGTGACCGGCTTGTTGGCCGCGCGCGGGGCGGAGCCGCTCGACTGCGACGCGTTCGCCCACGCCGCGCTCGAGGAGCCGGCCGTGCGCGCCCAGGTGCGCGAGCGGTTCGGCCAGCAGGTGGAGGGCCCCGGCGGGGCGCTCGACCGCAAGGCGATCGCCGCGATCGTGTTCCGCGACCCCGAGGCCCTGCGCTGGCTCGAGGAGCTGCTGCACCCTCGCGTGGGCGAGCGCGTGCGCGCGGCGCTCGAGGCGGCGCGGGTGCCGCCCGGGCGGGCGCGGCGCGTAGTCGTGATCGACGCGGCGGTCGCGGACAAGATGCAGATGGTCGAGGGCGGCTACGACCTCGTCCTGTTCGTGGATGCCAGCCTCGACGTTCGCCGGCGGCGCGCGGCCGGGCGGGGCTGGGAGCCGGGCGAGCTCGACCGCCGAGAGGCGCAGCAGGCCCCGCTCGACGCCAAGCGGCGGGCGGCGGATGGCGTGGTGCCCAACGACGGGGACCTCGCGGAGACGGAGAGCCATGTCGAACGATTCTGGGCACAGCACGTCGAGCCGCGGCGGTAAGCGCACCTCGTCGGGGGCGCGCGGCCGACCGCGCGGCAAGAAGCCCGAGGTCGGCCTCCTCGAGAGCGAGGAGACCGGCGAGGCCGGCGACCGCGAGGCGTCGGGCCGCTCGCGGCGCCCGCGCAAGAAGGCGCCCCGCCCGGCGCCGGCCGAGCGCGACGAGGAGGACGAGGAGGACGAGGTCGGGCGCCCCGCGGCGCGGGGTGCGCGGCGCGCTCCCGCGCGCGAGGAGGAGGACGAGCTCGACGAGGAGGAGGACGAGCTCGACGAGGACGAGGACGAGCTCGACGAAGACGAGGAGGAGGAGGACGAGGAGCCCCGGCGCCCTGCTCCCGCCCGCCCCGCGCCCGCGCCTCCTGGGCGCGCTCGCCACGGGGACCGCCGCGGCGGCCGCCGGGGCGGCCCGGGCGGCCGCGCCGAGCCGGCCGGCCGAGCCGAGGGCGCGGTGGACGACGAGCGGCTGCCCGCGGGCAAGTCGCTCGACATCGGCGAGCTGCAGCGCATGCGGATCAAGGAGCTGTGGGACGTCGGCCGCGACTTCGGGGTGGCGGCCCGCACCGGGCTCAAGAAGCACGAGCTGATCTTCCAGATCATCCGCAACAACCGGCGCGGGACGACCTACGGCGAGGGCGTGCTCGAGATCCTCCCCGACGGGTTCGGCTTCCTCCGCTCGCCCGAGTACAGCTACCTGCCGAGCCCCGACAACATCTACCTCGCGCCCTCGCAGATCCGCCGCTACGGCCTGCGCACCGGCAACCTCGTGCGCGGGGTGATCCGCCCGCCCCAGCCCGACGAGCGCTACGTGGCGCTCGCGCACATCGAGACGATCAACGGCGAGGCCCCCGAGAAGCTGGCCGAGGTGCCGCACTTCGACGACCTGACCCCGCTCTACCCCGAGGAGCGGCTCACGCTCGAGACGGGCGACCCGGGCGACCTCGAGATGCGGATCATGGACCTGCTGACCCCGATCGGTAAGGGGCAGCGCGGGCTGATCGTGGCGCCGCCGCGCACGGGCAAGACGGTCCTGCTGCAGAAGCTGGCCAACTCGATCGTCAAGCACAACCCCGAGTGCACGCTGATCATCCTCCTGATCGACGAGCGCCCCGAGGAGGTCACCGACATGGAGCGGACCGTCCCGGCCGAGGTGATCGCCTCGACCTTCGACGAGTCCGCCGCGCGCCACGTGCAGGTGGCGGAGATGGTGATCAACAAGGCCAAGCGCATGGTCGAGTACGGCAAGGACGTGGTGATCCTGCTCGACTCGATCACCCGCCTGGGGCGCGCCTACAACACCGAGGTCCCCCACTCGGGCAAGATCCTGTCGGGCGGCGTGGACGCCAACGCGCTCAAGGGGCCCAAGCGGTTCTTCGGCGCGGCGCGGAACATCGAGTTCGGCGGCTCGCTCACGATCATCGCCACCGCGCTGATCGAGACCAACTCGCGCATGGACGAGGTGATCTTCGAGGAGTTCAAGGGCACCGGCAACATGGAGCTCCACCTCGACCGCACGCTGGCCGACCGCCGGATCTGGCCGGCGATCGAGGTCCGCCGCTCGGGCACGCGCAAGGAGGAGCTCCTGCTCGACCCCGAGGAGCTCAAGCGGATCTGGGTGCTGCGCAAGGTGCTCAACGAGATGAACCCGGTCGAGGCCATGACCCTGCTCAAGGGCAAGCTCAAGAGCTTCAAGACCAACGCCGAGTTCCTCATGAACGTGAACCCACAGACGGCGCAGTTCTAGAGGCGCGGTCCGCCCGTGCCGCCGCTCGACCCCGGGTGGGAGGCGGTCTACGAGGACCTCCCCGGCGGCTACGACGCCCCCGAGGACGACCGCGACGCGGTCGATCGCGCCGCGGGCGAGGGCGCCTCGGCCTACGGGGAGCTCCCCTCGGACTCGGCGGCGCGCCTGCTCCGCTGGCTGGCGCCCACCCCCGCCGACGCGCTGTACGACCTCGGCTCGGGCACGGGCAAGCTGGTGGTCCAGGCGGTGTGCACCACCCCGGTCGGCCGCGCGGTGGGGGTCGAGCTGTCGCCGTTCCGCCACCGGGTGGCGCTCGAGGCGCTGGGCCGCCTGCTCGCCCGGCTCGATCCCGCGGGTGCGGCCGAGCTGCGCCGCCGCCTGGTGCTGCGCCGCGAGGACGCTCGCCGGACCGCGCTCGACGGCGCGACCATCGTCTACCTGGGCTCGACCTGCTACCCCGACCCGCTCCTCGACGACCTCGCGCTCCGCTGCGCCGAGCTGCCGACCCTGCGCGCGCTGCTCTCGGTGCGCCCGCTCCCGCTCGCGGCCGCGCTGCGCTACGAGGAGCTGGGGCGGATCCGG
>CAZMSZ010000168.1:0-7119 GCA_964569055.1 uncultured Planctomycetota bacterium | reverse complement strand
AAACGAACGCTCAAGCTCGGCCGGATGCCGGTCGATAGAGCGTGTACCCACGGGGAAAGCGGGTCAGCGGGGGCCGATGCCGGGCGCGTCGGCCCCTGCCCTTTCCGGAGCTCAGCCGAACTTGCGCAGCTGCTTGAGGGCGAGGGCGAGGTCGGCGGGGAGCGGGGCCTCGGCGTCGACCGCGGGCTCTTCGGGGAGCGCGGGGCCGAGGTCGAAGGTCAGCCGCGCGGCGTGCAGCGCGGCGCGCGCGATCAGCGGGCGCTCGGGGCGCTTGCCCGGGCGGTAGCCGCGTTTGACGCTCGAGAGCAGGAGCGGGGCGCCGTCGCCGTAGAGCGGGTCGGCCACCAGCGGCAGGCCGAGCGCGGCGAGGTGGACCCGGACCTGGTGCTGCCGGCCGGTCTCGGGCCAGGCGCGCAGGAGGCTGTAGCGGCCCAGGCGCTCGGCGAGCGCCCAGCGGGTGCGCGCGGGGCGCGCGCCCTCGGCGCCGGCCGGGACGGGCTCCACGCGGCGGGCGCGGGTGCCCGGAGCCGGGAGGCGAAGCGCGAGGTCGACCACACCCTCCGCCTGGCGCGGGGCGCCGCGCACCAGCGCCAGGTACTCCTTGGCGACCTGCCGCGCGGCGAACGCGTCGGTGAGCGCGCGCAGCGCGGGGCGGGAGAGCGCGATCGCCAGCGCCCCCGAGGTGTCGCGGTCGAGGCGGTGGGCCACCCGCGGGCGCGGGGCGGGCGCGGTGAGGGCGGCGTCCGCCCGCAGGCCGAGCGCGTGGAGCAGCCCGGCGCGGAGCGGGTCGTCGCAGGGGTCCTCGCCGCGAGCGGGCTGGCTGAGCACCCCGGCCGGCTTGGCGACGACCCACACCGCCTCGCCGCGGTGGAGCACCTCGAGGCCGGCGAGGCGCGCGGGGCGGACGGCGCCCAGGGGGCCGTGCACTTCGACCTGCTCGCCGGCCGCGAGCGGGCGCTCCGCGGGCGCGGGCGCCCCGTCGACCCCCACCTGTCCGTCCGCGAGCGCGCGGCGCAGCTCGGCCGTGGGCACGGCGGGGAGCGCGTCGGCGAGCAGCTCGGCCAGGGTGGCGCCCGCCTCGGTGGGCGCCACGACCCGCGTGAAGACGGGCGCGCTCACCCGCGTCCGGCGCGGTCCTGCGCCCAGGCGTGGGCGACCACGCCGAACGCGACCGCCACGTTGAGCGATTCCACCTGCCCGCCGCCTGCCGCGATCGTGATCGGCCGCGCGGCCTGCGCCTCGCCGGGCAGGCCCGGCCCCTCCGCGCCCAGGAGCAGCAGCGCGCGGGTCGGCAGGGCGCCCGGTCCGAGCGGCGCCCCGCCGTGGGCCGCGAGCGCGACCGGCTCCAGCTCGGCGGCGCGGGCCGCCGCGAGCAGGCTCGCCACGTCGCCCGCCTGCGCGGGCGGGTGGAGCACGACCGCCCCGGCGGTGCCGCGCACGACCTTGGGGCTCCACGGGTCCTGCGTGCCGGGCAGCACGACCACCCCCGCCAGGCCGAAGAAGCGGGCGGTGCGCAGGATGGTGCCGAGGTTGCCCGGGTCTTGCACTCCCAGGCAGGCCACCACCGCGCGCGGGCCGGGCTGGTCGGCGCCGAGCACCGCCTCGAGCGGCGTCCAGGCGATCGGGCCCACCGCGAGCACCGGCTGCGGCGTCTCGGCGTCGGCCAGCTCGCCCCACAGCGAGGCGGCCACGGGGTAGATCGGGACGCCCCGCTCGCGCGCCGCCTCGAGCGTCTTGAGCGGCAGCTCGTCGCCGACGCGGAACAGCACCTGCTCCAGCCGCCGCGGGTCGTGCTCGAGCACGTCGCGGATCGCCTTGGTGCCCTCCACCACGAACCGCCCGTGGCGCCGTCGCCCGCGCCGGGTGGCCAGGGCGCGCACCAGGCGGAGGCGGTCGTTCTTGCGGGCGCGGATCACCGGCAGCCCGAGCGCGAACCCGGCCTCGCCGGGGGCGCCCGCCTCCTCGTCCTTCACCGCGGGGCCGGGGGCGGGAGCGGCTCGCCCGGCAGCGCCAGCGGCGAGGGGGAGCGGGGCGGCGGGAACGGCTGGCCCGGGTCGAACGGGGCGCCGAGCTCGAGCCGGCCGGGGCTCCAGTCGAGCTCGTAGCGCGGCGCCGTCACCGGCCCGGCGCCGCTCGCGGCGAGCGACCAGCCGACCTGCCGCAGCCCGAACGCGCGCTCCTCCGCGCCGGGGCGCAGCCGCGGCGGCGGCGTGGCCGAGCGGAACGCGCCCGCGCCGTCGTCGCAGGTGGGCGGGTCGGCGCGCCAGTCGTGGGTCCACGAGGCCCGCTCGAGCCCGTCGGCGCCGATCACGACCCGGTCCTGCGCGCAGCCGGCCAGGAGGAGCGCGAGCGCGGACGACGCGAGGCGAGGGAGGAGGTCGCTCATGGGAGGGATCGTAGCGGACCGCCGTGGCGAGCGGGGCGCCTCAGAACGAGAGCGCCAGGCCGAAGGCCGGTCCCCAGGCGTCGACCTCGTAGTCGCTGTCCTCGTGATCGCCCGAGTCGCGCTCGAGGACGTACTGCGTCCAGCGGATCCCGCCGAACACCGCGATGCCGGGGAACAGGCTGAGCTGCAGGCCGACCTCGCCGGTGGTGATCACGCTGTCGAACAAGCCGAGGTGCACGGCGCCGCGCCCGTAGGCGACGAGGAAGTCGGCGACCGGCTTGACCGCGGCGCCCCCCGCCAGCGTGACGCCGAACCGCCAGTGGCGCTCGGTGCTGTCCCGGCCGTCGGCGCCCTCCACGTTCATGTGCATGCCCTGCAGGTGGAGCCCGCCGCCGATGTCGAGCACGAGCACGTCGTGGATCGAGATCCCGGTCCGGACCACGCCCGAGAACAGCTGGAGGTGGTAGCGGGTCTCCAGCTCGCCGGGCACGACGATGTCCTTGGTCTCGTGCAGGTCGATCCGCTCGCCGGCCCGGAGCGTCTGGTGAAAGTCGCCGAAGGTGGCGGAGTACTCCAGCTCGCCGCCGAAGAACGGCTCGATCGGCTCCTCCTGGTCGGTGGTGAACGCGAACAGGTCGGCGACCGCCTCGGGCGTGTTCTCCGCGGCCTTCAGCAGCGAGCCGCCGTAGGGCGTGCGGCCGTCCGCGGAGATCACCACCCGCAGCGCGGGGACCGTCTGCCGGACGCCGTCGCCGTCGAGGTCGACGCGGCGGAGCGTGGAGCCGTTCGAGCCGTCGCTGGCGCAGCCCGCGGCGAGCGCCAGCAGCCAGCACGCGGCCGCCGGGCGGGCGTGGAGACCAGACACGCGATGCTCCCCCCCGGAGCTCGGGATCGTGCGGGGGGAGGCTACTCCTCCCCGCGGTGGCGGAGGACGTAGTACAGCGCCTCCTTGGCGCAAGCCTCACAATACCCGTAGGTCTTGAGCCGCTCCAGCGCCTCCACCACCCGAGCCTGATCGCCGCGGTCGACGGTCACCCAGTCGTCGGTGCCGTAGCGGACGATCTGCTCCTGCATCTGCTGGATCGCGGCCTCGCGCTCGCGGTGATAGCTGGCGCGCAGCGCCTGGAAGATGTCGCTGAAGATCTCGAGGTAGTCCACGCGCCGCCCGGGGTGGTCGATCACCCAGGCGGCGATCCGCACGATCAGGTTCTTGCGGAAGGCGGCCGGCTTCTCGCCCGTGCCCACCAGCGCCTCGACCCGGCGCATCAGGTCCTCGGAGGGGGCCTCCGGCTTGCCCGTGATCCGGCTGAGCAGCTTCTCGCCCGAGTCGTACGCCTTGACGTGGCGGAAGTAGTCCTCGAACAGCTGCTGGTAGGCGCCCTCCTCGACCAGCGCCAGCGCGCGGTGAACCTCGTCGCGCACCACGCGGCGGTACTCGGCCTCGACGTCGTCGGTCAGCCGGTCGATGTCCCCGTAGCCCGCCTCGGCGGGGAGGCGGAGGAACTCGAACAGGGTGCGGTCCTCGGCCAGGTTGCGGATCACCTTGAGCACGGCCAGCGGCGAGAGGCAGGGGAAGTCGGGGTCCTCCGCCGCCTGGTGCAGCATGACCATGATCTCGCGCGGGCTCGCCCCGCGGCGCGCCTCGTAGGCGGCGTCGATGATCCCCTCGAACTCCTCCTCGGCGTTGTGGAACTCGCGCGCGATCAGCGCCACGTTGGCGCGCAGCTCGCGCCGCTCCACGTCGGTCCACTCCTCGGGCGCGAGCCCGCTGTCGTAGAGCTTCGCCTTGTCGAGCGGGCGCAGCCGCCCCACGAGCCCGGCCAGGTCGCCCTTGTAGTGCTTGGGGTTCGGCCGGCGCAGGCGGGTGAGCACGGCCCACAGCGCGATCAGCTTGGTGACGTGCGGCGCGATGTGCTTCTTGGGCGCGAGCGCCTGGATCCGCCCGGCGTAGATCCGCTCCTCCACCGAGTAGCGCCTCAGGTACGGCGCGCGGATCAGCTCGAACCGCCCCTTGAACGAGGGGAAGTCGGGGTTGCGCTTGAACAGCGTGAGGTTCTTCTCGTTGCAGGTCGCGAACAGCATGCAGTCGAGGAAGGCGGTGGTGTCGGGGAGGCTGATGCTCCCCTTCTCGGACGTGGTCAGCAGGTACTTGTTGTATTCGAGCGGCCGCTTGAAGAAGTCGGAGTACTCCACCACGCCGCGGTTGGCGTCGATCAGGTCGCCCGACAGCTCGCTCACCGTCGACTGGGCGAGGATCGGCGGCAGCCGGTAGCTCTTCTCGAGGTTGAGCGGGCGCGAGCCGGCGTCCACGTTCTTCTGCGGCTGGATCACCACCGCCGCGCTGCGGAAGCGCTGGCTCACGTACAGCCGCTCGACCTGCACGTGCTGCACCACGCGCTCCCAGTCGCCCTCGTAGGCGTTGGACAGCGCGCGGAAGATCTCCTTGTTCTTGGCCGACAGGTCGCCGCGCCGGAGCACCTCGGGGAGCTGCAGCGGCTGGTCGGCCTCGCGGAAGGCGCGCTCGAGCACGTCGAGCCGGTCCTCGCGCGGGAGCAGCAGGAGCGGGTGGTCCTTGAGCTCGTCGCCGAGCTTGAACGTGATCTCGTCGGGCTCGAGGTGGGCCAGGCTCCCGTCGGCCGCCGCGCGCTCCTTCTCGTGGAAGCCGAGGGCGGAGCGCTCGAGCGCGTCGGAGAACACCCAGTTGAACCGGTACATCGCCCCCTCGGGGAGGGTCGAGTAGTGCTCCAGGGCCGAGATCACGCACTCCACGAAGGTCGACTTCGCGGTGCCGTTGGGGCCGTGGATCATGAGCAGCTTGTCGACCCGCCCCTTCTCGCAGAACGAGCTCAGGTGGCGGTAGACCTCGTTCTGCAGCTCCTCCTGCCCGTGGAGGCGGGGGCCGACCGGGTCGAACGGCGAGTCGAACAGCGCGAACCGGCGGATCGGCCCCGCCACGCCGCGCACGTCGTACGAGCCGTAGAAGTCGAACGCGTCGCGCAGGTAGTGCGCGGCGTCGCGCGTGTGGCGGCGCGGGTCCTTGAGCACCTCGGCGAAGTACTCGGAGAAGGAGAGGATCTGCCGGCGCAGGGTGAACCGCTCGCGCGAGCGGTTCGCGACCCGGCCGAGCAGCGCGTTGCTCCGCTCGGTCGCGTCGTCGGCGGGCGCCGCCAGCTCCTCCGCGCGCGCCCCGTTCACGGCCGAGTCGGCCATGGAGCCCACCTCCCGCGCCGGTGAGCGCCGGCGCCGGCCCCAGGATAACCCGGGAGTGATGGTGTGCCCGGCCCCCTCGCGGGCGCGCTCCGCGCGCAACTCGCCGCGCCGCCGGGACATCGCCGGGCCGCCCGGGGCTGTCGGGGGTCGGGCGTAGGCTCTGCCGCGTGGATGGCCGGCGAGGCGACCGCGAGGCCGCGGCGACCCATCGTCCGGCCCTCCCAGGGACGAGACGGGCGCGGCGCGCCAGCGCGGCGCGACCCACGAAGAGCCACAGCGAGGTGCGAGATGCTGGTCGGTAAGGGGGCGTTGACGTTCAAGTCGTTCCGGGTGTCGGGCAAGAACCCGACCCCGAACCACGAGCGGCTGCTCGAGCGGCTGGAGCGGTTCGCGTTCGCGGGGATCGACGTGCAGGAGGAGGGCTCGGTCGAGGGCTGGGTCGCGCCCGACCACCTGTTCGACGGCGACTTCGCCACCCCCAAGGTGTTCCGCGGCCGCTACGCGGTGTTCGCGCTGCGCGTCGACACCCGCAAGGTGCCGGGCGCGCTGATCGAGGCCCACACCGCGCTCGCCGTCGCGGCGGCCTGCGAGGCCGAGGGCGTGGAGAAGCTCGGCGCCAAGCAGAAGCGCGAGATCAAGCGCGACGTCAAGCGCCAGCTCCTGGCCGAGACGCCGCCGCAGCAGCGCGCCTACGGCGTGTTCTGGAACGTGGCCGCCCGGCGGGTGTTCCTGCAGGCGACCTCCAAGGGGGTGGTGGAGTCGTTCCGCGCCCTGTTCGAGCGCACCTTCGAGCTCAACCTCGAGCCGCTGGTGCCGGGCATGCAGGCGGCCGAGTACGCGCGCGAGCAGGGGCTGTTGCCGAGCCTGCGCGAGGCGCGGCCGCTGGAGCTGGCGAGCGACCGCGTGCCCGTGGGCGCGGCCTGAGAGGAGCGGGAGCATGAGCAAGAAGAAGGACGAGGACATCGGGTTCGCGCTGGAGCGGAGCTTCCTCGCGAGCGAGTTCCTGACCTGGCTGTGGTTCCGCTACGAGGTCGAGGGCGGCACCTTCGACCTCCCGAGCGGCGGCCTGAGCATCGCCGTCGAGGACGCGTTGACCCTGGCGGGCTGGGACGACGACGGCCTGCGCGCCACCCTGCGGGGCGGCACGCCGACCCGCCGCCCCGAGGCGGCCAACGCGCTGGCCGGCGGGCTCCTGCTGCGCAAGGCCAAGCTGGTGGCGGCCCGGGCCACGCGCGAGTGGCTGTTCACGCTCGACGGCGAGTCGCTCGACCTCTCGGGCGTGAAGGTCGCCTCGACCGAGGAGGAGGAGGAGCCCGAGGAGGCCGAGGACCCGCTCGCCGAGAAGCTCGCCGCCGGCGAGGAGCTGCGCTGGGCGATCGACGAGCTGTTCTGCCTGTTCCTCGCGATCCGCCTCACCGACGACTGGGAGCGGATCGAGACCCCCCGGCTCAAGAACTGGGTCCGGGCCAAGCTCGAGCAGGCGAGCAAGGCGGTGGGCGCGGCGTAGGTCCGGGGGCGGATTC
>CAZMSZ010000167.1:2484-15187 GCA_964569055.1 uncultured Planctomycetota bacterium | reverse complement strand
AAACGTGGGATCGGACACTTCCCGCCTTCGAGAACGTGGGATCGGACACTTCCCGCCTTCGAGCACGCCTGTGCTGGCTGAGCTAGGAGGCCGGCAGGGTGGAGCGCTCCGATCGAGAAGACGACGCCGCGCGGGCGCGCCGGGCTGCGGCGAGGGCCTCCTGGCCGGGAGGCAAGACGGACCTCGCGGGCCAGGCGGAGGGTGAGCTGTTGCCGCGCCTCGCGCCGTCTGAGCGGTTCGGCCTCGTCTGGCAGTTGACGCTCGACGCCTGGGCGCTCTCACGGTGGCCGACTTCGCGGCGCCGGGACTCGTCTATCAGATCGGGGTCCCCCCGGCGGATCGACCTCCTCACCGAAAAGAGGGGGACGTTCGAAGAGGCATGGACCACACGGTTCGAGGTGGAGAGTGAGGGGCTCCGGATAGCGGTCCTCGGCAGAGGTGCGCTCATCGCGAACAAGCGCGCTGCCGGCCGGCCGAAGGACCTGCTGGATGTCGAGTCGCTGCTCGCCGCGGCGCCGCCGACGACGCGAGAGGAGTAGCGCGCCGCCGGCGCGGTGGCGTTCCAGCAGGTCTTCGCGCTCGTCGCGCGCCTCGCTCAGAAGTAGACGGCGATCCGGCCGATCAGGGCGTGCTCGTCGCCGACGGTCTCGCCGTCGACGATCGCGCGGCCGCGCTCGAGGTCGGTGTAGGTGTAGGAGAGCGTGAAGCGGACGGTCTGCCAGAGGTACCAGTGGAGCGAGCTCGTGACGGCGCGGGCCAGCTCGGCGCCGGTCGCGAAGCCGCGCTCCAGCGTGCGTTCGTCGGCGCGAAACTCCTCGTAGCGCAGCGAGAGCTGGAGCGCGCCCGGGCCGTAGGTGCTCGTGCGCGGGTCGTAGAGCGGCGCGCTCGGCACCACCACGACGCCGCCCCGCCGCTGCAGCTCGAACGCGCCGCCGAGGACGCCGCTGAGGTTCACGAACCAGCCCCAGTTGGTCAGGTTCCCCTCGCCGCCGCCCGAGCTCAGGACGTCCTCGTGCCGGTCGACGTGGAGCTCGGCCGTGAGCTCGACCACCTCGAAGCCCAGGCGCCCGTCTCCCTCGACCCGGAAGCGGTCGCCTCGGCGGCGGTCGAGGTCGTAGATCAGGAAGGGCGTGATCTCGTCGCCGACGGTCCGCACCTCGTCGAGGTCGGCCGCGCCCTCGCGGGGCGGGCTGTAGATCAGGCTGGAGCCGAACCGGAGTCGGCGGTCGCCGAGCGGCATCACCTCGAGCCGCCCGACGAGGTCGAACCGGTCGTCGCGCAGGTCGTCCAGCGCGACGTTCTGCCCCTCGCCGTTGAAGATCCCGAGCGCGTAGCCCACGAAGTTGCCGGGCAGCAGCCCCCGCGCCATGACGCCCACGTCGCGTTCGCCCACGAGGTGGGCCACGATCATGGTCCGCTCGGCATGATCGATGTGGTTGGCGGAGGTGAGCCGCTCGGGGCTGTAGGGCAGGAGCATCTGCCCCGCCCACAGCTCGAACCAGCGGAACGGGCGCAGCCGCACGTACGCGTCGCGCAGGTCCGCGTCGCTGGTGCGGCCGCCCTCGACGCTGAGCCTGGCCTCCAGGATCTCGTACAGCCTCAGCTTGAAGCCGAACCGCCCGCGCCGCACCTCGAATCCGTCGGCGTAGTCGCCGCGTGCAGGATCGAGCACGAACCGGCCGTCGAGCTGCAGCCGGCCCTCGAGCGCGAGCCGCCACGCCCCGCTCCAGCCGGAGATCGCGAACGGCTCGAGCGTGAACGGGCCCCAGGCGCTCCCGGCGCCGCTCGCACCGCCCGGGCCTCCTTCCTCCGCGCCGGCTCCGCCCTCGCCACCTTGGGTCGGCTCGGTCGCGCCGGGCGCGGCGAGCCGCTCGACCTCGCGCCGCAGCGCCTCCAGCTCGCGCTCCTGCGCATTCACGCGCTCGCGCAGCTCGCCGAGCGTCGGCTCGCCGCCGCTCGCTTGCGCGCGGGCCAGGTCCGCGCCGAGCAACACCGCTCCGGCGGTCAGCAGGACCGCGATCCCACGTGTCATGTCCCCCCTCGTTTCAAGCGGCTTGGAGGTTACGGGAAGGGCCAACAAGTAGGAGTTAAGTCACGGTTGACTGAATGACCAATCCGGTCCTATAGTCAGTAGTATGGAGAAGCCCGCCAAGTGGGAGTCGGTCCTGGTCGAGGCCGCCCGCGCGTTCGCGCGCTACGGCTACCGTAAGACCTCCATGGACGAGGTCGCCAAGGCGGCCGGGGTGGCCAAGGGCACGCTCTACCTCGGCTGCACCTCCAAGAGCGACCTCTTCTATCAGGTGATCTTGCGCGACCTGCGCTTGTGGAACGCCGAGCTGGCCCGCCAGATCGACCCGCGGGTGCCCGCCGACGAGCTCCTGATGCGCGTGGCGGGCGAGGCGCTGCGCACGCAGGAGGAGCACCCGCTGGCCCGGGGGCTGATCCTGGGCGAGTACGAGGCCGACTTCCCCGACTGGACCGAGCACTTCGACGAGCTGCGCGCTCACGGCGAGAGCACGATCGCCGAGATCCTGCGGATCGGCGCCCGCCAGGGGCGGTTCCGGCCCGAGGTGGACACCGACGGCGCCGCGGGCGTTCTGCTCGACCTGATCACCTCGATCATGTTCTTGGCGCGCGGTCCCAACGCGGAGGCCCGCCTCGCTCGCCACGCCGAGGTCGCGTTCGACCTCGTGCTCCACGGACTGCTGACGCCGAGCGCGCAGCGCTGAGCGCGCCGTAGAGGAGGCCCGCGTGCCGACCACCGAGACCCCCACTGACCCGAGCGCCGGATCGGTCAGCCCAGACGTCGCCGCGCGCTCCATGCCCGGACCGCGTGGGCTCGGGCTGGTGCGCACCCTGTGCGCCATGCGGCGCGACCCGCTCGGCACCTTCGCCGAGCTGATCGCGCGCTACGGCGACGCGGTCAGCATGCCCATGGGGCGGCTCGACCTCGCGCTCCTCAACCACCCCGAGCAGGTGGCGCACGTGCTCCAGACGCGCGCGCAGCGCTATGAGAAGAGCCCCAGCTACCGCGAGCTCGAGCTGGTGCTCGGCAAGGGGCTGCTCACCAGCGAGGGCTCGTTCTGGAAGCGGCAGCGCCGCCTGGCGCAGCCGGCGTTCAAGCGCCGGGTGCTGGCGCCGTTCGCGCCGCTCATGGCCGAGCTGACCCAGGGCATGCTGGCGCGCTGGGCGAGCGCGCCGGGGCCGCTCGACCTCGCGGCCGAGACCATGCGCCTGGCGCTGCAGGTCGCGGGACACACCCTGTTCAGCGCCGACCTCGCCAGCGAGGCCGACGACCTCGGGCGCGCGCTCGCCGTCGCGCTGCCGTTCGTGCAGCACCGCACCGAGGCGGTGTTCAACTGGCCGATGGCGCTGCCGCTCCCCTCGCACCTCCGCTTCCGGCGCGCGCTGGCCCGCCTCGACCAGGTGGCGCTCGAGCTGATCGAGCGCCGGCAGGCGGGCGACGAGGCGAGCGCCCCGCGCGACCTGCTCTCCATGCTGGTGTTCGCGCGCGACCCCGAGACCGGCGCGCGCATGGACGCGCGGCAGGTCCGCGACGAGGTGATGACGTTCCTGCTGGCAGGGCACGAGACCACGGCCAACGCGCTGGCGTTTACGCTCTACCTGTTGGCGCGCCACCCCGAGGTGGAGGAGGCGGTGCGCGCCGAGGCCGCGGCGGTCCTGGGGGAGCGCGCGCCCGCCGCCGAGGACCTCGCCGGGCTGGAGCTCACGCGCCGCGTGGTGCTCGAGGCGATGCGCCTCTACCCGCCGGCCTGGATGATCGAGCGCGCCGCGGTCGAGGACGACGAGGTCGGCGGGCTCGCGATCCCGCGCGGCACGCTCGTCATGCTCTGCACCTACACCACGCACCGCCACCCCGACTTCTGGGCGGAGCCGGAGCGGTTCGACCCCGACCGGTTCCTGCCCGAGCGCGCGGCGAGCCGGCCGCGCTGCGCCTACTTCCCGTTCGGCGCGGGGCAGCGCCAGTGCATCGGCGAGGACTTCGCCCTGATGGAGCTGCTCACGATCGTGCCGCTGGTGGTGCGCCGCTTCCGCCTGCGGCTCCCCGCGGACTACCGCCTCGAGCTCGAGCCGGGCGTCACGCTGCGCCCGCGCGGCGGGATCCCGGTCACCGCCGAGCCCCGCGCGGGAGGTGCGCAGTGAGCGCCCTCGCCTCCAGCGCGCTGCCGGGCGCGCGCGCCGACGCCTCGCCCGCCCGCGCGGGCCGTCCCCTGCTCGTGCTCGGGCTGCGCGGCGACCAGGTCGCGCTCGGTCGCCAGCACGGCGAGCTGCTGCGCGAGGCGGGCGGCTACGAGCCGGCGGTCACGTATTACCCGACCATGCCCGAGCGGGTGCTGCGCCTCTCCGAGCGCGTCCCGCGCTGGGCCCTGCCGGGCGTGCGCGCCGGCCTCGACCGCGCGCTGCTCGGGCTGGAGGCGCGCCGGCCCGCCGTGCTCCGGCGCCGCTCGCGCGCGTTCTTCGCCGCGCTCGAGCTCCCGCCCGAGCACTCACGCCACCTCATGGTCATGGACCTGCTCCAGAACGTGGTGGGCCTGGCCGGGAGCGTCGGGATCGGCGCCTCGCGCGAGCTCTCGTTCCGGGCCGCGGTCCCGGCCTGCTCCACGCTCGCGGTGTGGGGCGCGGCCTCGCGCGGCGGGGCGCTCCGCCACGCGCGCAACTTCGACTTCCCCGGCGTGGGCGTATGGGAGCAGGCGCCCGCCGTGGTGTTCTGCACGCCGGACGAGGGACCGCGCTACGGGTTCGTGACCACGCGCGGCGGCGACGTCCCCGGGGTCACCGGCTTCAACGAGGCGGGGATCACGATCACCGCCCACACCTGCTTCCACCGCCACGTGCGCTTCCGCGGGCGCGCGGTGGTCGACCTGACCCACGAGATCGTGCGCCGCGCCCGCTCGCTCGACGACGCGGTCCGGATCGCGCGCCAGCGCCCCGCCGCCTCGTCGTGGTGTCTGGTGGTCTCCTCGGCGCGCGAGCGGCGCGCGATCGCGCTCGAGGTGAACGCGCGCCGGGTCGAGGTCACCCGCCCGGCTGAGGGCGAGCCGTTCTTGGCCAACGCCAACCGCTACCGCCACCCCGCGCTGCGCCGCGGGCAGGTCGCGCCGGCCCCGGCCCTGATCGCCAACTCCGACGGCCGCTACCGCGCGCTGCGCGCCGCCGCGCGCGCGAGCCTCGCCCGCGGCGGGCTCGACGTGGTCGACCTCCAGGCCGCGCTCGCCAGCCGGGCCGACCCCGACGTGCCGGGCCGGACCCGCGCGGCGGGCGGCGTGGTCGGCTCGGCGCTGTGCGTGCAGAGCGTGGTGATCGAGCCCGAGGAGCAGGTGGTCCACCTCTCGGTGGGCGACGCGCCCGCAGCCGACGGCCCGTGGGTCAGCGTGCCCTGGAGCTGGGACGAGGAGCCGAGCTTGCGCACGATCGTGCCGCCAGCGACCGCGAGTCGAACCGACGTCGCCGACGCGGCCCGCGCCGGCTTCGCGGCCTTCGTGGAGGGGGTGGTCCATGAGGGGCGCGGCGACGACGGCGCCCTCGCCCAGGCGCTCGGGCGCGCGGCCGCGGCGGACCCCGCCGAGCCGACCTATCGGCTGCTCCTCGCAGGCGCGCGCCTGCGCGAGGGCGCGCCCGAGCAGGCGCTCGCCGAGCTACGCGCTGGGCTGGAGCGCGAGGCGGCTCCCTTTCACCGCGGCCAGCTCCTGCTGTGGACCGCCCGCGCCGCCGCCGCGCTGGGCGACGCGCCCGCCGCCCTCCGCGCGCGCGACGCGCTCCTCGCTCTCGAGCACCCGCTCCTGCGCGACTACCAGCGCGACGCGGCCTGCGAAGCCCGCCGCCCGCTCTCCCTCCGCAAGCTGCAGCGCGTGGAGCTGAACGCGACCTTCCCGGAGCTGATGCTGACGTGACGGGACCGAGGAGTCCGACGGGCAAGGCGTGGTGGTCCGAGCGACAGCGCCAAACCGTGCCCCCGAGGAGGCTGGCGGGTCGCAGCCCCGACCCTGTTCGATCCACTCCGATTGGCAAGGCGCGGCGGTCCGAGCGACAGCATCAAACCATGGCCCCGAAGAGCCTGGCGAGCCGGAGCCCCCGCCCCTCTCGGATTCTTCGGCCCCCTCCCCGACACCGGTCTCCTCACACCGAACCAGCCGAAGAATCCGCCGGAAAGCGCGCGAGGCGCCCCCCGTTCGGAGGAGCGCCTCGCGGCGGGCTTCACGCGTTCGCGCGAGTCGACTACGCGGCGGCCGGAGCCGCCTTCTTGCCCTTGGCCATCACGATCAGGCCGACCAGGATTCCGAGGGCCAGGACGAGCAGCGGGACCCCGACCATCGGGCGGTAGAACAGCCAGCCCAGCGCGATCGTCATGAGCGAGCACACCGCGGCGATCCCGAACGCGGCCAGGGCGAAGCCCATGCCGATCACGTCGCCGAGGATCGGGATCACGTCCGCCACCACGACCAGCGGCTTGAAGAACAGCGACAGGCCGATGAACATCAGCAGGAACCCGCCGATCCGGCCGAGCCACAGGAGCATGGTGTTCTCGGTGCGCGCGTTCTGGAACATGGTCGGCGCGTCGACGATCCCGTCCTCCTGGCGGTCCCAGGTGCGGCCGGTCGAGAGCATGAACGGCTGCAGCTTGTTGCCCGCCTGCTGGGCCAGGAAGCTGGCATCGGCGGTAGGCGGCGTGTACTCGAACGACACGCGCAGGTCGCCGAGCTGCGGGCTGCTGGGGTCGGCGCCCTTGTAGAGCGTGTCGCCCACGCGCTTGAAGCCACCGGCCAGCGCGCCGCTGGCCTCGGCGGGCGCGGCCTCGGCGGGCGCGCTCTCGACCGGCGCCGCGGCGTCCTTGCCGTGCTTGGCCTTCATGTGGTCCTTCATGCCCTGCGCGCTCTTGAGCTCCTTGCCGCACTCGGGGCACACGTTCGCGGCCGCGGGGGCGGCCTCGCTCGCGGCGGGCGTCTCGGTGGGGGCGGTCGAGGCGGGGGCGGCCGCCAGCGCGCCGTCGAGCTTGAGCGGCTCGAGGCTGCCGAGGTTGGCGATCTGGTCGGTGGAGAGCTCGAACTTGCCGAACGCGACGTCGGTCGCAGCCCACTTCTCGGAGCTGTAGGGATTGTCCGGGTTCTCGTGGCCCGCCGGCTCCTTGAACCGGGTGTGGTCGATCGAGCCCTCGGCCCACTTCTTGTCGTAGGTGTAGACCGTCACGCGCTTCTTGCCGCGCTTCTCGCGCTTCTCGTCCTCGTCCCACTGGTACATCTCGGCCGTGCGGGCGAGGCGGAGCGCGTTCAACGACACGCCGAACTCGGCGTCGCTCAGCACGTCGTCGGTCTTGGCCGTGCCGGTGACGTGGACGAACTTGCCCTCCCACTCCGGCTTGAGCTCGTCGGCCTTGCCCGAGCGCCCCTCGAGCGCGGTCTCGGCCGTGCCGATGTCGGCCTCGAGCTTCACGTAGCGGCCTTCCAAGATGAAGATCACCGGGAAGGCCACGACGAACAGGCCAAGCCCGACCACGACCCCCTTGCAGCTGCTGCCCAAGCGCCCGAGGAAGCCACCCTCCTCGACCACCAATTCGTCGCTCATCCCCCGCTCCCTTCGGGCATCGCGGCCCGCACTCGTCGCATCCCCTGCGCCGCCGCACGTGCGGCGGAGCGCGCGGGATCTTACGGGGACGTCCGAGCGGCCGCAACGCGCTGCCGTGCGTGCGCGGGTGGGCGCGCCGCTGCTCGGGCGCGCTCACGCCCTGTCGCCGCGTGCGCCAGCTCGCTCAGCGCTGCGCGAGCGCGCCGATCAGGGTGGGCGCGGTGCGCGACCACCACGCCTCCCAGCCGCGGGTCGTCGTGGGCGGGGCCTCGGCGCTGGGCTCGGGGACGCGGTGGAACAGGGCGATCAGCTCGTGCTCGGCGCGCGCCCGCGCGCGCGGGCTGCCGCTCGCGAGGGCCTCGATCAGCTCGGGCACGCTGTGGGGGGCGCCGCCGGGCGCCGCCTGGCCGGAGGCCTGCCAGCCGCCTTGACCGGGGATCGGCTCGATCCGGCCCTCACGCACCACGTAGGTCGCCTGCCGGAGCGCGAACCGGCGCGCGCCCGCGGTGAGCGCGCTCGCGCCGCCGCGTCCGCGCACCAGCGTCCCGGCCGGGAGCGCGCCGCCGTCGAGCGGGACCCAGGCGCCGAGCGCAGGATCCCAGCGCTCCGCCTCGTGCGCCGCGTCGACCGACAGCGCCGCCACCAGCGCCGCGCCGCCGCCGGGCGGCTCGACGCGCGCCGCCTCCGCCAGCCGCCGCTCCGCCTCGGCCCGCCCCGCCTCGGCCGCCGCCAGCGCCTGCTCACGGGCGCTGAGCGCCTCGCAGGTCGCGGCGAGCGCCGCCTCCGCCGCGCTCGCCCGCCGCGCGCTCGCCTCGAGGTCGCGGCGCGCAGCGACCAGCTCGCGCGCCCGCGCCTCGCTCGCGGCGCGCGCCTCGGCCAGCGCCAGCTCCAGCTCGCCCAGCCGCGCCGCGGCGCTCGCCGCCTGCTCGCGCTCGGCGACCCGAGCCGACTGCTCGCGCGCCAGCGCGTCGCGCGCCGCCTGCTCCGCGGCGCGGCTCGCCGCCTCGGCGCCCTCTGCCCGCTGGCGCGCCTCGCGCAAGCTCGCCTCGACCTCGGCGCGCCGCGACTCGGCCCCGTGCAGGGTCTCGTTCGAGCGGCGCACGAGCTCCTCCAGCGCGGCGACCTGCTCGGCGCCGGGGCCCGGGGCGAGGCTGCCGAGCGCGAGGCCCGCGGCGGCGGCCAGCAGCGCCGCCGCAGCGGCGGCCCACACCGAGACGCCCCGGCGGCTCGGGACCGCGTCGCCGCCGACCGCCGGGAACGGGGTCACGAGCCCGGCGGGCGCGGGGCTCGGCTCCGCCGCGGACGCGGCCGGGGGGGTCGCGCTCGCGGCGGGCGCGGTCGCGCTCGCCGCCGGCGCGGTCGCGCTCACGGCCGGCGCGGTCGCGCTCCCGGCGGGCGCCGCGCCCACCAGCCCCTCGGCCTCGAGCCGGGCCAGCGTGGCTTCCAGCAAGCCGGCGGGCGGGGCGAGGTCCGCGCCGTCGTCCTCGCGCAGGCGCGCGGCCGCGGGCGGATCGTCGCCCGTGAGCGCCTCGTCGATCCAGGCGCCCTCCTCGGCCAGACGCGCCAGCGTGCGGTCCACGAGCCCCGCGGGCGGCGTGAGCGCGGGGAGGCGCGCCGGCTCGTCGAACGCGGCGCGCAGCGTCTCGCGGCGCGCGCCGAGCGCCGGCGAGGAGGCCACGATCGCCTCGAGGCGCGCCGCCTGCTCGGGCGGGAGCAGCCCCTCCACGAGCTCGGCCAGCGTGGCGTCGTCCAGCGCGGGCTCTCGCCCCGCCAGCGCGGCCGCGACGCGGTCCGCGAGGCGCGCCGGCAGCGCGACCGGCGGCAGCGCCTCGCGCTCGCCGAGGATGTCGCGCAGCGCGCGCAGCCGCGCCGCGACCTCGGGGTCGGCGGCCGCGGCCTGATCGACGAGGTCCGCCTCCTCGGGCGCGAGCAGCCCCTCGAGCCGCTCAGCCAGGAGCGAGTCGGGGAGCGGCCCCTCGAGCCGCGCCGCCTCGGTCTCGAGCCGCGCCAGCGCGCGGCCGAGGAGGTCGGCGGGCGGCGCCAGCGGCGGGAGCACGACCGGCTCCGCCAGCACGGCCACAAGCGCCTCGCGCCGCGCGGCCAGCGCCGGCTCGGCCGCGAGGCGCGCCTCGAGCGCGCGCGCCTCGGCCGCAGGCAGCAGGCCCTCGAGCGCGTCGGCGATCCGCGCCACGATCGGCTCGTCCCGGCTCACGTCGTCACCCCCGCCCGCTCCAGGTGGACCAGGGCGCGCACGCGCACCTTGGAGCGGATCCGGTGCACGCGCGACTTCATGGCGGGGACGCTCATGGCGTGCTCCTTGGCGAGGGTCCGCAGCCGGACGCCCTCGACGGTGTGCAGCAAGAACAGCTCGCGCTCGCCGCTGTCGAGGTCGGCCAGCGCGTGGTCGAGCGCCTTCTGGCGCGCGGTCTGCAGGTCGTCGGCGACGACGTCGATCGCCGGCGGCTCGTAGTCGAGCGAGCTCCCGCGCCCCTGCTTGCGCAGCAGCTCGCGGGTGGTGTTGGCGGCGATCGTCAGCAGCCACGACTTGAGCCGGCCGGGCTGGCGGAGGCGCGGCAGCGCGCGCAACGCCCGCACGAACGTCTCCTGCGTGGCCTCCTCGGCCAGCTCCCGGTCGCGACACAGCCGCAGCGACAGCCCGAACACCCGCGGCAAGAACTCCTGCGTCAGCGCGGCGACCGCCTCGCGCTCGCCCGCGAGCGCGGCCTCGAGCACCGCGGGCGCCAGGTCGTGGTCCGGCCCGCCTCCCTCGTCGTCCTCGTCCTGCACGGGCGTCCTCCCCCTGCGCGCTACCAGCCGCGGCGGCGGCGCGTCTCCTCGGGCACGTTCAGCCAGTCGAAGAAGTAGTCGGCGCGGGCGCGCATCACGAGCGGGCTGACCCCGCCCCAGTCCTGCGTGCCGCGCGCGCGGGTCACGCCGCCGCCCTCGATCGAGCTGCCGAACGCCCAGCGGGTCAGATACTCGTAGGCGTCGGCCTCGGGGTCGTAGTCGGCGCGCGCCGAGTGGTGGAACAGGAGGTCGAGCGGGCCCAGCCCGAGATGCGAGCGCACGCCGTCGGAGTGATACGCGAACAGGAACGGGAACCACAGCTCGGTCGCCTGCTCGCGTGGGGCGAACGCCATGGCCTTGGTCGTCCCGTCGGGCGCGCGCACGCGCACCGCCACCTCGTCGGGGCGGCGCAGCGGCGCGCCCTCCTCGTCGAAGTAGTCGCGCGGGTTCAGGGGCAGCTCGCCGCCGCCCTCCATCAGCCGGCGCAGCTCCTCGGGGTCGCGCGGGCGCAGGAGCTGCACCAGCACCTCGAGCTCGCCGCCGAGGAGCCCCACCACCTCGCCCTCGGGCACGACGTCGAGCGGCCGCAGCCCCGCCCGCCCCGCCGGCGCGTCGCGGGCCACGCGCACCACCAGGAAGTCGCGCGGCCCCGCGCCCGCCGGCTGGTGCTCGGGCGCGAGGTCGGCCACGCGCACGAGGTCGATCCCGTGCCAGCGGGTCAGGTGGGGCGCCCACAGCCGGACGGGGAGCCAGCGGTGCGGCTCGACCAGCGGCACGCGGACGACCGCCTCCTTGCCGCCGCGCACCACGAGCAGGTCGAGCGCCGCGCCCGGCGCGGTGAGGTAGCCGCGCAGGTCGTCCACCGCGCGCACCGGGTGCGCCGCCCGCGCCTTGCGCAGCGCCTCGGGGGTGGGCACCGGCGGGATCAGCGGCTGCTGCTCCCCCTCGGCGACCGCCCGCTGGGCCGCGGCCGGCTCGAACCTCTCGATCGAGTGGCGCTCCTCGGCGCTCGGGCTGCCGGCGCCGGGCTGCCACGTCAGCTCGGTGGCCGGCGTGCCGGTCCCCTCCACCATGGCGCGGTGGAGCTCGAGGATCCGCGCGCCCATGCGCGGGAGGGCCGCCACGACGTGCACGATCCGATCGTCGGGCTGGAGCTGCGCGTCGGGCCGGAGGCGGTGCGTGACGACCAACCCGTCCTTCGTCTCCTCGAGCCCGACCCCGAGCACCGTCGAGACGTCGCCCGCGGCGGGGCGGACCTGCAGCCCGTCGCGCGGGTCGACGTCGAGCCGCAGCCCGCTCGCGGTCTCGACCGGCTGGCGCGCCAGCAGCGGGCGCTCGTCGAACGGGACCAGGTAGCTGTGGCAGCCGGCGAGGAGCGCCGGGGCCAGGAGCGGCAGCAGCCGCGCGCGCGGGCTCACAGGTCGTCTCCGATCGGGATGAACCACAGCAGGCGCACCTGCCACAGCGTCTCGCCGGTGCGCGGATCGGTCTCCGACGCGTAGCGGAACAGGTTCAACAGCGCGCCCCACTCGAACCGGTCGCGGTAGGCGGCGTGGGCCACCGTGGGGTCGTGGACGTAGCGCAGCGTCTTGCGCGAGCGGTAGTAGAACAGCCCGTCGAACGGCCCGACGCCGAGGGCGTGCCCCGTGGGCGCGCTGCGCCGCTCGAACAGGAACGGCACGTGGTTGACCGTGCTGTCGCCCACCTCGTCCTCGGCCTGCACCTCGAAGCTCACCGCCTCGCCCGAGGGCTTGGTGACCGCGAGGCGGTGTCGCTCCCGGTCGCCGACCCGCTCGGAGAGGTCGGCCAGGCGCGCGAGCGGCTCGCCGTCGATCGCGTCGATCCGGTCGAACAGGCGCAGCCCCGCGATCGCCAGCGGCGAGCCCTTGGCGAGGCCCGAGACCACCAGGCCGCCCTCGGGGGCGTGCGGCGGGCGCCAGGGCGGCGGGAGCGCGGTCGTGTCGACCACCGTCAGCCCGGTGAAGCTCTGCTCGCGCGCGCTCGGCAGCTCGAGCAGCTCGCCGTTCACCGTGAGCTGGCCGCGGCGCGTGAACGCGAGCACCAGCGGCTCCTCGGGCGAGCTGCCCGCCGCCTCGAGCACGCCGGCCTCGAGCGGGAGCTCGCCCGTGAAGGCCACGTCGAGCGACCCGCAGCCGGTCGTCAGCAGCAGCAGCGCCGGGAGCCAACAGAGCACGCGAGGCATGGAGCCACTCTCTCCCCTGACCCAGTGGGAGGCGCACCCCCGCCGTCGGTTTCGCGGCGCGTCGCAGGGAGCCCAAGTCGCCTCGGGTTCGGGGCTTCGGGTGTACGCCGCGCGGCGGCGCTCATCAAGCGA
>CAZMSZ010000167.1:0-2384 GCA_964569055.1 uncultured Planctomycetota bacterium | reverse complement strand
CTACGCCAGCACCGGATCCCCCTGATCCTCGGGCCCGGGCGGGGGCTCCTCGCCGAAGATCATGCGCTCGGCGTCGCGGATCAGGTCGGCCAGCTCGGCCTTGCCGTCGGCCTCGCGCAGGAGGCGGACGTAGCCGTCGTGGTTGAGGATCCCGCCGATGTGCGCCAGCAGCCGCAGGTGGCCCGACACGGCGCGCTCGGGGGACAGGAACAGGATGATCACGTGGACCTTCGGCTCGCCAGGGGCGAAGTCGATCCCCGGGGTCGAGCGCGCGAGCACGCCCACGAACTCGTTCACCATGTTCGTCTTGACGTGGGGGATCGCGACGCTGTTGCCGATGCTGGTGGCCCCGAGGGCCTCGCGCTTGAGCAGCGCCATTAGGATGTCATCGCGCTGGTCCGCGGCGATCCCGCCGACCTCCACCAGGCGGTCGACGATCTCCATGATCGCTTGGTCGCGGTCGCGCGCGGAGAGCTCGGGGATGATCGCTTCGCTGCCAATGATCTCGATCAGCCGCACGGAGGCACCTCCGGTGGACCCAGGCGTCGACTATTACTACGGCGAGCGCAGCGCGCCCGCGGCGAAGGCGCGGATGATACATCGGCGCCGTGGCAGGCACGAGTTCGCGCGCTCGCGCGGCGGGTCTGGTCTCGTCCGCGCCGCGCGCTATCCTCACGGCCGAAGCATGGAGGCGCCTCGGGCGCCGCGGAGGAGGTCGAGGTGAGCGGCACGACGCTGCGTGGGGTGGGGACCGGCCCGAAGGCGACCTCGGCGCCCGGGCTGCTCGGGTTCGCGCGCTCCACACTGGGGGCCAAGGCGATCGTCGCGGTGACCGGGCTGCTCCTGGTCGGCTTCGTGGTGCAGCACCTCGCCGGCAACCTCCTGATCTACGCCGGACCCGAGGCGACCAACGCCTACGCCGCCACGCTCAAGGGGAGCGGCGCGCTCCTGTGGGTGGCGCGGGGCGGGCTGCTCGTGTGCTTCCTGGTGCACATCGGCGCCGCCCTCCGCCTGGCGCAGCTCAACAGCGCGGCGCGCCCCGAGCGCTACGTCTACGAGGACACGATCCAGGCGAGCTGGGCCTCGCGCCACATGGTGCTGACCGGCCTGCTCGTCCTGGCGTTCGTGGCCTACCACCTGGCGCACTTCACGCTGGGCGTGACCAACCCCGACTACCTCGGCTTCGAGGACCCGATGAAGCGGCACGACGTCTACCGGATGGTCGTGACCGGGTTCAAGGCGCCCGCGGTCTCGGGGACCTATATCGCGGCCATGATCCTGGTCGCGCTCCACATCAGCCACGGCTTCGGCAGCCTGTGGCGCACCCTCGGCGTCTCCGACTCGCGGCTGCAGCGCGGGCTGCACAAGCTGGGCTGGGCGCTGGCGGTCGGGATCTGGCTCGGCTTCGTGTCGATCCCGATCACGATCCTGGCCGGGGTGATCAAGTGACCAAGCTGCCGCGCACGGGAGGTGCCGCGTGACCGCCCTCGACGCCCGGGTCCCGGCGGGCCCGATCGAGTCGAAGTGGACCAACTTCCGCTTCGAGAACAAGCTGATCGCGCCGAACAACAAGCGGAAGTTCAAGCTGATCATCGTCGGGACCGGCCTGGCGGGCGGCTCGGCGGCGGCGACCCTGGCCGAGCAGGGCTACGACGTGCACTGCTTCAGCCACCACGACAGCCCGCGCCGCGCCCACAGCGTGGCCGCGCAGGGCGGGATCAACGCCGCCAAGAACTACCAGAACGACGGCGACAGCGTGTTCCGGCTGTTCTACGACACCGTCAAGGGGGGAGACTTCCGCTCGCGCGAGGCGAACGTCTACCGCCTGGCCGAGGTGAGCGCCGCGATCATCGACCAGTGCACGGCGCAGGGCGTGCCGTTCACGCGCGAGTACGGGGGCGTGCTCGCCAACCGCTCCTTCGGCGGGGCGCTGGTCTCGCGCACCTTCTACTGCCGCGGGCAGACCGGTCAGCAGCTGCTGCTCGGCTGCTACCAGGCGCTCAACCGTCAGATCGCGCGCGGCGGCGGGCGGAAGGGCGGGATCACCATGCACTACCGCCGCGAGATGCTCGACCTGATCGTGGTCGACGGGCGAGCCCGCGGGATCGTGGCGCGCGACATGGTCACGGGCGAGCTCGAGGTCCACGTGGGGCACGCGGTGGTGCTCGGGACCGGCGGCTACAGCAACGTGTTCTTCCTCTCGACCAACGCCATGGGATCGAACGCGACCGCCTCCTGGCGGGCCCACAAGCGCGGCGCCTACTTCGCCAACCCCTGCTACACCCAGATCCACCCCACCTGCATCCCGGTCTCCGGTGCGAACCAGTCCAAGCTCACGCTGATGAGCGAGTCGTTGCGCAACGACGGGCGGATCTGGGTACCGA
>CAZMSZ010000166.1:0-15234 GCA_964569055.1 uncultured Planctomycetota bacterium | reverse complement strand
GGCACGTCGGCGTACGCGCGTCTACTCCACGGGACTTCGCCCGCGCGGCACTAGCCCGACGAGATCGGCGCGATCCCGGCGAGCTGATCCTCGAGCGCCTCGTCGGGGAGGAGCGTTCCACGCCGCGCCGCGGCGAGGTGGACGCTCAGGACCTCGCGCTGACGCGCCTCCGAGGGCGCCGCGCCCTCGCTGGCGAGGCGGGCGCTGAGGCTCACGATCCGCTGGATCAGCTCGACCTCGCCCCGCACCTCGGCCGAGTAGCGCTCGAGGAACAGGGCCTCGGCCTTGTCCGACTCCCCGGCCCAGCGCATGTCCTGGAACTCGGGGTCCTCGAGCATGCGGATGCTCGCCTCCTCCCGGATCAGCTGCTCGACGTTGGCGGCGCGGGTGGCCCAGGGCGCGAGGTGGGCGGGCAGGGTGACGGCCGACGAGAACAGGGCCACCCGGGCGAGGTTCAGGATCCCGCCCAGCACCAGCACGATCGCCAGGCTCGCCGCCACCACCCAGATCCGCTGCTCGCGCTCGGGACGCGGGTCGCTCATGGACAGAGGGTAACCGACGCCTCAGCCCTGGAGCGCCCAGGGCAGGACCGCGGCGCGGATCGCCTCGCGCATGGCGCCCTCCCCGCCGCGCCGCAGCAAGATCCGCCGCGCCAGACGCCCGCACGCGGCGTCGAGCAGCCAGGCGGCGCCCACCAGGGGGCGGTCGTGCTCGGCGCAGGGGCAGGCCACCCAGGCGCGCAGCGCCTCGAGGTCGCGCTCGAGCTGCGCGGAGTCGGGGAGGACGCCGGGCCGGCCGTGGCCGGGCTCGAGGGAGCGGGTGAACGGCCCGAGGGCGAGCGCGGCGCGGCGGGCCGCGCCCTCGCCCCAGCGGGCGAGCGCGCCGACCCAGCGCTCGAGGCCGGGCTCGCCGCGGCACACCGGGCACAGGGAGAGGGGCGGGACGCCGGGCCACTCCACCAGGAGCTCGAGCCCCTCGAGGTTGCCCCCGGGCGCCATGCGATGCCGGGCCATCCAGTCGTCGGCGTCGAGCCCGAGGTACTCGCGCACCGCCAGCTCGATCAGCTCGGCGCGCCCCTCGACCGGCGCCTGACTCACTGCGAAGCAGCCGCGCTCATGGGCGGCCTGCAGCAGCTCGCGGGTCTCGCGGGTGCGAGGCCCGGGCACCAGGCGGGCGGCGGGATGCCCCAGCCAGGCGGCGAGCTCCACGCGCGCGCGGGCGAGGCGCCCGGCGCGGATCGCCTCGAGGAGGTAGCGCGCTCCGTCGAGCGGCGCGTTCGTCTCGCGCCAGCGCCGCTCGAGGCCCCGCAGCCGCGCGTCGCTCACCCGGTCGCCCTCCCGGCCGCGCGCGCTCGTGCCCCACGTCGCGCCTCGGCCGTGGTCTCCTTTTACCCCTCGGAGGAGGCCCCGCCCATGGCGCAACCCGACCGCGTGGTCCTGGTCGACGGCAGCAACATCACCTTCCGCGCCTACTACGCGCTCCCGGCCAACCTCGCCACCAGCCGCGGGCTGCACACCAACGCCGTCCTGGGCTTCGCGACCACGTTCCGCAAGCTGCTGGCCGGGCGCTCGCCCCGCTACGGCGCGGTGGTGTTCGACGCGCCCGGCAAGACGCAGCGCGCCGAGCGCTACCCCGAGTACAAGGCCGAGCGGGTCAGCATGGGCGACGACCTCGTCGAGCAGCTCCCCTGGATCGACGCGGTGGTCGCCGCGCAGGGCTACCCGATCCTGCGCGTGGGCGGGGTCGAGGCCGACGACGTGATCGGCACGCTCGCGCGCCAGGCCGTCGAGGCGGGCTGCGAGGTCGTGATCGTGTCGACCGACAAGGACTTCGCCCAGCTCGTCGGGCCGCGGGTGCGCATGCTCGACTCGTTCCGCGACGTGACCTACGACGCCGAGCTGGTGCGCAAGAAGTGGGGGGTCCCGCCCGAGCGGTTCGTCGACTTCCTGGCGCTGGTGGGCGACAAGATCGACAACATCCCCGGGGTCCCCGGGATCGGCGCCAAGGGGGCCGCGCAGCTGCTGGAGAGCTACGGGTCGCTGGCGGGCGTGCTCGAGCACGTGGGCGAGCTCAAGGGGCGGGCGCGCAAGGCGCTCGAGGAGCACCGCGAGCAGGCGCTCCTCTCGCAGGAGCTGGCCCGGATCGACCAGCACGTGGCGCTCGAGGTCGGGCTCTCCGACCTGGCGCTGCCCGAGGTCGACCGCGCCGCGCAGAACGCGCTCTACCGCGAGCTCGAGTTCTACTCGCTCCTCTCCGAGGAGGAGGTCGAGGCGGCCACCGGCGAGGCGGCGGGCGAGGGGCGCAGCTACGCGGCGTGCGGCGACGCGGAGGGGCTGAGCGAGCTGCTCGCCGAGGCGCGCGCGGGGACGCTCGCGGTCCACCCCATGTTCGACCGCGAGGAGCGCAGCCGCCGCCGCCTGATCGGGCTCGCCCTGGCGGCCCGCCCGGGCGCGGCGCTGTGGGTGCGCCTCCACGGCGAGGGCGCGGCCCCCCTGAGCGACCCCCGCTGGGGCGCGCTGCGCGCCGCGCTCGAGGACCCCGCGCTCCCCAAGGTGGCGCACGACGCCAAGGCGCTGTGGGGCGGCCTGCGCGGGCAGGGCCTGACCCTGGCCGGCGTGACGTTCGACACCCGGCTCGCCTCGTTCCTGGTCGAGCCGACCAAGCTGATCCCGCACCGGCTGGGGCAGGTCGCCAAGGAGTACCTCCACCGCGCGGTGCGCCAGCGCAAGGCCGTGGTCGGCCCCGGCAAGGAGGCGGCCAGCTTCGGCGCGCTGTCGCTCGAGACCCAGACCGCCCACGCCTGCCAGCTGGTGGACGCGGTGATCGAGCTGCACCCGATCCTGCGCGAGCGGCTCGAGGAGGCGGGGCTCACCAGCGTGCTTCACGAGGTCGAGCTGCCTCTGTCGTGGGTGCTCGGGGCCATGGAGGAGGCCGGGATCCTGGTCGACCCGGCCGAGCTCGCCCGCCTGGGCGAGGAGCTGCGCGCCGAGCTGGCCGACCTCGAGGGGCGGATCCACGCGCTCGCCGGCCGCCCGTTCAACGTCGGCTCGACCAAGCAGCTCAGCCAGGTCCTGTTCGAGGAGCTGAAGCTCCCGGTGCTCAAGAAGACCAAGACCGGCTACTCGACCGCGGTCGAGGTCCTGGAGCGGCTGGCGAAGGACCACGAGATCTGCCGGCTGCTGCTCGAGCAGCGCAAGGTCGCCAAGCTGATCAACACCTACACCGACGTGCTGCAGCGCGAGGCGGACCCGACCACGCACCGGATCCACACCACGATCCAGCAGACGGTCGGCGCCACCGGTCGGCTGATCACGACCGACCCCGACCTCCAGCGCACCCCCGTGCGCGGCGAGCGCGGCCAGCAGATCCGGCGGGCGTTCGTGGCGCCCCCGGGCTGGCGGCTGGTCTCCGCCGACTGGAGCCAGATCGAGCTGCGCCTGATGGCGCACGTGGCCCAGGACCCGCTCCTGATCGAGGCCTTCCGCGAGGGGCGCGACGTGCACCGCGCCACGGCGTCGCGGCTGTTCGACGTGCCGCTCGAGGCGGTCACGACCGAGCAGCGCCGGGTCGGCAAGACGATCAACTTCGCCACGATCTACGGCCAGGGGGCCACCGCGCTGGCCCAGATCCTCGACGTGCCGCGCAAGGAGGCCCAGCGCTACATCGACGGCTTCTTCGCCACCTACCAGCCGGTGCGCGCCTGGCTCGACCGCACGATCGAGGAGGCGCTCGAGCGGGGCTACGTGACCACGCTCCTGGGCCGGCGCCGCTACATCCCCGAGCTCGCCAGCAACAACGTCATGATCAAGCAGGCCGGGATGCGGATCGCCGCCAACACCCCGCTCCAGGGCTCGGCGGCCGACATCTGCAAGCTCGCCATGCTGCAGCTCGACGGCCGCTTGCGCGAGGAGGGGCGGCGGGCGCGGCTGGTGCTGCAGGTGCACGACGAGCTGGTGCTCGAGGCGCCCGAGGACGAGGTCGACGCGATCGTGCGCGCCGCCCGCGAGGTCATGGAGCGGGCGACCCCGCTCTCGATCCCGCTGGCGGTCGACGTGGGCGTGGGCCCGACCTGGGGCGACGCCCACTGAGAAGAGGAGGAGCGACATGACCACGAACCGGACCCGCTGCCCGCGTCGGAGGCGACCATGAGCCGACCCCCCCGCTCGGTCGCCTCCTCGCGGCTCGAGACCGTCACGCTCATGACGCCCGAGATGAGCAACTTCGGCGGCAACGTGCACGGCGGCCACGTGCTGCGGCTGATCGACCAGATCGCCTACGCCTGCGCCGCCAGCTACTCGGGCGAGTACTGCGTCACGCGCTCGGTCGACCGGGTCGACTTCCGCGTGCCCGTGCGGGTGGGCGAGCTGCTCGTGCTCCGGGCGCAGGTCAACTACGTGGGCCGGACGTCCATGGAGGTCGGCGTACGCGCCGAGGCGCGCGAGCCGCGCTCGGGCGAGGTGCGCCACACCAACAGCTGCTACCTGACCATGGTCGCGGTCGACGAGGAGCGCCGGCCCACCCCGGTCCCGCCGCTGCTGCGCGAGACCGACGAGGACCGGCGGCGGTTCCTCGAGGGCGCGCGCCGGCGGCGGCGCGCCGAGCTGCTCGAGCTGATCGACGACGCCGAGGCGCGCCAGCGCGAGCGGGTGGAGGGCTCTCCCCTGGCGCAGCTCCGCCTCGGCGACGGCGAGGTCCGCGACGCCAACTCCGCCGCCCAGGCCCTCCTCGGCCGCGAGGAGGCCGCGCTGGTCGGCGAGCCCCTGACGGCGCTCCAGCCGCCGGAGGCGCGCGAGCAGGCGGCCCGGCTCCTGGCCGAGGTCGCGGCCCACGGCTTCGCCGAGGGCGAGCTCGTGCTCACCACCGCGGGCGGCGAGCGCCCCGTGCGCGCGCGGGGCTGGTCGCTCCCGCTCCCTGGCCGCGACGTCGTGCAGCTCGCGCTGGGCGAGGCTCAGCGCGCCGTGTAGACGCCCCACGAGCGCGGCACGCCGCGGTCGCCCGCCACGTCCTTGAAGCTGATCGGGACCTGCCGCCCGCGCTCGCTCACGTGGAAGTGGAGGTGGGGGAGCGCCGCGTAGCCGGTCCAGCCCGAGCGCGCGATCAGCTGGCGCTGCTCCACCCGCTGCCCGACCTCGACCAGCGCGCCGTCCTGCTGGAGGTGCAGGTAGGCGCCGACCGTGCCGTCGTCGTGGCGGACCCGCACGTAGTTGTTGTGCCCGCCGCGGCCGACCTGGTTCGAGTCCTCCTTGATCGCGATCACCACCCCGGCCCGCGCGGCGAGCACGGGGCTCCCCGACGGCATGAGGAAGTCGTAGGAGAACTCGCTGAAGCCGTGGTGCGAGGCCAGGCCGTTGTTCCCCTGCACGCACAGGTGCGCCACCCCCACCGGCCAGGGGAGCACGTACGGCGACGAGGACGGCGCGGGGTAGCGCTCGAGGTCGCGGGGCCCGAACGGGCAGCCCGCGATCAGGGGGAGCGCCGCGAGGGCGAGGAGGAGCGCGCGGCGGCGCGTGCGGGCGAGGGGCGTCATGGCGCCGAGTGTGCGCGACGTTCGGGCCGCGCGCCAGGCCCTCCGTTCGGGCTCGCGTACGACAGCGCGCGCGCGAGTGTCGCGTAAGTGAGGCCAGCGACAGCCGCTGGAGAGATCCCGTGACCGACCCGAAGCTGAACCAGATCCTCGCCATCGAGAAGGGCGCCAAGTCGCGCGTCCACGGCGAGCTGACCAAGATGAACGAGCTCCTGAGCAAGCCGGCGCTGCTGGCGGGCTTCGCCAAGAGCTACCAGCCGAAGGACGACGCGGGCGACGTCTACCCGCCCGAGCAGCAGAAGGTGCAGGTCGACGCGGCCGAGCTGCTGCGCCGGGCCGGGCGGCTGCTGACCGAGCTGCTCGACGTCACCGCCGCCAAGGACTGGGCCAACACGCAGGCGCGCGCCGACGTCCTCGTCGACGGCGAGGTGCTGCTGGAGCAGGTCCCGGCGACGTACCTGCTGTTCCTGGAGAAGCAGCTCGCCGAGCTGGCCGTGTTCGTCAAGCGGATCCCGATCCTCGACCCGGCCGAGGAGTGGCACCGCGACGAGGCGGCGGGCCTGTTCAAGACCCAGCCGACCACCGCGATCCGGACCAAGAAGGTCCAGCGCCCGATCGTGCTCTACCAGGCGACCAAGGAGCACCCGGCGCAGACGCAGCTGATCAGCGAGGACGTGGTCGTGGGGACCTGGCTCACGATCAAGCACTCGGGCGCGCTGCCGGCGGCGCGCAAGCAGGCGCTGATCGGGCGGATCGAGCGGCTGATCGACGCCGTGAAGTTCGCGCGCGAGCGCGCCAACGGCGTGCCGGCGCCGCGCCGTGAGGTCGGCGAGCGCCTGTTCGAGTACCTGTTCCAGTGAGCGAGCGCGCGGCGCCCGGAGTCCGGGCGCCGCGCCGCTTCGCGGTCCTCGCGTGGCGACGCGCGGGAGGTGACCCAGCGCCTACGAAACTATGCCTCGAGGGAGGCCAAGCTGAAGCTCCTGCTCAGCGTCAGGGAGGTCGCCGCGGCGACCGGCGTGCAGGTTCGAGTCCTGCCCCCGCCACACGCGGCGGGGTGGTGGAACTGGCAGACACGGGGTCGGACACGAGTCTCCGTCCGGCCCTGCCGGCCCCGACCCGGCGGCGCTCTCCGCAAGCTCAGACTCTCCCTCCCAAGCTCATGAACTTCGGGCGCGCCGGCCGACGTCGGCGATCCTGAGGGTCCGGTCCGCGGCTCCTCACCAAAGGAAGGCGCGGGCGCGCGGGTTCGAATCCCGCCTCGGCAGTCACTCGCCTCGTGCGTTCGCCTTCACCAGTGCCGAGACGCCCAGCGGAAGGGCAGGACCCTTGAGAGTGGGTCGTCGACCGAAACCAGCCGACGCGCTCGCCGGAGCCGGGGGCCTGACAGGCGATGTCACCCGGCTCCGAACCCTGTACGGAGCGCGCGATGACCAGGGCTGACTTCAGCGCACCTCTGCGTCCTCGGCGGCCTCTGCGCTGAAGATCGCTCGTTCGGCGAGTCGAAGGCGGTCCGCCCGATGCTCCGCGCTATCCCGGCTCTCCGCCGCGCAGCCGCTCGCGCAGCCACTCGCGGTCGAGCGGGCCCTCGCCGCGCTGCCCGTCGGGCCCGAGCTTGCCGACCGCGCGCTCGAAGCGCTCGAGCCGACGCCGCTCCTCGAGCGCGCCGGTGATCCGCGGCAGCACCGCGCCCATGCGGGCGAGCAGGCGGCGCAGGTCGCCGAGGTTCTTGAGGCTCAACGGGCGGTCCTGCAGCGCGAGCAGCGCGGCGAGGTCCTGCTCGACCGCCGCGAGGTCGGCCACGAGCTGGGCCTCGCGCCGCGGGTCGGGCTCGGCGATCCCGAGGTAGGTGCGCAGCAGGTCGACCTCGTCCTCGCTGAGCTGCGCGTCGGCGCGCGCGAGCCGCTGCTCGATCCGGGCCACGTAGTCGCCCGCGACCTCCTGGCAGTACTCGGCGAGGTTCGCCTCCACCCGGGCGACCTCGCGCTCGAGGCGGCGGAAGGAGGTCGGCTCGCGCCCGGCGCCCGCGAACAGCCGCTCGAGGTCGGCGAACAAGGTGCTGTAGTTGAGCACGCCCGCAGTATAGCCCTGCTCCCAGCGCGCCGAACCCGCGGCGCGCGCTCGTCGGCTCGCGGTTTTCCAGCCAGCGAGCCGCAGCGGCGAATAAACGGCGGATTTCCGAGCGCCCGCCGAGAGGAGTAACTCCTTGGCGCGGAACGACCGAGCTCGACGTTCGGACGCGGCACACCGCGCGCGTCCTGCTCCGCACGCACCGTGAACAGGAGCCCCGCATGACGACCCACGCTCCCTCGCTCGCCCGCCTCGGCGCCGGCACGCTGGCGCTCCTCCTGCTCGCCGGCTGCGGCGGCCACTCGCCCAGCGGCGGCGGGAGCCGCTCGAGCGCCGGCAACCCGAGCACGCAGGCGCCGCAGGTGATCGCGGTCGCGCCGAGCAGCGGCCCCGAGGCCGGCGGCACCCGGGTCACGATCACCACGGCCGGGTTCGCCGGCTCGTTCCTGCAGACCGCGCCCACCGCGACCCTGGGCGGCGCCCCGCTCACCGCGATCGCGGCCGTGTCGACCGCCAGCTTCGAGGGGGTGGTGCCGGCCGGGGCGGGCGACGCCGACCTCGTGGTGCTCCACGACGGCGAGCAGGCCACCTTGGCCGCGGCCTTCCGCTACGTGGCCGGCGCGCCCGAGCCGGTCGTCCTGACGAGCGGCCCCAAGAACCGGGGCATGATCAACGTGCAGGCGCCCGCGGCCGGCCTGGTGCTCGGTCAGGTGCGCGTCGAGTGCGCCGCCGACGCGACGCTCGATCGCCTGGTGGCCGTGGGCGACGGCTCGATCGACGAGAGCGCGGGCCTCGGCGACGTGGTCCTCCACGAGGACACCAACGGCAACGGCGCGCTCGACGCGGGCGAGCCTCGCCTGGGGGCGGGCGGCTTCTCGAGCAACAACGGCGCGGTGAGCTTCACCGGGCTCGGCCTGACGCTGAGCGCCGGCGCGCCCCGCGACCTGTTGATCGCGGTCGAGGTCAAGGCCGCGGCCGCGCTCGGCGACGTGATCGCGCTGCGCGTGGAGGGGTACCGGGCGGCCGCCACGAACGCGGCCGGCGCGGCGGTGGAGGTGGTCGAGGGCGCGGTGACCGGGGCCGCGCAGGTCACCGACGGCAGCGCGCCCAACACGGTGGTGATCGAGGCGGCGCCCGGGAACCCGGCGGCCACCAACGTGGCGGCCGACGCGGCCGCGGCGCCGATGCTCGCGGTCCGGCTCGGCTCGCCGACCGGCAGCGTCGACGTGCACGGGATCGCGTTCCGCGCCGGCGGCAGCGGCGACGAGGCGACCGACGTCCTGAGCGCGCGCCTGGCGGTCGACCTCGACCACGACGGCCGGATCGATCCCACCGACACCGCGCTCGGCACGGCGCGCTTCGAGGCGAACGACGGGCTGCTGCGGTTCCCCTTCTCCTACAACCAGCGGCTCGGGTGGGCCGGCAGCAGCCTCGACCTGGTGGTGGAGTACACGTTCGCCGGGACGGCGGCGGCGGGCGAGACCTTCTCCCTGGCGCTCGCGAGCGGCGACGACGTGCTGGCGCACGCCTACTACGCGCCGGGCGGCCAGGAGATCTCGCTCGCCAGCGGCCCGATCTCCGGCGGGACGATGACCGTCAGCGGCGCTGGCGGCGCGCTGCGGTTGGCCGCGCAGGGCGCGCCGGCCGCCGTGGCCGCGCCCGGGGTCGAGACCGCGGCCCTCGCGCTGGCGCTCACGGCCGGGGAGGGCGGCGCCGCGAGCCTGAGCGCGATCACGGTGCGCGCCACCGGGAGCCTGGACGATGCCGGGGAGGTCGCCGGGGTCTCGCTCTACGAGGACGACGGCGACGGCGCGCTCGGCGCGGCCGACGTGCTGGTCGCGGGGCCGCTCACCTTCTCGCAGGACGACGGCGCGGTCACGTTCGCCCTCCCGACCGCCGTGCAGGGCGTGAGCGCGGGCGCGCGGCGCTCGCTGTTGGTGACCGCCACCCTGGCCGCCAGCGCCCCCGTCGGAGCCTCGCTCTCGCTCCTCACGACGGGGGCCGACGTGACGGCCTCCGTCCCGGCGCGCGGCGAGGCGCAGGGCGCGCTGCTGCTGGTCGGCGCGGGCCCGAGCGTCGCGGTGCAGCCCGGGCCCGAGGTGGGCAAGGACGCCTACCTGCGCGGCGAGGGGCTGTACCTCAACGACAACTGGGGCCACACCGGCGCGCTGGTCGTGGGCGACCGCCCCACGGGCCAGCTCGGCGAGCGGCTGTTCTTCACCGAGATGCCGCTGCCCGCCCTCCCGGCCGGCGCGCAGGTGGAGCGGGCCTACGTGGCCTTCTACCTGGCGAGCACCTCGGGGCTGATCGCCTCCTCGCTCGAGGTCGAGGCGCACCAGGTGATCGACTCGGGCGCGCGCACGCCCTGGTCGGAGGGGCGCGGCGGCGTGGACGCCTCGCTCGACGGGATCTGCTACGACGGCACGATCCAGGGCCGCGCGCGCCCCGACCTCAGCATGCCCGACGCGGCGCCCACCGCTCTCGGCACCCAGACGATCGCGGCCGGCTCGGCGGGCCGCTGGGTGGTGTTCGAGGTCACGGCCGCGGCGCAGGCCTGGTACTCGGGCGCGGCGCCCAACCTCGGCCTCCGGCTGCGCGACCGCAACTACCTCGCGCACGTCGATGGCGAGGTGGTGTTCTGGTCGTCGGACGCGACCGACCCCAGCCGCCGCCCGATCTTCCTGGTCGAGGCGCGCTAGATCACGTTCACTTCGTGCGTCAGCGCGCCGCCGCGGAAGCGCTCGATCGAGAGCGAGGCGATGTCCACGCTCCGCGCGGCGCCCTCGCAGATCACCTCGCTCACCACCACGCCCGTGGCGGGCGCGTGCATGAAGCCGTGACCCGAGAACCCGCCGGCGGAGACGAAGCCGCGCAGCCAGGGGACCTCGCCCAGGATCGGCAGGTGGTCGGGCGTGACCGAGTAGTGGCCGGCCCAGCCGCGGTTGATCTCGGCGCGCTCGAGGCAGGGGACCCGCTGGATCGCCCGCTCGATCACGAGGGGGAGCCAGTCGTCGTCGACGAGGAAGTTGAACCCGGGCGGCTCGTCGGGGTTGGCGAGCCCGAGCATCAGCCCGCCGCTCTCGCTGCGGGTGTAGAAGCCGGTGTCCATGTCGATCGTGAGCGGGATCTTGCCCGGGATCTCGGGGAACGGCTCGGTGTTCCACAGGCAGCGGCGCACCGGGTGCGCCTCGAGCTCGACCCCGCCCAGCAGGCCCACCTCGCGCAGCCACGGGCCGGCGCAGTCGACCACCCAGCGGGTGGCGATCTTGCCGTGCTGGTGGGCCACGTGGCTGACGCGGTCGCCCTCGCGCTCGACCCCGACCACGGGGGTGGCGAAGCGGAAGTCGGCGCCCTGGCGCTTGGCGGCCGCGTAGAACCCCATGGTGGCCTCGTAGGGGTCGGCGTAGCCGTCGGTCGGGCTGAACGTGCCCAGGACCAGGTCCGAGGTCTCGAGGTGGGGCCAGCGCTCCTTGACCTCGGCCGGCGTGACGATCCGCACCGGGACCCCGCAGCGCTGCTGGAGGGCGACGTTCTCCCGGAAGCGCGCCGCGGTCTCCTCGCGCGCGGTCACGAACAGGTAGCCCTCCTGCTCGAACGTGAAGTGGCAGCCGAGCTCCTCGGCCATGCGCTCGTAGAACGCGATCGACAGCAGCGAGAGGCGGATGTTGACCTCGGTCGTGAACTGCGCGCGGATCCCGCCGGCCGAGAGCGGGGTCGAGCCGGTGCAAGGCGCCTTCTCGCGCTCGAGCACCAGCACCCTGAGCCCCGGGTCCTTCTTGGTGAGGTGATAGGCGACGGAGGTCCCGATCACCCCCGCGCCCACCACGACGACGTCGGCGGTCTCCACGGCCTAGGCTCCGCTCTGGCGCGGCGGCTCGATCGTGGGGCGCGGCCGCGGCGCGGTGGCCGCGCGGAGCCGATCGACCGCGGTCGCGCCGCCCGCCTGCTCCACGATCACATCGTCCCACTCGTCGGCGATCCGGGCCACCTCGAGCAGCGCGGGGATCAGCGCCTCGCGCGAGAGGGCGGAGCCGAGCAGGCAGTGGTGCGCGGTGATCGTGCCGTCCTCGGGGGAGACGCCGAACGCGCCGAACGTCGCGGCGTGGTTGAACTCGAGCAGCTGCGCCAGGAGGTCGGCCGTGAGGGCCGCGCCCTCGACGACCCCCGCCTCGATCAGGACCAGCGCGTCCTCCCCCTGCTCGGTCTCCCAGGGCAGGACCCGGATCCCGACCACGGCGGAGCCGCGCTTGGCGAAGAACGCGTGCTCGCCGTGGCGCTGAAACGCCTCGCCGAGCGCCTCCGTCAACAGCTCGCCGACCCGCGCCGCCGTCGCCTCGACCGGACCCGTCGTCATGGGACCTCCTGCGGGCGCGGATCATACCGAGCGCCCCGCCGTCGCCGCCCACCCGCCGCGCCGAGGGGGATTTGAGGCTTGACGCCAGCCCAGCCGGGGCCTATCCTTCGCCTTCGTTCGACGGCCCCATCGTCTAGCCAGGTCCAGGACGGGAGCCTCTCAAGCTCCAAACAGGGGTTCAAATCCCCTTGGGGTCATGAAAGTCGCAGCCCGGAGCGTCGAGCTCCGGGCTGTTCGCTTCCGGAGCGGCTCGGGAGCGAGCTCGGGCGGTTGAGGTGCGGTCTCCATGGGCAGGCGTTCACGGGAGCGTCGCGCGCGGCGGGCCTGGCTGCTCAGCGCCGCCATGCCCTATGTGCAGCGGCTGGCCGAGCGCGTGCGCAAGGCGCCCGAGCGCGAGGCGTACCGGCTCGGGCTGCGGCTGGGTGCGGTGTTCGCGCAGGTGGGCTTCACCCGCGCCACCATCGCCCACAACCTCGCGGTCGCCTGCGGGCGCGAGCTCGACCGGCCCGAGCGCCGCGAGTTCGAGCGGCGCTACTACCGCCACCTGGCCCTGCTGCTGGTCGACTTCCTCCGCCAGCCGCGGATCACCCGCGAGAACCTGGCCCGCTACGTGGGCGGGCCCGCCCTCACCGACGTGCCCCGGGTCCACGCCGAGGGGCGGGGCACGATCCTGGTGGCGGGTCACGCGGGGTTGTGGGAGATGGCCGGCCACGCCGGGGCGCTGCTCGGGCTCCCCCTGACGAGCGTCGCCAAGATGAGCGACCACCCGGGCCTCGACGCCTTCGTGGCCTCGCTGCGCGAGGCCGGCGGCCAGCGCGTGCGCGACGTGCGCGGCTCCATGTGGGCCATGAAGAAGGCGCTCGACCGGGGCGAGGCGATCGGGATCAACGTCGACCAGGAGGCGCGCCTGCAGCAGGTGTTCGCGCCCTTCTTCGGCGTCCGCGCGGCCACGAGCGCCGCCCCCGCCGAGCTGCACCTGCGCACCGGCGCGCCGATCCTGGTGGTGACCGTCCACCGCGTGGGGCCGTTCCGCTACGAGGCGCGCTGCTTCGAGGAGATCCGCCACGAGCGCAGCGGCGACCACGCGGCCGACGTGCTCGCGGTCACGACCCGGATCAACGCCGGCATGGAGGCGGCCTTGCGCCTCCACCCCGAGCAGTGGCTCTGGTCCCACCGCCGCTGGCGGCGCCGCCCGCCCGACGAGGCGCCGGGGGAGTTTCGCCGCCTGCCGGGCAGCGAGCCGCTGGCGCCGTAGGCGAGAGAGTCGGACCGCGGGCGGACTCGGGAGGCTGTCGGCTTGCGTCAGCCTTCGTGCCCGTGCCCGTGCGCCATGCTCGTGACCCGTGCGCGTGCCGGTGTCCGAAGGAGCGACCCAGAGCGCTCTCGCTTGCAGCGCTCCTCCACCGCAGCGAGGTGGAAACGGGCCATGCGCACGGGAACGGGCACGGGCACGGGCGCGGGCACGAGGCTCAATGCGACGCCCTCTCGGAGTCGACTCGAAACCAGACGAATCACCCCGGCCACGGGACCGGCGTCACCGTCCCGCTCGCCCAGTCGCTCCGCAACACGGCGTAGGTCACCGCGTCGTGCAGCTTCCCGGCCGCATCGGGCCAGGCCTGGCGGTAGTGGGCCTCCTGCACCCAGCCGACCGCCTCGAACACGCGGCGCATGGCCAGGTTGTCGGCGCGGGTGTGGCCCTCGAGCCGCGCCTTGTCGGTGGTGGTGAACACGTGCTCGGCCAGCCAGCGCACGGCGGCGCGACCGAGCCCGCGGCCGCGATACGGCGCGCGCAGGCGGAGGTCGAACACCGGGGTCGGGTCCTCGAGCTCGCGCAGCACCAGCAACCCCGCGCGCTCGCCGGCCACCTCGATCCAGCGCGGCTGGTTGTCGGGGCCCTCGAAGCTGCCGCTCGCCAGCCAGCCCTCCACGTCCGCCGCGCTGGGTCGGGCTCGCCCGTGGAACGGCCAGGTCTCGCTCGTGAGCCAGGCGATCAGCGCGGGGTCGTCGGTGGGGCGGCGCAGCGGGACGAAGCGAGGGGCGTTCATGCAGGCCCCTACGCGCGCGGCCGCCCCGGCTGTTGGCGCGGAGACGGTCGCCTCGTGAGCCGCTCGGCTCAGCTCTCGGCGCGGTCCTCGCCTTCGGTGAGGGAGTACAGCAGCGCGCTGAGCGCGAACACGGAGAGCTCCTGCGGCCCGCTCGTCGTGCGCGGCTCGAGCGCCCCGAGCCCGATCCTGCGTTGCCCGAGCTCGGTCCGGCGCGGCTCCGTCACGGCCTCTCCTCTCACGTCCAACGCCGGCGCGCGCGCCGCCAGGTCTGCGCCGCCGTCTGGTAGGCGATCCGGGTCGCCCCGCGAGCCGGGAGGAACGGCTCGAGCTCGAAGTCGACGGTCGACACGCCGACGCCTTCCAGCTCCACCGCCAGCTTGCGGGCGCCGATCCGGGCCAGCTCGTCGCCGTCGCCGGCGACCACCACCCGGCGCAGCAGGCGTCGCGCCAGGTCGCGGGGGCGCTGCTTGATCAGGCAGCGCAAGGAGACGGCCAGCTCGCGCGCCTCGCGACCGGGGATCGGGTTGACGTGGTCGCTCCCCTCGAGCATCAGCGGCGCTCCCGCCAGCAGCCCGACGGTGCTGACCTGCCGGTCGAGCACCACCACCGCCAGCGCGTCGCCCTCGGGCGCGTCGCGCCCGCTCAGCCCCCGCCCGGCGGCGTGCGCCACGTTGACCAGCAGCACCCCGTCCCACCCCGCCGCGCGCGCGGCGCGCAGGATCGCGGCGCCCTCGCGCTGGTCGAGCCCGCTCGGCAAGGCCACGCAGGCCAGCAGCTGGTCGTGCTCGGGGAGCTGCAGCCCGTAGGTGGCGAGCTCGACCCAGTCCTCCGCGGCGCCGATCGCGTCCGCCGAGATCGAGCTCTGATGGCCCAGGTTGCTGCAGATGTGGATCGCGCGCCGCCCCGCCTCGATCCCGAGGTAGACGGTCCGGCTCTCCGCTCGAGGTCGCGTCACGGTCACACCTGAAGGGTGTTCCCGAAGCGAGAGACCGACAAGGGGTGCGCGACGCGCGCGGCGCGCGGTTCGCGCGACGGTCCGCCGACGCGGGAGCCGCTTCCTGCCCCTGCCCTTGCCCAGCTCTCAGCTGCCGCTGGTTAGCCTGGATCTGTCACGAGGGCCCGCCCTCGACCCGGGCAAACGAGGGATCTCAGCGCAGAGATCGCCGGGAACGCAGAGGTGCGCTGAAGTCGGCCAACGCAGGGCGAAGCGCTTCGATCCGCCGATTCCAATCGGCTCGTGCTCG
>CAZMSZ010000165.1:5444-15309 GCA_964569055.1 uncultured Planctomycetota bacterium | reverse complement strand
ATCGGAATCGGAATCGGAATCGGAATCGGAATCGGAATCGGAATCGGAATCGGACGGAATCGAAAGCCTGTCGCCTCGCAAGGACGCGTGGATCTGCGACCCGATCTCTGCGCCTCTGTGCTGCTCCTTCGCGAGAGCTCCGGAAGGGAACGCAGCGGCTTGGGCCACGCGCTCCGCCCTTTGCGGCTTTGGCCGGGCTGCGTTCTCGCCCCGCCCCGAAACAGCTACCCGCGCGCGAGGAGCCGCCGCTTGGCCTGGTCGAACTCCTCGCTCGTGAGCACGCCCTGCTCGCGCAGGCGCGCCAGGCGCTCGAGCTCGACCACGAGGTCGGCGCCGGTCGGTTCGGACGCCGCCGACTCGACCTTGGGGGACGCCACCTCGGGGGAGAGGTCGCCGATCGTCTTGGCGTGGCGCGCGGGGCGCTGCTCGGGGGCGTGCTCGAGGGGCGGCTCTCCGCCGCCGCCGATCGTCTTCACCGCGCCGCCCTTGCTCGAGACTTCGTCCGCCTCGCGAGCCGGTGCCGCGCCGACGGTCTTGCTCGCGGACGCTGGGCCGTCGCCCAGCAGGTCACGCTCAAGCCGGCGCAGGGTCTCCTCGGCCGCCATCTCGACGTCGGGTGAGCGCACCGGCCCCGTCGCGGCGTTCGCCGCGCCGCGGGTCAGCCCCTCCGCCTGCGCGCACACGCGCCGCGCGGCCTCCAGCTGCCGCTCGGCGCGCGCGCGGTCCTCGCGCACCTGCTTGAGCTGCTCGGCGTGGCGCAGGGCGGCGTCCCGCTCGCCGTTCGCGAGCGCCGCCTTGATCCGCTCCCCGAGCGCCGCCTCCTCGGCCGCGAGGCGCGCCGTGTCGCGCTCGAGCAGCGCGACCTGCGAGCGGACCGTGGCGAGCTGCTCGGTCAGGGCGCGCAGATCGGCCGGGCGGCCAGGGCGCGCGCCGAGCGGGTCGTCACGGAGACGGCCGAGGTTCGCCTCGACCATGCGCTTGAATCGACGCCACATGCCGGTGCCTCAGGGCCTCAGCCTAACACTCCGGCCGCGCCGAGGCCCGGCTACAAGGCGGGCTGCGGCCGACGCGGGCCGACCCGCCGCGGCCCGACCCGCCGCCGGGGCCCGGTGCGACGCGGCTTGACCCGGCGGCGCGGACCCACGCGCCTGGGGCCGACCCGGCGCGGGCCGACCCGCTTGCGCGAGACCCGCGGGCGATTGTTGCCGCCGAACGAGAACGCGCCGCGGGTGTTGCCGATCACGATCACCGGGAGCTTCCGACGCGGCGCGACCCGGGGCGCCGGGCGCGGCGCCGAGGCCGCCACGCTCCGCTCGCGGCGGCGCAGGTGGGCCGGCCGCGCGAGCTGGCCGTCGAGGTCGTCGAACGTCCCGACCTCGGGCAGCTCGCCCCCGTTCTTGGGCTTGAGGACGAAGCGGCCCTGGTAGTCGGTCGCGAGGTGGGTGCCCGTGAACTTGCCGATCAGCTCGAGGGCAGCCTCCCAGTCGAGCGGCCGCACCAGCCGCAGGTCGACCGTCTTGGGCGGCCCGCTGTAGCGCACCTTAACGCCGGCCTGCCGCTCGATCAGCGGCAGCACCTCGCTGGTCAGGTCGGCCTGGCGCAGGTTGAACAGGACCTCGCCGGGGCGCCGCTTCACCGGAGCGGGCGCCTCGCCGTCGACGCGCGTCACCTGGTTGCGCGGGGTGTGGCGCTTGCTCGGGTCGACCAGGGTCACGCCTTGCGCGGCCGCCAGGGAGGTCGAGGCGAGCAGGGTCGAGACGGTCGAGATCACGAGGGCTGCGCGCATGGGTACGACTCCTCCGCTGAGCCGAGAAGCAAACCCCCGGCCTGGCTGGGCCCGCTCTAACTCGCGAGCCGATCGCCGACGTCTCCGTTTGCGTGCCGTTTGAGTAGCGACTGGCCCGAAATGCGCGGCTCGCTGGCGAGGCGCGAGCCGGCCCGCCAGACTGGGGCCCCATGACCGACGACCCGCTCAAGCCCTGGAGAGCCAAGCACCGCCGCGGCGAGCTGGACGAGCCGGCCGCGCTGGCCACGCGGGTCGCCGAGGGCGGCGACCTGCGCGGGCTGGTCGTGCAGGGGCTCGACCTCTCGGGCTACGACCTGGGCGCGCTGGCGCTCGCGGGGGCGGTGCTGCTCGGCTGCCGCTTCCGCGACGACGCCCAGCGCGCGGCGGCGATCGACGGCGGCGCGGCCGTGTTCCCCGAGCTGGGCGGGCTCCCCTACGAGCCCTACCGCCGCGCGCTCTACACCGTCGACGAGCTGCTCGAGGGCTACGAGGCGGGCGGCTACGTGGCGACCCGCGACTTTCGGATCTTCGCCCACTACGACCGCGAGCGGCGCGACCCGGGCGGGGTCGCGCTGCGCGAGAGCCTCGCGCAGCGGCTGCACGACCTCGCGATCGACGACGCGCTGCAGGAGGTGCTCGAGGCCCACGCGGGGCGCGGGGTGGTGGCCGTGATGGGCGGCCACGGGACGCCGCGCAGCGACTCCTCCTACCGCGCGGTGGCCGAGCTGACCTGGCGCCTCACCCGGGCCGGCTACCTGGTCGCGAGCGGCGGCGGCCCCGGAGTCATGGAGGCCGCCAACCTCGGCGCCTGGCTGGCGTGCTACGCCCGGATCGAGGTGGTCGAGGCGGCCGTGGCCCTGCTCGAGCGCGCCGACCGCTTCCACGGAGGCGAGCGCGAGGGGACCCCCGCCTACCTCGACGCGATCCGGGCCTACTTCGCCGCGGCCCACGAGGCCGTGCGCCGGCTCGGACCCGAGGCGGACGTCGCGGCCGCCTTCGAGCGCGACCGCCCGGGCGTGGGGCGGAGCGTGGCGATCCCGACCTGGTTCTATGGGCACGAGCCGACCAACCTGTTCGCCACCCACGTGGCGAAGTACTTCTCGAACAGCCTGCGCGAGGACGGGCTGCTCGCGATCGCCACCGCCGGCGTGGTCTACGCGCCCGGGAGCGCCGGCACGCTGCAGGAGGTCTTCATGGACCTCGCCCAGAACCACTACGCCACCTACTGCTACCGCAGCCCGATGGTCTTCTTGGGCCGCGCGCGCTGGGCGAGCGTGTTCGCGCTGCTGCAGACGTTCGTGCGCGAGCGCGGGGCGCAGCAGGTCTACGGCGACCTGCTGGCGCTCGTCGACACGCCGGCCGAGGCGGCGCGGTTCATCGAGGAGCACCCGCCGCGCCTCCGCCCGGCGGTGATCCCGCTGTACGAGCTGACCTGAGGCCTCCCTCGCGCGGGCGGCGGTTCGATCGCTCGCCCCCGGATGCACCGAGCCGACCGAATCGGTAGGCTCGTCGGTGCGGGCGTGTGCTGCTCGTGGTGCGGGGCGGAGGCGAACCCTTGGGCGAGAGCGCGAACCGGGCGCTGCATGAGCTCCTGAGCGAGCGGGCCCTGCTCTCGCCCGGGCGCCTCGACGAGGCGCTGCGCGAGGCGACCGCTCGGCGCTTGCCGCTCGAGCAGGTGCTGCTCGAGCGGCGCGACCTCGCCCCGGCCGTATGCCGCGAGCTCCTGCTGGTGCGCCGGCGCCAGGGTCATGGCTGCGTGGACTGCGCGCGCATGACCTACGTGCTCGCGCGCGAGGACCCCGCGGCCGTCCCCTGCGAGACCTGCGGCGGTCGGCTCGAGGCGCCGCGCGCGGGCGTGTCGGGCGTGCTGCCGCGCCCGCCCGGGCGCCTCACCCAGCGGCCCGGCGCGAGCGGCGCCTCCCCGCGCCCGCCGGCGCCGCCGCTCGGCGCGCTCACCTCGCGCGCGCCCGGCCCCGCCGTGAGCGGCGCCCACGCGCGCGGCCCGGCCGTGACGGGTGCGCACCGGCGCGCCCCGACGGTGACGGGCGCGCACCCGCGCGGCCCGGCCGTGAGCGGCGGCCACCCGCGCCCCGCGCAGGCCGCCAGCGGCCCCGCGCCGCGCCCGCAGGATCCACGCCTGACCCGCCGCCCCCCGCCGCCGCCGCGGCGCACCGTGCGCGCGGAGGACGCGCCCGCCACCGCCAGCGGCGCGCACCCGCGCCTGACCCGTCGCCCGGCGCCGCCGCCGGCCGGACGCGCCGAGGCCGAGCCGCTCGACGAGGGGCGGCTGCGGGGGCTGATCCGCAAGGAGGTGGAGGAGCACGTCGGCAAGCTCCAGATCGCGCGCCGAGCCGGCCACGCCGCGCGCGAGCAGGCGCGCCGCACCCTGCGGCAGCTCCTCGAGGGCGAGGACCTCGTCGAGCTGACCCACCAGCTCGGCGAGCGCACGCTGGCGCTCGAGCAGGCGCTGCGCGAGGTCAAGGCCACGGCCGAGGGGGTCGAGGCGCGCGTGACCGAGCGGCTGCGGCTCGAGCTGGTCGAGGAGGGCGTGCCGCGCGCGGCGCGCGAGCAGATCACCCACGAGGCGCTGCAGGAGGTGCGCAAGCGCCTGGCGCAGGACGACGTGACCTCGCTGGTGGACGGCATGTTCCAGCGGGCGCTCAAGATCCTCGACGCGCGGCTCGAGGCGGACGGGCTGCTCGGGCTCACGGCCCGGATCGACGAGCGGGCCGCGGCCGTGGCCGCGGACGTGGTCCGCTCCGAGGAGGCGCCGCGGGCGCGCGAGCAGGCGGTGAGCGCCGCGACCGACGCGCTCGAGGCGGCGCGCGCCGCCCTGCGCGAGGAGCTCGAGCGCGAGGTCGCCGCGCGCGTGGGCCGCTTCCCCTCGCCCGACGAGGCGCGCGCCGCGGCGAGCCAGGCGGCCGCGGCCGAGGTCGCCCGCGCCAGCGAGGCGCTCGAGGCGACCCAGCGCGCCGTGGTGGGCCGGCTGGAGCTGCTCGAGGAGGCGACGCACGAGCGACGCGAGGAGCTGGCCGCGGTGCGCGGGGAGCTGGCGCGCGGGCTGACCCGCAACCGCACCGACCGGCGGGCCCGCCCCCAGGCCCGGCGCGCCTGGGGCCGCGCGGTGCGCCGTCGGCTGCCGCTGGCCGCGGCGACGTTCGCCGCGCTGGCGGCGCTGTTGGTGGGCGGGCTCGCGCTCCTGCCCCCGCTGTTCGTGGCGGAGGCGAGCGTGGGCGTGACCGGCTACGCGCCCTACCTCGGGCCCGCCGATCGCCTCGTCGCGACGGCCACCGCGCCCGACGCCCTCGCGGCGCTCGCCGAGCGGGTCGGCGCGTCAGCCACCCGCACGCCGCTCGAGCAGGCGCGCGACCTGCTGGTCGGCGCGGCGCCGGCGCCCGCCGGGCTCGCGGTGCGGGTCGACGCGCTCCGCCGCGGGGAGGGGGTCGACCTGCTCTCGCTGCGGACCACCGCGGCCAGCGAGGCGGCGGCGGTCGCCGCGGCCGACGCGCTCGCCGCCCGCCTCCTGGCCGAGGCGAGCGCCCTCGCGGCCCTCTCGGGCCAGGAGGGCGAGCCCGCACCGCTGGCCCTGCAGCTCCCCGCGCGCGCGGTGGAGCGCGTGAGCGCGCTGCGACGCCTGCCCGCGGCGCTCGGCCTGGCGCTGCTCCTCGCGCTCGCGCTGGCCGCGCTGGCGGAGCTGCGCCGCGACGTGTTCCACGACCCGGTCGAGGCGATCGAGACGCTCGGGCTCCCGCTGGCCGGGGTGGTGGGCGGGGACGCGGCATGATCGTCACCCGCGCCTACTGCGAGCGCTGCGAGACCTCGATCGCGGTCACCCCCGCGCAGCTCCTCGAGCTCGACCGCTGCCGCTGCGAGGCCTGCGGCGCGCTGCTGGTGCTGGTGGCCGACGACGACGACGGTCCCGACGACGAGCGGCCCGCGCCGCTCCCCGCCTTCGACGGCGGCGACACCCAGGCGGTGCGGCGGCTCGCCAGCAGCGGGATCCACCAAATCCTGCCCCCGCCGGTCGACTTCGGCGACGAGCTGCGCCAGGCGGCGGCGAGCGCGCCGCCGCTCGAGGACGACCCGCTGGCCGGCGTGGTGGAGACCGTCTCGCTCAAGAACGGGACCACCGGCGGCGGCTCGCGCAGCTACGACAAGGACGACCTGCTCGACGCGCTGCGCACCCCGAGCGCGGCCGCGCCCGCCCGCAGCGCCCCCGCGCCGCGGAGCGCGTCGCCGCAGGCGCCCCCGCGGGGTGGGGCGGCGAGCCGGGTGCAGTGGGGCGAGGACGACGCCGACTGGGCTGCCCTCCTCGACGAGAGCCTGCCCGAGCTGGAGGAGGAGGACACCAACGCGCGCCGGCGCGTGATCCGGCTGTCGGGCTCGGAGGCCGACGCCAAGCCGGCGACGGCGGAGGAGCTGGCGGCGCTCCTCCGGCCGCACGGGTTCGACGCGAGCGCGGCCGGGCTGGGCGCGAGCGCGGAGGAGGACGACGACCCCGCCACGCGCCCCTTCTCCCGCAGCGAGCTCGAGGGCGATGGCGACGACCCGGCCACCCGGCCGTTCTCGCGCGCCGAGCTCGCCCAGCCGGCGGAGACCGACGGCGCGGGCACGCAGCGCTGGGCCGCCAACAAGGAGGCCGGCGCCAGCGCGAACAAGAAGGACGAGCCGACGCGCAAGTGGTCGCTCGACGAGCGCGCCGCCGCGGCCGACCCGGCGCCCGCGCCCGAGCGGCCGCGCGCGGTCGTTCCCGCCAACCCCACCCGCCGCGTGTCGCGCGCCGACCTGCAGCGCGACGCCGCGCTGCAGCGCTTCCGGCTGCGCGAGCCGGCCCCCGAGCCGCAGCGCCGGGTCGGCGCGCTTCAGTTCGACGCGCTCGACCGCGCGCTGGTGTGCGCCCGAGCGCCCGAGGGCGCGGCGGCGGCGGGCTACGCGCGCCTCTATCAGCAGCTCCTGCGCGGCGAGGGCGCCCGCCCGCGCGCGGTGCTCGTGACCAGCCCGCGCCGCGGCGACGGGCGGACCACGGTCGCCGCCAACCTGGCCCTGGCGGCGGCCGCGGCGGGCGAGCGTCACGCCTTCTTGGTCTCGGCCGACCCGGCCGGCGAGCACCTGCTGCGGGCGTTCGGGCTGGGGGTCGCGGACGCGGGGCTCCTCGACGTGCTGCGCGACCACGACGACCCGCGCCGCTACCTGATCGAGCTCTCGGAGGGCCTCGACCTGCTCCCGCTGGGGCCCCCCGGCAGCGACCTCGAGCGCCTGCTCACCTCCGACGACGTCGGCCACCTGCTGACCGTGCTGACCGACCTGGCGCCCGACGGCCTGATCCTGATCGACGGCCCGCCGCTCCTCGCGGGCCCGGTCGCGACCGCCCTCAGCCGCCAGGCCGACGGCGTGTTGCTGGTGGTCCGCGGCGGGCGCACCCCACGCCGAGCCGCCCTCTCCGCCGCGAGCATGCTCGCCGACGCGCCGACCCTCGGCGTGGTCTACAACGCGGGCTGAGGCGAGCGAGATCCGCGTGCGCCGAAGGGTGCTGGTGATCGCGCTCGTGGCCGTGGCGCTCGTCGTCGTGGGCGCGGCGCTCCCGGCGCTCACGCGCGCCGCGAGCCCACGCTGGGCGGTCGCGGCCTCCAGCGCGCGCGTGTGGGTCGTGGTGAACGCCCAGGACCTCACCGGTTGGGACCTCGGCGCCGATCGCTACCGGCCACCCGGTTCGACCGCCCGCACGCGTGGCCGGATCCCGACCCGCTCGCGGTCACCGCCGCGCTCGCCGCGTCGTTCTGCTTCCGATTCCGACTCCGAATCGAAATCGGAAGGCTGTCGCACTGCAGACCGCGTTGGCCAGCCGAGCGAGCACGAAGCGCAGAGATCGCCGAGCGCGCAGAGGGCCTCTGCGTCCTCGGCGGCCTCTGCGCTTGATTCCTCGCTGGGCGTCGCACAGGACGCCTCGGAGTCGGACTCGGAGTCGGAGTCCGGTTCGGAGTCGGAGTCCGGTTCGGAATCGGAGTCGGAGTCGGAGTCGGAGTCGGAGTCGGAGTCGGAGTCGGAATCGGAGTCGGAATCGGAATCGGAAGCGGGGTCGGAGTCGGAATCGGAAGGCTGTCGCACTCGCTCCCGGCCGCCCTGCGGCTGAGCCGGCGCGCTCAGCTCCCGAGCGGCTCGGACTCGGGGTCGATCCCGGCGGTCCCCGAGCCGCAGACCAGCGCCAGCACGCGCTCGCCGGGCTCGGGCACGTAGCGGCCGGCGAGGAGCGCCGCGACCGCGGCGGCGCCGGCCAGCTCCGACGCGATCGCGTGCTCGAGCCACAGCCAGCGGGCGGCCTCGCGCATTTGGGGGTCGCTGACCAGCACGATCCGGGCGACGTGCTCGCGCACCAGCGCCAGGTTCAGGGCGGTGCTGCGGCGCGGGGCCAGGCTGCCGGCGCCGGTGGTGATCTTCTCCAGCGTGACCACGTCGCCGGCCGCGAGGCTGGCGTGCATCTTCGCGGCGCCCTCGGGCTCGATCCCGATCACCTTCACGTGCGGGTGCGTGGCGTGGATCGCCACGCCCACCCCGCCGATCAGCCCGCCGCCGCCGATCGCGCACAGGACCGTGTCGAAGGGGGGCGCGTCCTCGAGCGCCTCGAGCGCCAGCGTGCCCTGGCCCGCGACCACCGCCGGGTCGGCGAAGGGGTGAATGTAGTCGAGCCCCTCGCGCTCGGCCGCGGCCTGGGCGGCGGCGTTGGCGTCGTCCCACACCGCCCCCTCGAGCACGACCTCCGCGCCCCAGGCCTGCAGCTTCTCGATCTTGAGCGCGGGGGTCCGGGTGGGCAGGTAGATCCGGGCCGGGCAGCCGCGCAGCCGGCCGGCGTAGGCCACGCCCAGGCCGTGGTTGCCGGCCGAGGCGGTCACCAGGCCGCGCGCGGCCTCCTCGTCGCTGAGCGAGAGCGCCTTGTTGAGCGCGCCGCGCGCCTTGAACGAGCCCGTGACCTGCAGCGACTCCAGCTTGAGGAGGGTCGGCGTCGGGAGCGGGCGCAGCCCGGGCTCCGCGTGGATCACGGGCGTCCGCCGCACCTTCCCCGCCAGGCGCGCGCTCGCCGCCCGCACGTCGTCGATCGTGACTTCGCTCGCCACAGGCCCTCCGCGCCAAGCGTATCCGAAACGCGCCACGTCGCCGCTCGTCACGGCGCTCCCGTCACCGCCGGGCTACCCTGGGACCTGGGCCGCGCACGACCGCCGGGCCCGCGAGAGCCTCGCATGAGCGTTTCCGCGCCGCCTTCGAGGCGCGCCCTGGCCCAGCTCGAGCTCGCCGACGCGGTCCGGTTCGGCCTGACGGCCGCCTGGTGCGCGCTGTTGTTCCTCGTGTTCGCGCCCCTCGCGCTGGTGTGGCCCACCCTCGCCTGGCGCAACCGCCTGTCGCTGGTGGCGGGGCGCCTCCTCAGCCGGTTCGCGCTCCGCCTGTGGGGCGTGCGCGCCCGCTACGAGGGGCTCGAGCACCTGCGCGCCCCCGCGATCCTGACCTTCAACCACACCTCCGCGCTCGACTTCCTCCTGCTCGCCCCGCTGGCGGGCTCGCGGGCGCTGGTGTTCGGCAAGCGCGAGCTGGCGCGGGTCCCGCTCCTGGGCTGGGCCTGGCTCCTGGGCGGGCACCCGCTGATCCGACGCGAGGAGCGCGGCCACTGGGAGGGCGAGCTCGACCGCGTCGCGCGCCTGGTGCGCGAGCAGCGCTACAGCGCGGTGATCGCGCCCGAGGGCACCCGCAGCCGCAGCGGCGCGCTCCTGCCGTTCAAGAAGGGCGCGTTCCACCTGGCGCTCGAGACGCGCCGCCCGATCGTGCCGGTGGTGATCGAGGGCGGCCACGAGCGCCTGCGCGGCGCGTTCCCCACCGCGGGCCCGGTGCGGGTGCGGGTCCTGCCGCCGCTCGACACCCGCCGCTGGCGGCGCGCGGACCTCGAGCGGCACGTGGCCGCGCTGCGGGCCCGCTACCTCGGCGCGCTCGCGGAGCGCGAGCTCCAGAGCACCTCCGCTTGAGCGCGCGCGAGCCGACGCAGGAGCCGGTGCCGCTCCCGCGCACCTGGAGCGAGTGGCACCAGCTCCCCATGCG
>CAZMSZ010000165.1:0-5344 GCA_964569055.1 uncultured Planctomycetota bacterium | reverse complement strand
GAGGCGGAGCCGCCGGCGTGAGCGCGATCCGCGCGGTGCTGGACGCGTTCTGGAGCTCGTGGGACGGCCCCCCGCGAGACGCGCGGCCGCTCGCCTGGCCGCGCCGGCTCCGCCGCGCGGCGCTGCGGGCGCTCTTCACCGCGCCGCTCGTGTTCCTGCTGCTGGCCGCGATCGGGCTGAGACCCGCGGCGCTGCTCGGGCCGACCCTCACGATCGCGGCGGCGGTCGGGGCCGGCGGCCTCCTCGAGCAGTGGGCCGGCGCGCGCAGCCGCGGGTACGGCGACCTCGCCGCCGCGCTGGCCGCGACGCTGGTCGGCGCGGTGGCGTTCGCCCTCGCGCACGTGCAGTACGGCTACGGGAGCGCGCTCGCGCCGGGCGCCCCGCTCGAGCTGGCGCTCGCGGCCGCGGTCCGGACGGCCGGTCGGCTCCGCCCCGAGGACCTCTGGTTCTCGATCCTGTTCGGGCAGGGGCTGGGGGGCCTGCTCCTGCTGCGGCTGCGCCGCCCGTGGGTGGCGGTCGCCTGGCTGAACCTGGGCGGTCCGGTGTGGTTCTTTCCGCTCCTGGCGCTCGACTTCGCCTACGCCGCCGGGGACGTGGCCGAGGCGCGTTGGTGGGCCGTCGCGCCCGAGGAGCTCGCCGTGTCGTGAGCGCGCTCAGGCCTTCTTCGGCGCGCGGCGCCGCCGCCGCGGCTTGCGCCGGGCGGGCGCCTCCTCGCCCGACGGGGCAGCCTCGGCGGGCTGCGCGCGCCCGCGAGCCGCACGCGCCTTGGCCGCCCGCGGCTTGAAGTCGATCCGGCCGAGCACCTCGTCGACCTCGGCCACCTCGACCTCGAGCGCGTCGCCCGCCGACCAGCGCTTGCCGCCCGGGCCGACCAGGGTGACCGTGGTGTCGTCGAACTCGAACGGCCCGCCGGGGAGCGCGTCGACCGGGACCGTGCCCGGGACGCCGGTCCCCACGAGCTGCACCATCAGGCCGAACGGGCGCACGCCGACCACGCGGGCCGCGAACGGCTCGCCCAGGCGCTGGCCGAGGAGCCGCGCCAACAGGCAGTTGGTGCGCTCCTGCTCGGCCTTGCCGGCCCGATACGCCAGCTCGTTGCACGCCTCGGCGATCGCCTCCAGCCGCGCGTCGCCCGCGACCTGCGTGCGGTCGCCGCGGAGGTGCGCCTTCACGATCCGGTGCACCACCAGGTCGGGGTAGCGGCGGATCGGCGAGGTGAAGTGGAGGTAGAGCGGCGCCCCCAGCGCGAAGTGCAGCCCGGGGTGCACGGTGTAGCGCGCGCGGCCGAGCAGCTCGCGCCCGAGCACGGTGCGCACCTGCGGGGCGACCTCGCTCTTGCCGAGCTGCTGGTCGAAGGCGGCCAGCGCCCGCGGCGAGACCCGCTCGCCGAAGCCGGCCTCGAACCCGAAGTTGCGGGCCACCTCCGCGAAGCGGGCCACGTGGGCCGCGTCGGGGGCGTCCTGCACCCGGTACAGCGCGGGCAGGCCGCGGTCGCGCAGCCAGGTCGCGACCGCCTCGTTGGCCGCGACCATCAGCCGCTCGATCAGCCGGTTCGCGGCGTTCTCCTCGCGCGGGTGCACCCCGACCGGCTGCCCGGCCTCGTCGAGCTCGAGCGCCAGCTCGCCGCGCTCGAGGTCGACCCCGCCGCGGCGGGCGCGCACCTCGGACAGGCGGGCCGCGGCGGTGCGCAGCCAGCGCAGGGTGCCGTGCACCGCGGCGGGGACGGCGGCCGCCTCGCCCCGCTCGAGGAACGCCGCCGCCGCGTCGTAGGTCAGGCGGGCGTGATTGCGGATCGTGCTCTGGTAGAGGTCGACCGCCCTCACGCCGCCCTCGGGGTCGATCCGCAGCTCGACCGTGAGCGCCGGGCGGTCCACGCCCTCGAGCAGGCTGAGCCGCTCCTCGCTCAGCCGGCGGGGCAGCATGGGGATCACCTCGCCCGGCAAGTAGACGCTCGTGCCGCGCCGCTGCGCCTCGCGGTCGATCGGCGAGCCCGCGGGGACGAGCGCGTCGACGTCCGCGATCGAGACCAGCACGCGCACCGCCCCGTCGGCCTGGGCCGGGAGGGCCGCCAGCGCGTCGTCGAGGTCGCGGCTGCTCGCGGCGTCGATGGTGACGGTCGGGATCGCGCGCAGGTCGCGCCGCTCGCCCGGCGCGGCCTCGGCCGCCTCGGCCGCCTCCTCGCAGGCGGCGGAGAACTTGGAGCGGATCCCCCAGTTGACCAGCACGGCCGCCCGCCCGACCTCGTCGGGGGCCACGGTGCGGAAGTACTCCAGCCGCCCCTCGCGCAGCCGGCCGACCACGTGGGCGCCGGGCGCGAGGCCCTGCGGCGCACCTTCGAGCGGGATCGAGCGGTTGCCCACCCGCGGGTCGACCTCGAGGTGCAGCTTGCCGCGCAGCTTGGTGACCTTGCCGCACAGCGCCTCGCGCCAGCGCTCGCGCAGCTCGAGCCGCTCGGCCCGGTGGCGCCCGTCGGGCTCCTCGACCAGCGTCGCCTCCACGAGGTCGCCCGCGAAGAACGCCTGCAGCTCGCGCGGCGCCACGAACACGCTCTCGGGCAGCGGCTCGCCGGGGCGCGGGAACAGGCGCAGGAAGCCGAAGCCCCGCGGGTGCATGGCGACCCGCCCCACGACGCGTTCGGCGGGACGCTCGCCCGAGCGCGTCGAGGACCGCTCGGAGGCTGGAGTGGGGGCGCGCTTCTTGGTCGTCGGCATTCAGTCGCTTTCTGGTGGGGAGGCGCGCGATTCTATCCCTGAGGGCTGGCCGCCTTACACTGAGCCCGTGGACGCGCGCCGCGCCGATCGCTGTCCTGCCTGGTTGCCGCTCGCCGCGCTGGCGCTGCTCGTGGCGCTGACGCTCGCGGCCGCGGCGCGCACCCGCCCGCCCGCGCCGCTCGGCCTGGGCGCGCCCGCGACGCGCTTCTCGGGGGCGCGCGCCCGGGCGCTCTCGCCGCGGCTCCTCGGCGACCCGCCTCGCCCGCACCCGGTGGGGAGCGCCGCCAACGCGCAGGTCCGCGCGCGCCTGCTGAGCCTCCTGCGCGAGCTGGGCCTCGCGCCGCGCGAGCAGCGCGCGTTCGCGGTCGCGACCCGCTCGGCCGGGAGCGGCGAGGTGGTCAACGTGCTGGCCCGGCTCGGCCCGCCGGCGCGGCCGGGCGCGCGCGACTCGATCCTGCTGCTGGCGCACTACGACTCGGTGGCGGCCGGCCCGGGCGCCAACGACGACGGGGCCGGGGTGGTGGTGCTGCTCGAGGTGGCGCGCGCGCTGCTCGCGGGGGAGCCGCTCGCGCGCCCCGTGCTGCTCCTGTTCACCGAAGGCGAGGAGGCGGGCCTGCTCGGGGCCGAGGCGTTCGTGGCCGAGCCGCACCCGGCCCTGGCCGAGGTGGGGGCGGTGATCGACGTGGAGGCGCGCGGCAGCCGCGGCGCCAGCCTCATGTTCCAGATCGGGCCGCGCTCGAGCGGCCTGGTGGAGCGCCTGGCGGCCGCGGCGCCCCGGCCGATCACCGGCTCCACGTTCACCACCGTCTACGAGCGCATGCCCAACGACACCGACTTCTCGGTGTTCGCGGCGCATGGGCTGCCCGGCCTCGACTTCGCGCACGTGGGCGGGGTCGAGCACTACCACACCCCCGAGGACGACCTCGCGCGCCTCGACCCGGCCACGCTCCAGCACCACGGCGACTCGGTCCTGGCCGTGGCCCGCTCGCTGGCGCGCGACGGGCTCCCGCCGCCCGAGGCCGACCGCCCGCTGGTGTTCTTCGACGTGCTCGGCCTGCTGGTGGTGCGCTGGCCCGCGGCGCTGAGCGCGACGCTGGCCGGGCTCGGCTTGCTGGGCGTCCTGGCCGCGGCCGGGCTCGCGCTGTCTCGCCAGCGCGCGTGCCTCGGCGCCGCGCTCGGCGCCCACGCGCTCGGCCTGCTGGCCTGGCTGGCGGTCACGCTCGCGGCCGGCGGCGCCGTGGCGCTGGTCGCCTGGGCGCTGGCGCCGCCGTGGCCCTGGCCGGCCGAGCCCAAGCTGGCGCTGGTGGCCCAGGCGGGCGCGGCGCTGGCGGCCGCCAGCCTGGCGGCCTGGCCCTTCGCGCGCCGCGCCGGCCCCTGGGGCGTGTGGGCGGGGGCCTGGACGGCCTGGGGCCTGGGCGGGCTGGCGCTGGGCGCGCTGCTCCCGGGGGTCAGCTACCTGCTCCTCGCGCCGACGCTGGTCGCCGCGGCCGCGGGCCTGCTCGCGGCGCCGCTCGCGCGCCGCAGCGAGGGCGGCGCGCTGGCGCTCGCCACGCTCCTCCCGCTGGGAGCGGCCGGCGTGCTGTGGCTCGAGCTGCTGGTGCTCGCGGTCGAGACGCTCGGGCTCCCCTCGCCGGTGCTCCCCTCGCCGACCCCGATCGCGTGGGTCCTGCTGGCGGGCCTGCTCGCCCCCACCCTCACGGCGCCCGGCGCGCGCGGCCGCCCGCCGCTGGTGCTGGTCGGGCTGGCGCTCCTGATCTGGGGTGGCCTCGCGGCCGCGGCCTCGCCCCCGTTCACCGCCGAGCACCGCCAGCAGACCGCGCTCATGCTCCACCACGACGCCCAGACCGGCCGCGCCCGGTGGCTGGCGCTCCCGTTCACCGCGGGCCGCCCGGCGTTCCTCGACGCGAGCGGCGCCACCTTCTCGGCCGAGCGGAGCGCGCCCGCGGCGTGGTTCCCCTACGCGACCTACGCCGCACCCGCGCCGGCGCTCGGCGAGCAGGACCAGGCGTTCGTGGTGGACGAGCGCCGCGTCTCGCGCGGCGCCGCGGGCCGGCGGCGGGTCGCGTTCCGAATCACGCCGCGGGCGGACGCCCGCGAGCTGTACCTCGCGCTGCCCGCCGGCGCCGTCCCGGGCTCGCTCCGGGTCGAGGGGCGAGCCTCGCCCGCGCGGAGCCTGCTGCGGATCGCGTCCTGCCCGGCGCGCGGCGTGCGGGTCGAGCTCGAGGTGGCGGGCGCGGCGCCGGTCGAGCTGACGCTGGTGGACGTGCGCCGTGGGCTCCCGCCGAGCGGCGAGGCGCTCCTCGCCGCCCGCCGCGCCGGCAACGGCACCACGGCGCACCGCGGGGACCTGACGCTGGTCAGCCGGCGGATACGCTTGGAGTGACGTCGGATCGGGTACAGATGACGTGAGCCCAGCATGGAAACGTGAAATATCAACAGGGAATGAGGAATTAGGAATGCCAGAACGGCTATCGCCGAGAGGTCGCCACGCCAAGCGAGAGCAATTCCTCATTCCTCATTTCCCGTTCCCTGTTGATATTCCATATCTCCTCTCTCGGCCCACCCCGAGGACGCCCAAGTGAACGAGCCCCAGTCCCTGTTCGATGATCACGCTCCTGCCGTCCTCGCCTGGA
>CAZMSZ010000164.1:0-15310 GCA_964569055.1 uncultured Planctomycetota bacterium | reverse complement strand
ACCAGGGCGCGCTGCTCGCCGACGTCGGTCGCGGTCGGAGTCCAGGTCACCACGCCCTCGGTCGGCGTCACCGCCAAGCCCGCAGGCGAAACGCTTAGGCTGAACGCGAGCGGGTCGCCGTCGGGGTCGGTGGCGTCGACGTCGTAGGTGAAGGTCTCCCCGACGAGGAGCGACGTGGGCGGCGGCGTGGTGGTGATCGTCGGCCGCAAGTTCGGTCGGGGCACGGTCGCGACCGGGACGGGCTCCACGAGCACGGAGAACGTCTGGCGCGTGGAGGTATCGACCACCCGAATCGTCACCGAGTGGGTCCCAACCTGGTCGGCCCCGGGCACCCAGCGGAGCGCGCCGTCGCTGGTGATCGTCATTCCGGGTGGGCCGGCCTCGAGGTCGAACGCGAAGCCGGCGGGCTGCGCCGTCGCGTCGTAGGCGTAGAGGCTGCCGACGGTCGCCAAGGGGGGCGGCGTGCTCACGATCGTCGGGGGCGCGGGGTCCACGATCGCGATCCGGACGGCGCCCTGCACGCCGCCCGCCGTGGCGAACACCTGGAAGGTCGTTGGGACGGCGCCGAACAGCGTGGTCACGAACCGTCCGTCCGCGTCGGTCACGCCCTCGGCGATGGCGATGTTCACGACGGCCGGGTCGGCGAGGAGCGAGACCGCGAGCCCCGGGACCAGCACCCCGCCTGCCGTCGCGATCACCTCGAGGGTCGCGGGCTCACCCGCGATGACTCGGGGCGGCGCGATCAGGTCGAGCCGGTCGACCGCCGCAGCCGGGCCCTGCGCGGTCACGATCAGGCGCCCAGGGACGCTCGTGACGGCGAGCGCCCGGCTGGCCGGGTCCGCGGCGAGGAGGTCGCCGAGTTCGAGTCGGTACACGCTCCCGGGGATCGCGTCGGCCGGCACCACCAGCGTGACGCTCCCGATCGTCCAAGGGCCGTCGCGCTCGGGGACGGCGCCGTCATGGCCGGGCAGGGCGACGGGGAGGACGAGGCGGAGCGGCCCGGTGGTGGCGAGCGCGCGCTCGGTCACGTAGCTCGGCGCGTCGGCTGCCGCGGGCGCGCTGACCGCGCGCACCGCCAGGGGTGGGGCGCCGCTCTGTTCGGGGGTCGCCGTGAACGTCGCCTGGTATCCGCGCAGCCCGCGCACGGGCGCGCTGAGCTCGATCGGGACCTCGACCGCGGCGCCCGGCGGGGCGACCACGGTCGCGACGGCCAACTCCGGTGCGCGGGCGGGCGCCCGGGTGAAGACCAGCCGGAGCTCGGCGGCCGCGGCCGGAGCGTTGCGGGAGTGCAGCACGCCCCGCTCGCCGGTCACGTCCTCGATCCCGATCGTGGCGGTCGCGCCCGCGGCCGGACCGCCCGCGGTGCCGTCGCCGTTGCGCAACGAGCCGTAGCGGAACTCGATCGCGCCCGTCCCCTCGTAAAGCACGGCCTGGAACGTGAGGCGCGCCCCCGGGTCGCTCGCGAGCGGCATGTCGCTCCACTGCACGACGAAGCGCCGCGCCGGCGCGCTCCCGAGCGTGTGCATGTCGATCCGGGCGCCCGCGAACCGCGTGATGTTCAGGTTCGCCCAGAACGGCGCGATGACGCCGTTCGGCGGGGTCGCGCTGGGGAGCTCCCCCGGGGTGTTGGTCGCGGCGCCGCCGAAGGTGAGGTAGCCCTCGCTGGTGATGCCGACCGAGACCTGGACGGTGTCGAAGTACGGGAACGCGAACGGAAGCGGGGCGACGAGCCCGCCACGGTCGGACGTGATCGGGAGGCGTCGACCCTGTCCCCGGATGTCCTCGAACCCCCCGGTCGCTTCGGCGAGGTCGTAGCCGATCGTGGGCTGCGCGCCGGCGGGCGGCGCCAGCGCGAGGAGCGCGATCACCGAGGCCGGGATCGCGGATCGTCGGGCGGTCGCGCTCCGGCTCACACGCCGCCCTCCTGGCTCACCGGCACGGCGACCCCTTCACGCGTGTAGGTCATGCGCCGAGACCGGATCGGTGCCCGCGCGCCTTCATGCTCGAAGGAGACGTGCCCGCTCGCACCCTCGTACGAGGTGTCGACGAGCGTGGCGAGCGTCCGGCGAGGCTCGCCGCCCGCGACCCACGCGGCGCGCACGAGCACCTGCAGGGCGTCGTGGGCGAGGAGCGCGCGCAGCGGAGGCTCACCCGAGTGGCCCGCCTCGCTCCAGCGCGCGCGGAAGGCGGCCAGCCCTGGGGCGGCGTCGGCCTCGCACGTGACGAAGCGCAGCCGCGGCGCCAGCGCGCGCGCGGCCTCGGGCACCCGTACCTGCTCGGCCAGGAGGACGTGCGCCGGGAGCGCGTCGCCGAGCGCCGCCAGGACCCCCTCGGCCGAGGCGGCCGGCAACAGGATCGCGAGGAGGTCGGGCTGGAGCGTGCGCACGCGCTCGAGCAGCCAGGCGCGCTGGGCCTCGACGTCGGTCACCTCGAGCACGAGCGAGTCGCTCAGGCTGCCCCAGGCGCGCCCGAACGCGTCGCGTCGCGCCTGGCCCACGGGGCCCGGCGCGTGGAGCACGAGCGGCGTCTGGGGCTGGAGCTCGTGCGCCCAGCGGCCGAGCGCGTCGCCCTCGGCGCTCGGCGCGGGGGCGATCTTCGTCAGGCGAGCGCCCCCGACGTGAAGGAGGGACGGCGCCGGGTTGCTGGTGGCTGCGATCAGCTCCTCGTGCTGGCGAAGCGTCAGCTCGCACGCCTCGACCCAGTCCTCGGCGACGATGTCGGCCACGAGCGTGACGCCCTCGCGCTGCAGCGCCTCGAGGTGCTGCGCCGCGGTCTGGGCGCTCCCGCCGGGGTCCTTGATGACGAGCTCCACCAGGAGCTGGTCGCCGCGCGTCGCGTTGAGCTGAGCGAGGGCGAGCTCCAGCCCGGCGCGGACCGCGCGGTCGTCGTCGGTCAGCTCGCCGACGAGGGCGCCGACGCGCAGCGCAGGCCCCGTCTCGACCGGATCGGAAGGCCCACGGAGGGCTGCCCAGGCGACCGCACCGAGCACGCCCGCCAGGCCGATCACGACGAAGGCCCCTCGCGCGCCACGCGCGCGGGCCTCGTTGACTTCACCCATTTCGTCCCCCCGCTTCCGACACCTCGAGTTGAGCGCCGACGGCGCGCTCTTCCTCGGGCTTCGTGAGACTAGCCACGTCGACGACGGACTTCCACCAGTGTCTGTAAACTCTTTCGCAGCTGCAGCCTCGCTTCACGGCTGCTCCTGGCTGGCGTCGAACACCAGCTTTGCCCGCTGGCCGTCGCCGTCGACCTCGTACAAGCGGGCGCGAGCCCCTCGCAGAGTGAACAAGCAGCCCAGCGAAGAGGAGTCGGCGAGCGCGAGCGTGCCCACCACCCGGGCATAGAGCCCAGCCTGGCTCCACAAGGTCCGCGGGAGCGGCGCCTCGCTGCAGTCGATGTAGACGATCTTCTCCAGCGCCGGCGTGCAGGTCGGACCGCAGCAGGTGGCGAGGGTCGGCGGCATGACCACGAGCTGGAGGACCTCGCCGCGCTCGATGCCGCTCTTGACCAGGAACGCGAAGCCGCTCACCTCCACCTGACGCCCAGCGAGCGCGACCACACCCGGGGCGAATCGAGGCTCCCCGGCGGGGCCGCGGCGGGTCTGTGCGAGCTCCGTCCACCGCAGCGTGGCGACCCCGGCCGGCGGCGGGTGCACGTCGTCCTCCGTCTGCAGGACCGTGAGTTGCTCGGGCGCGAACGTCGCGCGGTAGCTCGCCACGTTCGCGGCGCCGACGGCGCCGAGCAGCGCGATCACGCCGGCGACGCCGACGCCCGCGCGCTCCTTCGCGCTTCGGAGGCCCCCGCCCTCGAAGCTCATGCGGGCGGCCCTTCCGCGGCGAGCGGGGGCGCGCTGGCCGCGAGTCGCGCGTGGGCGCGGCGCGCGAGCCCGCACCCGAGCGTCAGGATCAGCAGCCCGATGAACGGGACGTGCCACGCCGGGACCTGCGCCAGCACCGCCGCGAGGTCGGGGCGGGCGCTCCCGGGGGCGAACGGCGCGGGGACGCAGCAAGAGTTGATGACGAGCTGACCGGCGATCTCGACCGCCTGGTACTGGTAGCCCACGAACACCACGCGATCGACCACCAGACCGGCGCCGAGCGCGGTCACCACGATCGCGCCCACGTACAGCGCGGCGGCGCGCGCGCCGAGCTGCGCCCGGATCACGTTGATCTCGCCGAGGTTGGTGGCGGGGCCGGCGATCAGCAGGGCGAGGGCGGCTCCTGGGCTGACTCCCAGGAGGAGGAGGGTCCGGACCACGGGGATCGACGGAACGGTGCAGGTGTACGTCGGGACCGCGAGGGCGATCGCCAGCAGGAGCGAGAGCAGCCCCGGGCGCCCGAGCCAGGCCGCGATCCAGCCCGGCGGGACGAAGGCCAGCAGGGCCGCCGCGATCGCGAGCCCGAGCAGCAGGTCGACGCTGACGTCGCTCCCGAGGTCCCAGAACGCCCAGCGCAGGGCCGAGCGGATCCGCGCGGCCAGGCCGGGCCGCTCCGGAACCGGCGGCGCGGCGGAGGCGATCGCCGGCCCGCCGAACACGCGGTTGGCGCCGAGGCCGAGCAGCAGCGAGCCGAGGAGGACCGCGACGACGTACGCCGAGGTGAGCGTGGGTCCGAGGACGTTCCAGGCGAGGATGACCGCCACGGGCGAGATCGCGGGCGCGCTGAACATGAAGGCCAGGGTGGTCCCGATCGCCGCCCCGCCGCGGACCAACCCCACCCCGAGCGGGATCACACCGCACGAGCAGATGGGCAGCAGCGCGCCCGCGGAGACGGCTCGCGCCACCGGCCCCACACCCGCCGCCCCGAACTTGTCGGTCAGGGTCTCGATCGCGACGAACTCCCGGATCAAGGCGGCGATCAAGTATCCGATCACGACGTACGGCGCGGCCTGGGCGAGCGCCGCGAACAGGCCGACTCCGAACAGCTCGAGGGTCGCCACCGCTCAGCCCCTCGTCAGGCGGACGTCTTCGAAGCGCACGGCGCGCTCGGGGTAGTTGCTGTGACTGGTCACGAACAGGACGAGCCGCGCTCGTGAGGGCAGCACGGCCTCGCCCTCGTGCAGCAGCTCGCCCCCTTCGTAAAGGGCGACGCGCGCACGGCCGACCTCGAGCACGAGCGTGACACGCCCGAACTCGCGTCCGATCCGCTCCTCGCGACGTTCCTGCGGCCAGCCTTCGGTGTAGAGCGGAGAGAGGGCCCCGGCGCGCCGCTGCCAGAGGAAGGGGCGCGCCTTGCGGCCGGGAGGGACGCCGATCAGCTCGAAGCCGAGGGCGTCCTCGGCGGCGTGGGGTCCGGCGTCCTCTTCGGCCGCGACGAGGGCGACGCCCATGGACAAGTAGCAGCCGTTCCGCTGAGCGGTCCAGTCGCAGGTGACCTCGAGCCGGAGCGGTGGATCGTCGGCCGGGACTTCGAAGACCTCCTTGGAGCGGAGCCCGCGGAGCTTGACCGTGGCGTCGTCGGTTCCACGTGTATCGATGGCGAGCACCAACTCGCCGTCATCGGTCGCGATCCGGTCCTGGCGGGCGTCGTGGATTCGCAGCTGCTCCCAGCGCTCGTCGTCCAGCGCGGCCGCGAAGTCGTCGGCAAGCAGCGCCTCGTCGTCGCCGTCGGCCTCGGCGACGGGGTCCTCCGCGGCCGCACCCTCGTCGCCGGTCGCCTGGCCCGCCAGGAACGAGCTCGTCGCGAGCGCGAGCAGCGCGGCGGGCACGAGCGTGCGGGCTCCGCGGCGCGGCGCAGCACCGAGACCGAGAGCGGCGCGCCGCCCCACACCATCGCGAGCCATCGTCCCCCCCCGCCGGAGGCGAGAGTGGCAACTCGAGCGCTGCGATTCCAGGGTGTTCCCCCGCCCACTCGGGGGAGGTCCGCCGAACCCCCCGCCTAAGTGTAGGTTAGCCCTCAGGCAGCGCCCTCCCGCTCGGGCGCGGTCGCGTCATGGTGGGGTCGTTTCGCACGGCGCGCAAGCTGCCCGAGGGCTGGCCGCTGCAGATTCGCTGAGCCGTCGCGCTCAGCGCCACTCCAGCACGAGGACCCGGGCGCGGGTGGTGAACCCCTTCTGGGGGCGGCGGTCGAGCACGTAGACCGAGCTCCCCGAGGCGACTACGTCGAGGGCGGTCAGCGGGCGCTTGATCCCCTGGGCTTCGTCGCCGAGCACGGCGCGGTGCTCGCCCGAGGCGATCGCGGGGTCGAGCAGGTAGACGTTCCGATCGCCCTGGTGGTCGACGGCCAGGATCCGGTCGCCCAGCGCGGTGATCGCCAGCGGGTTGGCCGAGATCGCCACGGCCTCGCTCGGCTGGCCGCGCTGCAGCGGCTGGAGCAGGCACGTCCAGCCCGAGGTCTCGTTGCGCCAGTCGCCCCCCTCCTTGACGCCGCTCACCAGCAGCCCGCTCGGGAGCGCCGCCACCCGGCGCGGCACGCGCTCGGCGGTGAAGGCGGAGCTGAGCCGCTGGCGCTCCTCCTCGACCCCGTCGAAGAAGGTGAGCACCGCGTCTTGGAGCACGACGTGGAGCCGGCCGTCGGGGCCGGTCGCCATGTCGAAGATCCAGTCGTTGAGGTCGAGGGGACGCATGGCCCGCGGCACGGGCGCGCCGCGCGAGTCGAAGCTGTAGCGCTGGATCTGCGAGCCCTGGCTGGTCAGGGTCCCGACCCAGTAGCTGTGGTTCCCGTCGCGGTCGACGCCCGCCTCCGCCACGTGGAACCCGTTGCTCAGCACGGGGTGCTTGCTGACGATCCGCAGGGCCGCCCCGGCGCGCTCGATCAGGTACAGGCTCGAGCTCGAGCGCGCGGAGTGCTCGATCGCCACGAACATGCCGCCCGGGCCCGCGGCGATCGAGGAGAAGGTGTCCGCCTCCTTGCGCCGGGTGATGTCGCTGACCAGGGTCGTGTTGGGTTCGATCGCGAGCTCGAGCGTGCCGGTGGGGACGGGCGCGCGCTGGGCGAGCCAGGCGTCGCGGGCCGCCTTCAGCCCGTCGATCGCCTGCAGGAACGCGCCCTCGCGCAGGTGCCCGAGCGCGGCGTCGAAGCGCGTGATCGCGTCGCCCGCGAGCGCGGCGTCCCCCACCCGGAGCCGCGCCATGGCGAGGGCCGCCTCGGCCTCCTTGCGGGTGGTCTCGGCCTCGACCCCGCGCAGCTTGCGGAGCACCGCCTCGAGCGCGTCGAGCCGCGGGGTCAGCTCGCGGATCTGGGTGGCCGCGCGCAGCTCGCTCCGGGCCTGCTGGCCCGCCTGGCGCAGCCGCCCGCGCGCCCCGACCGCGTCCGCGACCGCCTGCTCGCCGCGGGCGCGCAGCAGCGCGTCGACCTCCTCGAGCAGGCGGGTCCGCGCCCGCTCGAGCGCCACCGCGGAGCCGGGCTCGGGGTCGGCCGCGGCCTCGAGCGCGGCCTGCGCCTCGCTCCAGCGCGGCTCGAGCCGGGCCCACACCGACCACTCGTTGGCCGCATCGCGCCAGCGGGCGAGGTCGCGCTGCAGCGCCAGGCGGGCCTCGGCCAGCGCCTCGCGCTCCACGTCGGTCAGGCGCGTGACGACCGGCTGCGCCTCGCCGCCGCTCGTCCGCGCGTCCTGCGGGTCGTTCGGAGCGCCGGCCGCGCTCCCGTCGCTGCCCGAGCCGTTCGTGGCCGCGCCGCCGTCGTTGCCGTTCGCGGCGGTGTCCGTCGCCGAAGCGGCGCTGGCGCTCGTCTCGCCGCCCGTGCCGGTGGTCGTTTCGCCGCCCGTGCGCGCCGTCTCGCCGCCCGTGCCCGAGGTCGTCTCGCCGCCCGTGCCCGAGGTCGTCTCGCCGCCCGTGCCCGACGTCGTCTCGCCGCCCGTGCCCGAGGTCTCGCCGCCCGTGCTCGACGCCGTCTCGCCGCCCGTGCCCGACGTCGTCTCGCCGTCCGTGCCCGAGGTCGTCTCGCCGCTCGTGCCCGACGTCTCGCCGCCCGTGCCCGAGCTCTCACCGCCCGTGCCCGACGTCGTCTCGCCACTCGTCGAGGTCGTGCCGCTGTCGTCCGCGCCGTTCCCGCTCGTGCTCGTGCCCGGGTCGCCGTCGGGCGTGTCGCCCTGACCGTTCGGATCGCGCGGGGTCTGGCCGCCCGTCCCGGCGACGTCCCCGCCCGTCGTGCGCTTGTCCCACCACAGGACCTTGGCCGCCGCGCCGCCGCCGCCGACGAGGCCCAGTGTGACGAGCAGGCAGGCGGCGACCCGCACCCCGCCGCCTCCGCCGCCGCCGCCCTTGACCGCCGTCAGCGTGCGCTCCGCCGCGTCGCGCACCGAGCGCATGAGGGTGCCGCTGCCGGCGGCCGCGCGCGCGGCCTGCAGGTCGGCCTTCAGCGCCTCCATGCCCTCGTAGCGGTCGGCGGGGTCGGCCTCGAGGCAGCGCGAGATCACCTCGTCGAGCTTGCGCGGCAAGGTCGGGTTGAGCTGGCTCGGGAGCTTGAACCGGCCCATGGGCAGCTTGCCGGTGAACATCTCGTAGAGCATCACGCCGGTGGAGTAGATGTCGGCGCGGTGGTCGACGCTCCCGGCGTCGGTCTTCTGCTCGGGCGCCATGTAGTTCATGGTGCCCATGCCCACGTTGGTGGCCGTGAGCGTGATCATCTCCTCGGGCTTGGCCGTGAGCCGCGCGATCCCGAAGTCGCCGATCTTGGCGAGCGAGGTGCCCTGCTCCCAGAACACGTTGGCCGGCTTGATGTCGCGGTGGACGATCCCCTTCTTGTGCGCGTAGGCGAGCCCCTCGCAGATCTGGAGCGCGATGTCGAACAGGAGCTCGACGCTGAGCTGCTCCTGCTTGAGGAGGTCCCGCAGCGAGGGGCCCTCCACGAACTCCATGGCGAAGTAGTAGTAGGCCTTGTCCTCGCCCTTGTCGATGATCTGGACGATGTTCGTGTGGTTGAGGCTGACCATCGCCTCCGCCTCGCGGTGGAAGCGGCTGACGAGGTCGCGGTTGGCGGCCGACTCGCGGGGCAGCGTCTTGATCGCGACCCAGCGGTCGAGCGAGGGCTGGTAGCCCTTGTAGACGACGGCCATGCCGCCCCGGCCGAGCTCGCTCTTGATCTCGAACTGGCCCAGCGTCTGGCCGACGAGGCTGTCGGCTTCCCACTTCGCCACGGCCCCTCCCGCCCGCTAGTCGCGCGGCACGAGCTGGACGACCTGACGGCGGCTCTGGTCGTAGATGTAGACCCGCCCGTAGTCGTCGGTCCCGACGTCGACCGGGTCCTCGTACGCGTCGCTCTTGAGCTTGGTCACCAGCGCGCCCTGGCCGTCGAGCACTACCACCTGCCCCTCGCCGCGGTCGACCACGAACACGAGGTCCTGGATCCCGCACTCGATGTCGCTGATCTGGTCGAACGCGACGCTCACCTGGACCGGGGACTCGCCGGGCTGGCTGCGGAAGACCTTCTCGCGGTCCTCGTCCACGATCCAGTACCAGGGCTTGGCCGACTCCTGACGGCCGGGCGAGCCCAGGCTCCCGGTGACGCCGCTCACGCACCCGTAGCGCGGCGTCAGCTCGCCCGTGAACTCACCCCAGGTGCGCTCGCTCTCGCCGCGCCCCGGGTGGAACAGGTTGAAGTTGTCCTCGGGGCGCTGCTGCACGACCGCGAGGTAGGAGCGGTCGTTCACCGTCGAGAGGTCCATGGCGCCCATGAGGTCGCGCGGGCCCGAGCCGGGCTGGCCGAGCTGCTTGAGGAACGCGCCGCTCGGCGAGAACATCTGGATCGACTTGCGCTCCGCGTCGAGCACGAACACGTCGCCGGTCGCGCTGACCGCGACGTCGATCGGGTCCTCGAACTGCCCGGGCTTGGTCCCCTCCGAGCCGAACCGGGCCGTGATCCAGCCCTCCCGGTCGAAGCAGGTCACCCGCTGCTCGTCGCGCTCGAGCGCGGCGAACCCGCCCTGCGGCGCGCCGGCGATCAGGAGCGGCCCCGACAGCTCGACCCCGCCGGTGCGCCCGAGCAGCCGCCCCTCGTGGTCGAACCGGACCACCGACTCGCCGCCGCGGTCGAGGACCCACAGCACGCGCGTGGCGTCCATGCGCACGCGCACGGGCTGGTGGAGCCGCCCGGGGCCGGGCGCCTCGCCCGCCTTGCCGATCAGGGTGCCGGTCCGGTCGAAGCGCTTGACGATCCCCGCGCTGCTCACGAGCACGTGAATGTCGCCCGAGAACGGGTCGACCGCGATCCCGGCCAGCTCCTCCTCGGGGCCGCCGACCGCGAACTCGGTCACCGGGCGCCAGCCGCGGTACACGACCACGGCCTTGCGCCCGTCGTCGAGCACGTAGACCGACCCGTCGCGCCCGACCGCCAGGCCGCGCGGCTCCTTGAGCTGCAGCGCCTCCTCGCCCGGCCGGCCGAAGCTGACCAGGAACACGCCCTGCTCCTGCTGGCCGGGGAGCGACTGGATCGTGAACACCTGCACCGCGCGCTGCGCGGCGTCCAGCACGTAGATCTCGCCGCTGGGCGAGGCCACGATGTCGACCGGGTCCTCGAACCGCGCGTTGCCGCTGCCGCCGCCCTCCATGCCCAGCACCAGCGGGGCACGCTTGAGCACCTGGTTCCAGCCGACCCCGCCGAAGCGGTAGTGGAGCACCGTCTTGGTGTCGCCGTCGAGCGCGAGCAGCGCGCCGGGGAGCGCGCCGGGGTCGGCCACCGCGACCGCCGTGAACGTGCGCCCCTCGGTGGGGATCCGCACGATCTTGCCCGAGGGGAGCTCGACCCGCAGGAACGGCTCGCCGGTCCAGCCGCGCTTGGGCTCGAGGAAGTAGCGCCGCCCGACCGCGTCGAAGGCGAGGTCCGACACGTGCCCGTAGCGGGAGGTCGCCCCGTAGATCCGGCCCACCGCGTAGTTGGAGGGGACCGACCGGCCGGCGCGCCCGGCGAGCCCGGTCGAGGCGAGGCGGTACGCCGAGCGGCTGACGTTCCCGGCCGAGTCGAGCGCGGCGACGGTGAGCTGGTACTCGCCCGCCGCCGGCGGCGCCGTCCACACGTTGCTCGGCGCGAGGGTCCGCTCGTGCGCGAGCTCGCCGCCGCTCACGCTCCAGGTGTAGATCACCGCGTCGTCGCTCTCGTTGGAGACGCGCAGCTCGATCGGGATCGTCTCGCCCCAGGCCACCGCCCCGAAGCTCGGGGCCTGAATGAACGCCGGCCGCCGGTTCGGCGCGACGGCCGCCGGGTTGTGGAGCGCCTTCACCCCGCCCGGGTCGAGCTCGAGCGCGTGCCCGTCCTCGCCCTCCTCGCGCGAGATCACGCGCGCCTCGGCGGTGGTCGGCTCGACCTGCACCACCTGCACCCGCGCCACCCGCCGGTGCGACTTGACGAGCGGCTTGTCGCCGCTCGTGAGCGGGAGCAGGAACACCCGGGCCTCCTGGTACAGATCGAAGATCTGGCCCACGGTCACGCCCTGGCTGCCGCCCTTGTTGAGCTTGACGGAGTCACCCTTGACCTCGAGCAGGCGCGCCTCGAGGGGCTCCGGCTCGGCGCGCGCGGCCGGGCCGGCGAACAAGCACAGCGCGGTCACGAGCGGCGCGAACGGACTAACGCGGTCGAACACGGACATCCCCCTCCACCCGCAGCTCGGTCAAGAGCCAGCTCTTCCCCTCGAGGCGCAGCCGGAGCACGTGGTCGGCCTCGTACGAGAGGACCGGCTCGCCGAGGACGCGGAGATCGAAGCGCCACTCCGCCTGGACCCGCGCGAAGTTGCCCTCGACCTCGACCTGCGCGTGGCGGTGCTCGCTGCTGGTGAACACCGCCTCCACCTCGCGCAGCCCCAGCAGGGCGCTGCGCTCCTTCTCGAAGGTCGGGCTCTCGCGGTCGAGCAGCGGCAGCAGCACTTCGGTCTGCCCCGACACCAGGCCGCGATCGAGCTCCGTCACCACCCCGAGCACGGCCTCACGCGCCAGCTCGGTCTCCGCGCGCCGCCGCAGCTCCTGGGCCTGCCGCTGCGTCGGATGGCGCTGCAGCAGGTCGACCGCGATCCGGCGCACCCGCACCCAGTCGCCCTCGGCGGCGAGCGTGTCCAGCTCGGCCAGCGCGCGGTTCAGCGCGGCCTCCTCGACCAGCCGCTTCTCCACGTCCGCCAGCGCCTGGCGAGCCTCGGCGTCCTCGGGCCCGAACTGGGACAGGTACTGCTCGAGGCGCGCCTTGGCGGCGGCCAGCGGCTCGTCGGCGCCCTGCGCGAGCGCCCGCTCGCGCAGCGCCGTGGCGTCGCGGAGGCGCGCCTCGAGCGCTGCCCGCGAGCGGTGCTCGGGGTCCTCGGCCTCGAGCTCGGCGAGCTTGCTCTGCGCCAGCGCGTGCTCGCCGCGCCGCACGGCGCCGTCCACGGCCTCGGCCAGCGTGTCGCCCGTCTTGATCGCGGCCCGGCAGCGCTCGGCGAGGTCACGCCAGCCGGTGTCGCGCTCGGGCTCGGGCAGGGTGAGCAGGGTGTCGAGCGCCGTGCGCCAGCGCCGCTGCGCCATGTGCTCGCGGGCGAGCTCGACGAGCTGCGTCTTGTGGTCGGCCGCCTGGCGGAGCGCGTCGAGCCCGCGCGCCACCTCGTCTTGGAGCTCGCGCACGCTCCGCTGGTCGGGCGCCGGCCGGAACTCCGGGTCCAGGCGCGCCGCGCGCTCGAGCGCCGCAGCCGCGCGCTCGAGCTCCTTGGCCGCGAGCGCCTCCTGACCCTCGGCGTAGGCGCCGCTCAGCTCCCGCGTGGGCGCCCAGGCGAGGGGCGCGGTCGCGGCGTCCACCCCCTTGGCGTCGGTCAGCCGGCCGAGCTCGCCGGGCTCGCCGCTGAGCCGCACGGTCCACGCGATCGGCTCGTAGCCCGGCCGCTCGAACTCGAGCCGGTACTCCCCCGGCGGGAACTTGCCCGTGGTCTGCCGCTCGAGCTGGTGGGTGCTCTTGGCGCCGCGGAGGCGGATCGTGGTCGCCTCGGGCCAGCTCCCGGTGAACACGAAGGCCACATAGCCGTCGGTGAGCTCCCCGACGTCCGGCCGCTCGCCGGTGCCCGTGCCGGTCGTCCCCGTGCCGGTCGTCCCGGTGCCGGACGTCCCCGTCCCCGTGCCGGACGTCCCCGTGCCCGCCGTCCCCGTGCCCTGGCCGCCCGTCCCGGTCGGGGGCACCGCGACCAGGCCGAGGTCGCGCCCCATTCCGATCAGCCACTCGCGCTCGTAGGCATACGCGTAGCCGAACGCGCTCCCGGCCACGAGCAGCAGCGCCGCGACGACCAGCGGGGCCTTGCTCCGCGGCGGAGGCGGCGGGGGCGGCGCGGGCCTGGGGCGCTCCCTCTCGGGCTCGACCCGGCGCGGCTCGGGGCGCGGCACGCCGCCCGTCAGCTCCTCGGTGACCGCGTGACGCTTCTCGGAGGGGGTGCGCTTGCCGCGGGTGGCGATCGCGCCCGAGACGTTGCCGCCGGGCAGGCTGCGCTTGAGCCGCTCCGGGTCGTAGAACCCCGAGCCCGGCCGGCGCTCGCCCGCCTCGGCCACGTAGTAGTCGTAGTGGTCGAGGAACTCGCCGAGGTCGGCCAGCAGCTCCTGGGGGTTGGCGTAGCGGTCCTCGGGGTCCTTCTCGAGCAGCTTGAGCGCGATCTCCTCGAGGAACGGCGGGATGTCCGACCTGATCGAGGAGGGCGGCGGCGGCGGCTCGTAGACGTGCTTGAAGATCAGGCCCGCGGGCGTGTCCGCGCGGAACGGGAGCGAGCCGGTGAGCAGCTCGTAGAGCACGATCCCGAGCGAGTAGAGGTCGGAGCGGCCGTCGAGCGGGTCGCCGCGGCCTTGCTCGGGGGACAGGTAGTTGGGGGTCCCCATGATCAGGCCGGCGTTGGTCAGGCTCTTGGCCTCGGGGCCGCCCGAGGTCGCCTTGGCCAGGCCGAAGTCCATGACCTTCACGATCCCGTTGCGGTCGACCATCACGTTCGACGGCTTGATGTCGCGGTGGATCAGCCCCTTGTCGTGCGCCACGTGGAGCGCGCTCGCCACGCCCATCATGACGTCGGCGATCTCGGACCACTCGGGGCGGCCGCGCCGCATGCGCTCCTGGAGGTCCTCGCCCTCCACGAACTCCATGGCGAAGTACGGGGTCCCCTCGTCGATCCCGTAGGCGTAGATCTGGATCACGTTGGGGTGGACCAGGGAGGCCGCCGCCTTGGCCTCGCGCTGGAACCGCTCGATGAAGTTCTCCTGGGTGGCGAGGGTGCGCGGCAGCACCTTCACGGCCACCGGCCGGTCGAGGGAGACCTGGCGCGCCAACCACACCTCGCCCATGCCGCCCTGGCCGACCTTGCGCTCGAGCTCGAAGTCGCCCAGGCGGCGGGTCTTCGCGCGCCCGCTCAGCTCGACCAGCGTCTCCTCGCCGACGTCGATCGTCTCGTCGGGGTCGAGCTCGGTCGCCTCGCTGACGGTGGCCTCGGGGTCCTCGTCGGAGTCGCTGACGAGCTCCGCCTCGACCGCGTCGTCCCCCGCCGAGGTCTCGGAGAACCGCGGCCCGGAGCGGACCGCGCTGCTGCCGAGGAGGCCGGCGGGCACCGTGTCCATGGTCTCCTCGCCCGCTTCGTCCTGGACGCCGCCTGGGAGCGCGGGGAGATCGTCGGACTCGGAGACCGCGTCGGGGGAGTCCCTCACTGGCTGCGCTCCCGCGGGGGGCGCGGAGGACGGCCTCGAGTGGCTTCGCGCATCGGCAGCAACCCGTCCGGGGGTCCTTAGAGGGCGGGGGATCATACCCCGGCCGTCGACGTAAGTGGAGCGGCCTTGGTCCCAGCTTGGACGTTTCGGCTCCCCTCCTCAAGGGTCCGCCGTAGACTCGCCGCTCTCAGGAGCGAGGCGTGAGCGCGATTCAAGGGCGTCGCAAGAAGACCCTGGCCAAGCTGGGGTGGGTGTGCGGGAAGATCGAGCAGATCCTGGCCGGCCAGGACGTGCGCCTCGCAGACATCCAGCTGCCGCACGAGCGCGAGCCCGGCGAGACCGAGCTCGAGCGGCTCCAGCGGTTCAAGGCGCTGCTGAGCGACACGCTGGCCGAGCTGAACCGAGGCGAGGCGCGCCGCTGCCTCCGCTGCGGCGCCGCCCTCCCCGACCCGGCGCTCGACGAGATGCCCTGGGCGTTCGCGTGCGCCTCCTGCGCGGGATGACCGCGGCGGGGGTTGCGACTACCACGCCCGCGGGTAGACTCCGACCTGCGCAGTGGCGCATCGTCTAACGGTAGGACGGCGGACTCTGGATCCGCTAGTCTAGGTTCGAATCCTAGTGCGCCAGGCACACCAAGTCGGCCCCGGAGCTCCAGAGGCTCCGGGGCCGGTTTCTTGGTTTCTGGGGGGCTCCGCCCCCCAGAGTCCCCCCGGCTGTCGCTCTTCGCGCGCCGCCGCGGCGCCGCGGCTGTTT
>CAZMSZ010000163.1:1472-15512 GCA_964569055.1 uncultured Planctomycetota bacterium | reverse complement strand
GCGCGCGCGAACAGGTCGTTGTGCGCCACGCCCGCGAGCGGTACCAGGCGGGCGCGCGCGCCGAGCGCGGCGGCGAGCTCGCGGCCGTGGTCGAACGGGATCACCTCGTCCTCGACCCCGTGGATCACCAGCACCGGGAGCTCCTCGCGGGTGCCCAGCGCCTCGAGCGACTCGAAGGGGTCGGCGAGGAGCAGCGACACCAACCAGCCCGGGGCGAGCTCACGCGCCAGCCGCTCGATCGAGACGTACGGCGAGAGCAGCGCCACCGCCCGCCCCAGCCCCTCGCCCGCGAGGAGCGAGGCCACCCCCGTCCCGAGCGAGCGCCCGATCAGGAGCTGCTCGCGCGGCGGCACCCTGAGCGCGCGCTCGGCCGCGGCGAGCGCGGCGCGGCCGTCGCGCACCAGGCCCTCCTCGCTGGGAGCGCCCGGGCAGCCGCCGTAGCCGCGGTACTCCGCCACGAACACGTCGCAGCCCTCGGCCGCGAGCGCGCGCGCGAAGCCGACCAGGCTCAGCGCCGACTCGGCGTTGCCGTGGAACAGGACGGCGGCGGGCGCCGCGGCGGCCCCAGGCGCACGGTCCGCGCGGACCAGCGCGCCCCGGAGCGGGACGCCGTCCTCCGCCGTGTACTCGACCACCTCCACGTTCGCCCCCAGCGCCGCGCCCGCCCGCGGGAGCGGGTCCGGGCAGCCGGGGAAGATCACGGCGCGCGCCAGCCCGCACCCGCCGAGCGCGAACGCCACGGCGCTGGCCGGGCCGAGCAGGAGACCCCGCCGTCGGGCGCGCGCGCTCACGAGCCCGCCCGCGCGAAGCTGGTGATCTCGGCGATCGTGGCCTCGCTCAGCGCGCCGTGGATCACGCCGTGGCCCACTCCTTCGAGCGCGATCAACCGGGCGCGCGAGGCGAGCTCCTCGGCGATCCGCCGCCCGTGCGCGAACGGGATCACGCCGTCGCGCGTGCCGTGGACGATCAGCAGCGGCAGGTCGGCGCGCGCGCGCAGCGCGGCCAGCGACTCGTAGCGGTCGGGCACGGCCAGCCACACCAGCCACTCAGGCGCGAGCCCCGCCGCGACCTCGGCCACCGAGACGTAGGGCGAGATCAACACCGCGCGGCGGCCCGCCCCCTCGGCGGCGAGCAGGCTCGCCACCCCCGTCCCCAGCGAGTGGCCGAGGAGCACCACGTCGGCGCGCTCCACCCCCAGGCGGGCGCGCGCCGCCTCGAGCGCGGCGCGCCCGTCCGCGAGCAGCCCCTGCTCGCTCGGCGAGCCCGGGCAGCCGCCGTAGCCGCGGCACTCGGCCACGAACGCGTGGCAGCCCGCCTGCGTCAACCGCCGCGCGAAGCCGAGCAGGTCGATCGCCGCCTCGCCGTTGCCGTGGAACACCACCACCACCGGCGCGCCGTCGTCAGGGGCGGGCGCCCGCGCCAGGAGCCCGCGCAGGGCGACCCCGTCGGCGGCCGCGTACTCGACCACCTCGACCCCTTGCCCGAGCGCGCCGGCGGCCCGCGGCAGCGAACGCGGGTTGCCCGGATAGATCATGGAGCGGGCGAGCCGACCCCCGGGGACGAGGAACAGCCCCGCCACGGTGAGGAGCGCCGCCACGGCCGCGCCGCCCCAGGCCCGCCGGCGGAGGTCGCGCACCAGGAGCGCCGGCGGCGCGACGAGCACCACGATCGCCAGCGTGGCCATCACCAGCCCCTCGAGGAGCGCGGCCCCCACCACCACCCGGCGCGCCACCTCGAGCAGCAGCGCCACCCCGAGCGCGACCGGCACCAGCCGCGAACGCGGGCCGTCGGCCGCCGCGTACCGCGCCGCCTTCTCGCTCGCCTGGCCCGCGTCTCGCTCGCTCATTTCCCCCCCGCCATGGGCTCGCGCGCGAAGCCGCTCACCAGCCCCACGATCCGCTCGCCCGCCTCGGCGAACACGTCGTTGTGCCCGAGCCCCTCGAGCGGCACCAACCGCCCGCCGACCGCCGCGGCCAGGACGCGCCCGTGGGCGAACGGGATCACCTCGTCCTCGGTCCCGTGCACCACCAGGACCGGCAGCCCCGGGCGCGACTGGAGCGCCGCCAGCGAGTCGAACCGCTCTCGCACGGCGAGGGCCGCGAGCCAGCCCGGGACCATGTCGGCCGCGAGCGCCTCGTACGACAGGTACGGGGCGAGCAGCACCAGGGCGCGCCCGACGCCTTCGCCGGCCAAGGCGGCGGCGACGCCGGTGCCCAGGGAGCGCCCGACGAGCACCACGCGCTCGGGCCGCGCGCCGAGGTGGCGCCGCGCCGCGGCGAGCGCGGCGCGCGCGTCCGCGCGCAGGCCCGCCTCGCTGGGGCTGCCGGGGCAGCCGCCGTAGCCGCGGTACTCGGCCACGAGCACGTCGCAGCCCTCCTCCGCGAGCCGACGCGCGAACCCGAGGTGGTGTCGAGCCGCCTCGGCGTTGCCGTGGAACAGGAGCAGCACGGGGCGCTCGCCCCGATCGTCCGGCCCGTCGCGGCGCGCGCGCGCGACCAGACCGCGCAGCGCGAGCCCGTCCTCGCTGGCGTAGGAGACCACCTCCAGGCCAGGGCCGAGCGCGGCGCCGTCGGCGGGGAGGGCCGCCTCGTGCCCGGGGTAGGTCACCCAGCGGGCGAGGGTCCCGCTCAGCACCAAGCCCCACACCAGCGCCGCGGTCGCGGCGCCGGCCAGGGCCCCGCGCCAGCGCCGCCGGCGCGCGTCACGCAGGGCGAGGAGCGGCGGCGCGGCGACCACCGCGCTGGCGAGGGTCGCGAACCCCAGCCACGGCGCCAGCGCGGCCCCGAGCACGAGCCGGCGGACGACCTCGACGAGCAGCGCGCCCACGAGCACCGCGGGGAGGAGGAGGACGCCGGGATCGAAGCCCGCGCCGACGGCTCCTTTGCCCGCGGCCTCGACGGGTCCGTCGCTCATGGGCGCTCGAGCTCCTGGCGCACCATGCGCCAGCCCTTGTAGTCGACCAGCCCCGCGGCCTCCGCGGTCGCGAGCACGGCGCGCGCCTCGTCGCGGCGCCCCTGCCGGATCAGCGCCCACGCGAGCCAGGCGCGCGCCTCGTCGAGCGCCTCCTCGTTGCGCGCCGCCTGGTGCGGGTCGCTGGCGCCGGCGCTCGTCTCCGCCTCGACCGCGCGCGCGGCGCGCTCGGCCTCGGCGTACGCCTCGAGCTCGAAGGCGCGCTTGGTCTGCAACAGCTCGAACTCCAGCGACGGCGCGTAGCCGAGCGCCGCGAGCGCCGCGCTCGTCCGCGGGAGGACCTTCAGCGCGGCCGCCCCCTCGCCCCGCTTGGTGAGCCACGTCACCAGCCACTTGGCGGCGTCGAACACGGCGCTCACGACGCCCTCCCGGTTGGTGCGCTCCTGGTACCAGATGCTGCCCGGGCCCTCGGGGGGCGGCTCGCTGTCGGCGACCCAACGGGCGACCTCCAGCGAGGCCTCCAGCGCCTCGTGAGCCCAGGCTCGGGACTGCTCGAGCAAGGCGGCCGCGCGCGCCGGCTGCTCCGGCTGGAGCGCGACCGCGATCACGCGCAGGTCGTCGGGAGCGCGCTCGAGGAACTTGAGCCGATCGCTCCAGGAGACGAACGCGTCCGCCCCCTGCGCGCGCAGCCGCTCGAGCTCCGACGCCACGGCCTCCAGCACGGCGGGGCGCGGCGGCGAGCGGTCCTTCTCGAGCTTCAGCAGATGGTGCACCAGGCGCCAGCGCACGTACGGCTCCCAGTAGGGCGCGAGCGGCCGCTCGAGCGCGATGCCCTCCAGCCCCAGCGCGGCGAAGTCGAGCGAGGCGAGGTCGAGCGCGGCCCGCTCCTCGGGCGGCAGCGCCGGCCCGAGCGCCGCGGCCGCCAGCGCCACGAACAGCCGCCAGCGCGCGACGTCACCCGCGGCGTCGTCGTCCGCGTCCGCCCGGCCGCGGCGGGTCCCCGCCGTGTCGAGCCACAGGAGGAAGGCGTCACCCGAGCGGGCCCGCCGCGCGAACCGCTCCAGTCGCCCGTCGCGCAAGTAGGGGAGGAGCGCCTCCTGCAGCTTGCGTCCGAGCGCTTGCTTGGTCCGGTAGAACAGCGCACAGCGCGCCAGCGCCTCGCCCTCCCTCGCCCCGCCCTCGACCGCGCGCATGGCGAGGGACCGCGAGGCGAACAGGAGCACCTCGAACACCTTGGCGCGCAGGCGATCGGGCACCATCCACTCGGGGAGCACCGGCTCGAGCCGCCGGAAGGCGTCGAGCCCGGCGCGGTCGTCCTCGTACCCCAGCTGGTCGATCAAGCCCTCGAGGAGCAGCGGGACGCGCGCGCAGCCGTCCTCGGGCGGGAGCGGCGGCGGGGCGGCCACGAACGGCAGCAGCCGATTGCGGACCCAGCTCGCGAGCAGCTCGCTGCACACACCCACGCTCGCCCCGGAGCCCGCGCGGACCAACGCCGCGCCGAGCTCGTCCACCGTCTGGTCGATCTGGTGCTGCTTGTGCGCGGCGAGCGCCGTCGCCGCCAGCGGGCCGACGGGGGGCTCGAGCTTCGTGAGCGTCGCGTCGTCGCGCCACCCGTCGGCGGCCCAGGCCTCCGCCGGCGGCAGCTTGCCCTGCGCGAGCGCGCGCGCGACCCGCGGCTCGAGCCATGCCCGCTCGCTCTCCAGGTAGTCGAGCGCGACCCGCTCCGCCTCGTCGACGGCGCGCGCGGCCTCCTCCGCCGCCGCGCCCAGCCGGTCGCCGGGGGCGGCTTCGGCGGCGAAGACCCGCAGCGCGTCGCGCGCGGCCTCGCGCTCCTCGGGCGAGACCGGGCCCAGCGCCGCGGACTTCACCAAGCGCCAGCCGAGCGCGCGCAGCGCCCCGATCAGCCGAGCCTCCCGCGCGGCGGCCTCGAGCGCCGCGCCGGACGCCGCGGCATGACGTGGGCGGGAGGGCAGCTTTAGCTCCAGCCCGTGCGCGAGCGCGACGCGACGGAGCAGCCGCTCGAGCGCCAGGCGCGCCTCCGGGCCGGCCTCGCGGAGGGTCTTCGCCGCGCCCGTGGCTGGCCCGTCCTCGGCGGCGGCGGCGAGCGCCGCCGCGAGCGCGTCCAGACCGCTCTTCACGCTGGGGCTCTCCTGCCCTCCTTCGAGGGCCGCGGCGCACTCGCGCAGGTAGGCCTCCACCGCGGCGCGCTCGTCTGCGCGCTGCAGGAGCGGACCGCAGGCGTCGAGGATGGCCGGCGCCCGGGCCACCTCGACGGCCAGCGTGTCGCGCGTCCACCACGCCGCGACGCCGCCCCCCACCGCCAGGATCAGCGTGACCAAGACCGCCCCCAGCTGAGCGACGGCGCGGCGGTCCCGTCGGCGCAGCCGCCAGCGGTACGCCTCCCACCAGCCGGGTGGCCGGGCCGCGATCGGCTCCCCGCGCCGCAGGCGCGCGACGTCCTCGGCGAACGCCTCGGCGCTGGGGTAGCGGCGCTCCTTGGCCTTGGCCATGGCGACCTGACAGATCGCATCGAGCCCGGGCGGCGCGTCGGGGCGCCGGCTCGTGACCGGCGCCGGCGCGTCGAGGAACACCTGCTTGAGCACGGCGACCTGATCCCCCTCGAAGGGCGCCCGCCCGGTGACCAGCGCGTACAGCGTCGCGCCCAGCGCGTAGACGTCGCAGCGCTCGTCGAGCTCGTCCTTGCGGCCGTCGGCCTGCTCGGGCGGCATGTAGGCCGGCGTGCCCAGCACGCTGCCGCTGCGCGTGAGGCGCTCGGCGTCCGCGGCGAGCGCCAGGCCGAAGTCGGCGACGAGCGGGACGCCGTCGCTCGCGCGCACCAGCACGTTCGCCGGCTTGAGGTCGCGGTGCAGCACGCCGCGCGCGTGGCAGTGCGCGACCGCGCGCGCCACTCGCTCGCTCAGCGCGAGCGCCTCGTCCAGCGGGAGCGGCCCCTCCGCCTTGATCCGCGCGGCGAGGTCGCGCCCCTCCACGAGGTCCATCACGCAGTACGGCAACGCCCCCGCCGCCCCGAAGTCGCGCACCCGCACGATCCCCGGGTGCGCGTCGACCTGCGCCACCGCCTCGGCTTCGCGTCGGAAGCGCGCCAGCGCCTGGCCACCTTCCGGGGTGGACGCGGCGTGCAGCACCTTGAGCGCGACCGGCTCGCCGCGGGCGAGGTCGAACGCGCGGAACACCGCCCCCATGCCGCCCGCGCCGAGGAGCGCCTCGATCCGGTAGCGCCCGGCGATCGTCGCGCCCACCGCCGGGAGCGCCGCGCCCGGGCCTCCGCCGCCGACCGCGCCCGGCGACGCGCCGTCGGCCAGGAGGGTCGGCGCGGACGCCCCGGGCCCCGTCGGCGTCGGCGGGAGCCCGACCGTCGGCGCGTCCAGCCCCGCGCCGTGCTGCTCCCCCACGCGGACCGAGGCGCCGGCGCCTGCGAGGTGCACGGTCGCCTCGCGCTCGCGCGCCGCCAGCTCGCGCTCGAGCTCCTGCGCCTGGTCGGGTCGCAGCGCCCCGCGCGCGACCAGCGCCGCCGCGAGCGAGCTCCCGGGCGCGAGCGCGGCGTAGACCTCCCGCACGACCGCCGCGGAGACCCAGCCCCGCGCGATCGCGAGCCGCCCCAGCGCCACCTCGCGCTCGACGCTCACCGCGCGTCAGAGCCCCTCGAGCAGCTCGCGCCGCTTGGCCTCGTACTCCGCCTCGTCGATCAGCCCGGCGTCACGCCACTCGCGCAGGCGGCGGAGCTTGGCCTCGATCGCGTCGAGGTCCGCCTCGCCCCGCGGGCCGGCGACCTCCCCCGAGTCCTCGGCGGGGAGCGGCGCCTCGGGCTCCGCGCTGGCGGACGCCTCGCGAGCCGCCGGGGCCTGGCTCGCGACCGCGGCGACCTCGGCCGCGGCCGCGCGCTGGCGCAGGTAGGAGAGGGCCTTCAGGAACCGGCCCCGCGACCAGGCCGGACGCGAGCGGAGCTGCAGGTACGGCCGCGTGAGCCCCAGCCCCGCCAGCGGCGGCCGGACGAGGTCGACCACCTCGCGCGCGCCCTCGCCGTCGCCCTCGAGGTAGACCATCAGCGTCTCCGGCCGGGAGGGGAGCGTGGTGAGCGGGGTGGCCTCGACCGCGGCCACGTCGCTCCAGCGCACGCGCGCGGGCTGGCCGTCGACGACGTAGCTCACCCCCTCGCGGTCGGCGCGCACCTCGGCGCGGTCCTCGAACGGCGCGCCCGCCCCGTCGACCCCGCCCGCGAACAGGGCGGAGAGCACCTCCAGAGCCCGCTCCTCGCGCGCGGCCGCGTCGAGGCGCGCCCAGTCCTCGCCGAGCGGGTGGGCGGCGCAGCCGAGCAAGACCAAGGCGATCAACGGCGCGGACGAGCGCGGGCTCACCATGCGCGGGGCTCCCTTCGGCCCGGCGATCCTAATCGGCCACGGCGCGGAGCGGTCCCACGCGCGGCCGGCCGTGCGGCGCGGCGACTCGGGTAGACTCGCGCCTCGCGAGCGGCCGCGCGCGGCCGGGGGGAGAGCGGCAATGGCGCAGAGCGCGGTCCTCGAGCTGCCCCGCGGGGGCCTGGTCGTCGAGACCTCCGCCGGAGCCGTCCAGTTCGGCTGCCCGCCCGAGACGATCAAGGACCACATGGCCGCCGGGCGCACCGTCCCCACGATCTACGTGGTGCCCGCGGAGCGGTTCGACCGCCAGCGCGGGATCAACGTCAGCGAGGTGGAGTTCCCCGCCTACTTCAACTTCTTCGTGCTGCGCAAGAAGGTGCGCCTGATCGTCGACGAGGACGCGGAGCGCCGGCTGCGGCGCGTGCTGAGCGAGACCCTGTTCGGCCCCCAGACCTACTACTCGACCGACGAGATCTACGACCGCTCGGTCCCGGTCGCGGCTCGCGCCGACCACACCCGCGAGTGCGGCCAGTTCCGCCAGAACCCGTTCGAGCCGGGCAAGCGGATGGAGGTCGACACCCTGGTCGAGTTCGTGCGCTTCGACGCCGACGGCCGGGCGGCGCTCGACGAGGTGACGATCGAGCGCCTCGAGGGCGGCTACGTGGTGCGCGACGGCGGCGCGGAGGTGGCCCGGTTCCCCGCCAAGGTCGCCCTCCCGCCCAAGGAGCCGGTCCCCGCGCTCGCGCCGACCTTCGAGCCGCCCGCGTTTGGGGTGACGGTGCTCGGCTCGAGCCACGGCTTCGACCCCAAGGGCAAGACCACCGGGTTCATCCTGTGGATCAACCACCGCGGCCTGCTCGTCGACCCGCCCACCGGCTCGACCGACCTGCTCACCGCCAGCGGGATCGCGCCCAAGCTGATCGACGGGATCATCCTCACCCACTGCCACGCCGACCACGACAGCGGCACGTTCCAGAAGATCCTCGAGGAGGGGCGCGTGGTGGTCTACACCAGCGCCGTGATCCTCGGCTCGTTCCTGCGCAAGTACTCCGCGCTGTCGGGGCTCGACGAGGACTTCCTGCGCCGGACCTTCGTGTTCCGCCCCGTCCGGATCGGGGCCACGATCCCGGTCCACGGGGGCGAGCTGCGCTTCTTCCACCCGCTCCACTCGATCCCGACGGTGGGGTTCGAGGCCTACTACGGCGGGAAGAGCCTGGTGTTCTCGGCCGACTCGCTGTACGACCCCGCGCGGATCGAGGCCATGGTCGAGCAGGGCTACCTCACCCGCGAGCGCGCCGACCAGCTGATCCACTTCCCCTGGCACCACACCGTGGTCCTGCACGAGGCGGGCGTCCCCCCGCTCCACACCCCGACCAGCGTGCTCGCCGCGCTGCCCGACGAGGTGAAGGAGCGCCTGTACCTGCTCCACATCGCGGCCAAGGACCTCCCCGAGGGGCAGGGCCTCAAGGTCGCGCCGGCGGGGGTCGAGCACACGATCCGGATCGAGGTCGAGAAGCCGCGCCACGCCGAGGCGATCGAGCTGCTCGACGTGTTCGCCGGGATCGACCTGTTCCGCGGCTTCTCGCTGGCGCGCGCCCGCGAGATCCTGCAGGTCGCCCGCGTGGTGCGCGTCGAGGAGGGGGAGGCGATCATCCGCGAGGGGACGCCGGGCGACGCGTTCTACGTGATCGTGTCGGGCACCGCCTCGGTGCGGCGCGGCGGCGAGGAGATCAAGCGCTACCAGGCCGGCGACTACTTCGGCGAGACGGCCCTGATCCTCCGCCAGCCGCGGAACGCCGACGTCGTGGCCGCCACGACGTTGAGCGCGGTCAAGATCGAGCGCTACGACTTCCTGTACCTGCTGCGCGGGACCGACATCCCGCTGCGCCTGGTCCGGCTGGCGCAGATGCGGGAGGAGCGCTCCTGGGAGCTGTTCGCGCGGAACTCGGCCCTCGGCCCGCTCAGCAGCGGGCAGAAGACCCAGCTGCAGTCGTTCCTCGAGATCCAGCGCACCAAGGCGGGCGACCTGCTGTGGCACGGCGACGAGCCGGCCGAGGCGGCCTTCGTGGTGGACGAGGGGCGGGTCGCCCTCGAGGGCTACGGCGAGGACCTCGCCCCCTACGGGCCGGGCGCCTTCCTCGGCGAGGTCGAGGCGCTCGTCGAGGGGCGCAAGCCGTCGGGCGCCGCGCGGGTGCTCGAAGCGGGGCGCGTGTTCCGGATCCGGCGCGCCGACCTGCTGCGCTGGTTCGAGGAGAACCCGGGCGTACGGCTCGCGTTCCTCGGTACGCGCGCGGTGGAGTGACGCATCCCGGCTTTGCTCGGAGCGCCGGCAAGGGGTACCATGACCGGCACGCGGAAACGGGGGAAGGAATCGCCATGACCTCGAACTCGGGAAAGCTCTCGAGCCTCGCAGCCGTCGCGGCCTGCGCGCTCGCGTGGGGCGGGCCGGCGCCCGCCTGGGCCGACACCGTCACGCTCAAGAACGGCCGCGAGATCCACGGGCGGCTGGTGGAGGAGCGCGACGACTCGATCCGGATCAAGACCGTCGGCGGGACGATCACGATCGCGAAGTCGGAGGTCGCGACCTTCACCGAGAACGACAACTTCGGCGAGGAGGAGTACGGCCGGATCACGCCCGCGACGGAGAAGCCCGAGAAGCCGGCCGAGGGCGCCGAGGAGGCCCCGGCCGCCGAGCGCGGCGGCGCCGAGCAGCCTGCCAAGGACGGCGCCGCCGCCGGCGCCGAGAGCGGCGAGTGGCGCTGGGACGCGTCGGTCACCGACGAGCAGAAGGCCCGCCTGACGCCGATCCGCGACGCCCTGCTCGAGGAGCTGAAGAAGCTCCCGCCGAGCGAGGAGGAGATGAAAGCCGTGGTCGCGCTGAGCGGCCCCGAGAAGGAGACCCTCGACGACCGGGTCCAGGCCATGGCCTGGCGACGGCGGCAGGGGAGCGCCAACCTCCGGCGCGAGAACGCCATGGAGCGCGTGGTCGAGGAGTTCGGCGAGAAGGCGATCCCGCGGCTGGTGCAGGCGCTCGGCGGCAGCGGGCAGTGGGTCGCGCGCATGTCGAGCCGGGCCCTGGGCGAGCTCGCCAAGCCGGCGGGGCAGGGGCTCGGCAAGGACGCGGCCAGCCGCAAGTGGCTCCTGTACCACTACGACGCGCCGGGCGCGCTGATCGAGCTGCTCGACCACCAGGGCGAGATCGACTCCCCCTTCATTCGTCGCGATGCGAACGCCGCGCTCGAGGCGATCACGGGGGAGAAGCAGGGGTGGCCGACCAGCACGGAGTCGCTGCGCACGGCCGCGGAGACCAAGGCCTACCGGGCCTGGGTCGCCTGGTGGAAGGGCGCGCAGACGGCGTGGAAGGCCGAGCAGACGAAGGCGGAGGCCCGGCGCAAGGAGATCGCCGCCGCGCTCGACGAGATCCGCGCCGGCCGTGAGCCGGCGTCGCCCGACGACGAACAGGGCTGAGGCCCGCCACGGCCCGCCGGCCGCTGCTCGCGGCGGCCGGCCTGGCCGCAGCTGGACCAGGATCGGCGAGAAGGGCGGCGCGTGATCCCGTTCGGGGAGTTCCTCAAGCAGCACCAAGGCCTCTCGCGCGAGCAGTTCCTGGCGCGGGTCCGCGTGCCGCACGTGCTCCTCGACCGCGGTCGGCCGACGCGCGAGGCGAGCTTCCTCACGGTCAAGCTCGACAAGGACGCCCTAGACCGGGTGGAGCGCCCCGGCGAGGAGCACCTCGCGCCGGTCGAGAAGCGCGCCGACGGCAAGAACGCGTTCGCCATGATGATCACCGTGGGGCGCGCGGCGAACAACGACATCGTGATCCCCGACGGGCGAGTGTCGAAGTTCCACGCCTACTTCCGCCAGCAGGGCGCGGACTGGCTGATCTGCGACGCCAACTCGCGCAACGGGACCTTCGTCGACGGCCAGGCGGTCCCCCAGCAGGGGGGCGCGCCCGTCCGGCCGGGCGCCCGGATCCGGCTCGCCAAGTCGCTCGAGCTGGTGTTCTACGACCCGCCCGCGCTGTTCGAGAAGCTGCGCCAGGCGGGCGCTCGGACCTCGTGAGGCGCGCGGGGACCGTCGGCTAGGCTGCCGGGGTGACCGAGCTCGACCTGTTTGGCCCCGGCCCCGAGCCCGCTCCGCGCGTGGCCCCGGGGACGCTGGCCGCCGTGGCGCCCGAGGCGCCGGTCGAGGGGCCGTTCACCTACCTCGTCCCCGAGGAGCTGCTCGCGCGCGCGCTCCCGGGCGTGAGGGTCCGGGTCCCCTTCGGGGGCCGCGTGGTGCGCGGCTACCTGATCGAGCGCCCGGCCGAGACCGACGTCGACCCGGCGCGCCTCCGCCCGCTCGTGGGGATCATGGACCCCGAGCCGGTGGTCACGCCCGAGGTGCTCGAGCTGGCGCGCTGGGCAGCGCGCTACTACCGCGCCTCGCTGGGCGAGGTCCTCGCGGCCGCGGTCCCGCGGGCCGTCGGCGAGCCTCCCCGCGCGCGCCCTCCGGCCTGGGCGCGCCTCCTCGCCGCGCCGCCCGACGGCCTCCGCCTGGGCAAGGTGCAGCGGCGGGCGCTCGAGCTGCTCGCCCCCGGCCCGCGCCCGGTCGCCGCCTTGCAGGAGGCGGGGGTCGGGCGCGACGTGCTCCGCCGCCTCGCCGAGCGCGGGCTGCTCGAGCTGACCGACCTCGCCGAGGAGGCCGCCGCCGAGGCCCCGCCGGCGGCGCCTCCCGAGCTGACCTTCGAGCAGCAGGCCGCGCTCGCGCCGCTCCTCCGCCAGATCGAGGCCAGCGCGGGCGGGACCACGCTCCTGTTCGGGATCACCGGCAGCGGCAAGACCGAGGTCTATCTGCGCGCGATCGCCCGCGTGCTCGAGCTCGGCCGCTCGGCGATCGTGCTGGTGCCCGAGATCGCGCTCACGCCGCAGACGCTGGCCCGCTTCCAGGCCCGCTTCGGCGAGCGGGTGGCCGTGCTCCACAGCCAGCTGTCGGGGAGCGATCGGCGGGGCGAGTGGCACCGCGTGTTCCGCGGCGAGGCGCGCGTGGTGATCGGGCCGCGCTCGGCCGTGTGGGCCCCCGTCCGCGACCTCGGGCTGATCGTGGTCGACGAGGAGCACGAGACGACCTACAAGCAGGAGGGGAGCCCGCGCTACCACGCCCGCGACCTCGCGGTCGTGCGCGGCGAGCAGGCCGGCGCCCCGGTCCTGCTCGGCTCCGCCACGCCCGCCCTCGAGAGCTACCAGAACGCGGTCCGCGGCCGCTACCGCATGGCCCGCCTCACGCGCCGGCCCGGCGCCAGCACCCTCCCCGAGACGCGGGTGGTCGACATGGGCCGCGAGTGGGCCGAGGTGAAGGGCGCGCCGCTCCTCTCGCGCGTGCTGATCCGCGAGGTCGGCCGCGCCCTCGCCCGCGGCGAGCGGGCGCTCCTGTTCCAGAACCGGCGCGGCTTCACGACCTTCCTGCAGTGCCGCGTGTGCGGCCACGTGCTGAAGTGCCGCGACTGCGACATCTCGCTCACGTTCCACCGCAGCGAGGGCGCCTGCCTCTGTCACTTCTGCGACTTCCGCGCGCCCCCCCCGGGCGGGCCGTGCCCGGCGTGCGAGGGCCCGCCGCTCACCCAGCGCGGGGCGGGCACCGAGCGGATCGAGGAGGTGGTGCGCGCCTGCTTCCCCGAGGCGCGGGTCGGCCGGCTCGACACCGACGTGGTGCGGGGCGGAGCGACGCCCGAGGAGGTGATCGACCGCTTCCGGCGCGGCGAGCTCACGATCCTGATCGGCACGCAGATGATCGCCAAGGGCCTCGACATCCCCGAGGTGACCGTGGTCGGCGTGATCTCCGCGGACACCTCGCTGACGCTCCCCGACTTCCGCGCCTCGGAGCGCTCGTTCCAGCTGATCGCGCAGGTCGCCGGACGCGCTGGCCGGGGGGAGCGGCCTGGGATCACCGTCGTGCAGACGTTCACCCCCGACCACTTCGCGATCGAGACCGCCACGCAGCACCGCTACGAGCCGTTCGCGGCGGCCGAGCTCGAGGCGCGCCGAGCGCTGGACTACCCTCCCTTCGCGCGGCTGGTGAAGGCGCTCTGGCGCGGCCCCCGCGAGGAGGAGGTCCGCGCCGAGGCGGAGCGGGCCTGCGCCGCGCTCCGGGCCGCGCCCGAGGGCTTCACCCTGCTCGGACCGGCCCCGAGCCCCCGCGCCTACCTGGCCCAGAAGTTCCGCTGGCAGGCGCTGGTGAAGGGCGACGCGGCCGTGATCCGCCGGGCCATCGCCCGGCTGGAGGCCGAACGCCCCAGGGGCGACCGGGTGCAGCTGATCCTCGACGTGGACCCCGTCCATCTCCTGTAAGCGGCGTTGGCGGCAGCCACCAGGGGTGTCACCGCTGGTTACAGGACGGAGGGGAGAGAACGCCTCCGCGGCTCGACTTGAGCTTTGGCCCGCTCCGTGCGGAAGGGCGCCTCGCCCCAAGCACCGGAGACTTACATGGCGACGTCGACCCTCCCCGAGCGTGATCTGTTGTTCGTGAAGCTCGCCATGGCGCGCGAGGCCCTGCCGCGCACCGAGGCGAAGCGCGTCCTGGCCCAGGCCAAGCGCGACGGGACGCCGGCGTCGGCCCTGGCCGAGCGGCTGGGTCTGGTCAGCAGGTCCGCGCGGCTGCGGGTGGAGCGGCGAGTCGACCGTCACCTTCAGAAGGGCTCGGGGAGCGACGCGGCCAAGAAGGTCTCCAGCGGCAGCGACGTGCGCTCCAAGTCGGACGCGAAGAAGGTCTCCAGCGG
>CAZMSZ010000163.1:0-1372 GCA_964569055.1 uncultured Planctomycetota bacterium | reverse complement strand
CCCGCGGCCACGCCCGAGCCGACCGAGGCGCCCACGCCGGCGGTGACGCGCGTGCGCGAGCCCGCGGCCCCCGTGGACGACGCCGAGCGGACCAAGGCGCGCGGCTTCGCGCTCCGCTCGGCCGGTCGCCTGGAGGAGGCCGCCAAGGAGAAGGCGGCGCTCGCGATGCTCGACGACTACCTCGCCCGCTACGGCGCCGACGCCAAGGTCTCCGAGGCGCGCTCCGCGCTGCTGGCCCGCTGCCGCGAGCTGGTGACCAAGAGCCGGGCCCGGGTGCTGCGCCTGGCGCAGGCGGGGGATCGGGAGGGGGCGGCGGGCGTGCTCGCCACCCTGCGCAGTCGGCTGCCCGAGTCGGTGCAGGGGGACGTGCTGGCGCTGGCGATCGAGCTCGAGGGCGTGAAGCCCGGCGCCGCCCCCGCGGCTCCCGAGGTCGCGAGCGCGCCGCCGCCGGCGCCCGCCCCGGCAGCGCCTGCGCCGGCTGCCTCGGCGGAGGAGCCGGTCGAGGCGCCCGAGGAGCCCGCCGTTCCCGAGGAGCCCGCCCCCGAGGAGCCCGCTGCCGAGGAGCCGGAGGAGCCGCAGCTGGCGGGTCCGGTCGCGCCGACCCCTGCCGAGCGGCCCGAGGAGGAGCCCGAGGAGGAGAGCGACGGACCGGTGAGCGAGGACCCCGAGGTCCTGGTGGACATGGATCCGGGCCGTGAGATCGACAAGACCTCGCCGCTGGCGCTCGCGCTCTCCGACACGCTGGCCGTGCCCTTCACGTTCCGCAAGAACGGCACGATCGAGATCCAGTACTCCATGGTCGATGCCCTGGTGGCCGAGGACTTCGAGGCGCGCGGGTTCGACAAGTTCCAGGCGGGCCACATGGACGGGTTCCACGCGGTCAGCCGGACCGGGCTCGAGATGGGCGTGGGCTCGCAGAGCATGGCCAAGACGCTCCACGCGCTCACGCTGTGCGAGGAGTACACGATCGAGCTCGAGGCCTGGTTCAACTACTCGAGCGGCCGGACCACCATGGTGGTCCTGTTCGGCGACGACCTCGGCGCCAGCTTCGGGCAGGCCCTGGTCAAGGTGAGCAAGAGCGGCCGGGTCCGGCCGATCACCGGCCGGCTCGACCGCGGCGTGTTCCGCGAGGAGCGCCTGGTCAAGATCAAGATCCAGGCCAAGGACGGCAAGGTCACGATCAGCTGCAACGGGCGCGTGACCGCCGAGAAGGAGGTCGGGGAGAAGAAGCTCACCGGCCGGTTCGGGATCCTCGGGGCCGACGTCCGGCTCCAGATCACCGCGCTCTCGATCCGCGGCAAGGTCGATCCGACCTCGCTCTAACCCACCCCCACCCCAACCCCAGAGCGCGGGCCCGGCGATCGCCGGGCCC
>CAZMSZ010000162.1:8552-15521 GCA_964569055.1 uncultured Planctomycetota bacterium | reverse complement strand
CGCGAGCGACAGCTTCCCTCGGCGCTCTTGGCGGTCAATTCGCGCGGCCTCCCCCCAAAGTCCCCCCCGCTCCCGCTGAGCCTGCGCGCCGCCACGCCCGCGGTGCCCACACTGGACGCGGCTCGCCGCGCGCCGCACCATGCAGGCGCCGGCCGGCGGCTCGCTCGGCCGCCGAGGTGCTCATGGGCTTCCGTCCCGCGTCGACCCTGATCCTGGTGCGCCCCGCGTCGCGAGGGCCGGAGGTGTTGCTCCTCCACCGCGCGCCGGCGCTGCGGTTCCTGGGCAACTTCTGGGTGTTCCCCGGCGGGAGCGTCGACCGCGGCGAGAGCCCCGAGGCGGCGGCCGTGCGCGAGACGTTCGAGGAGACGGGCCTGCTGCTCGTCCCCGGCGCCGAGGCGCTCGCCGCGAGCGAGCTGCGCGCCCGGCGTGAGGAGGTGCTCGCCGACCCGAAGCGGTTCGCGCCGACGGTCGAGGCGCTCGGGCTCGCGGCCGACTGGAGCCGGGTGGTCCCGTGCGGGCGCTGGGTCACGCCGCCGTTCGGGCCGGTCCGGTTCGACACCACCTTCTTCTTGGCCCTCGCGCCCGCCGCGGGCGCCCCGAGCGTGGCGCCCGGCGAGATCGACGCGCTGGAGTGGCTCGCGCCCCAGGCCATGCTCGAGCGCTGGGCGCGGGACGAGGCGCTGCTCGCGCCGCCCACGCGCGTCACGCTCGAGGCGCTGGCGGGCGCCGAGGGCGACCCGCGCGAGCCCGACTGGCTCGGCCAGGCGGCGGCCCGGATCGCCGCGGCGCACCCCGAGGAGGGCGAGTGGCAGGGCGCGATCGACTTCCGCCCCGGGCTGCGCTTGTTCCTGGTGCGGACGCCGACGCTCCCGCCCGCCACCCACACCAACTGCATGATCGTGGGCGACGGCAGCGAGGCGGTGGTGATCGACCCGGCCTCGCCCTACCCCGAGGAGCGCGCCAAGCTCGACGCCCTCCTCGACGGGCTCGCCGCCGCGGGGACCCGCGTCCGCGAGGTCGTGCTGACGCACCACCACCACGACCACTGCAGCGGCGCGCAGCACCTCGCCGATCGCCTGGGTGTGCCGATCGCCGCCCACGCCCGCACGCAGGAGCGGGCCCGAGACCTCGCCCGCGTCACCCGCCTGATCGAGGACGGCGAGGTGATCGACCTCCCCGCCGACCGCCTCGGCGCCCGTCCGCGCCGCCTGCGCGCGCACCTGCTCGAGGGGCACGCCGACGGCCACCTGGCGTTCCATGAGGAGGTCACCAACAGCGTGATCGCCGGCGACATGGTGGCCGGGGTGGGCACGATCGTGGTCGACCCGCCCGAGGGCGACATGGCCCGCTACCTCGAGTCGCTCCGCCGGCTGCGCACCCTCGGCGGCGAGCTCCTCTATCCCTCGCACGGCCCGCCGATCGGCGACCCCGCCGGTGTGCTCGACTTCTACGTGGCGCACCGGCTCGAGCGCGAGGCCAAGATCGTCGCCGCCCTCGAGCCCGGGCCCGCCGACCTCGAGGCGATCGTTCCTCGCGCCTACGACGACAAGCCGGCGCAGGTGTTCCCCCTCGCCAAGCGCGCGGCCCTCGCGCACCTGATCAAGCTCGAGGCCGAGGGCAAGGTGGAGCGTCGGGCGTCTGACGGCGCGGAGACGTGGTCGCTGCGCCCGACCTAAACTAGAACAGCTCGAGCTGCGCGCTGGGCGCGCCGGGCCGCCGGAAGGCGGCCGTCGAGAGGGGGAACGGCCGGCTCGTCGCCAGGCCGAGCCGCGCGCAGGTCACCTCGAACAGGCGGGCGATCTGCTCGGCGTACGGGCCCTCCCCGCGCATGCGGCTGCCGAAGCGCGGGTCGTTGAGCTTGCCGCCGCGCGCGGCGCGCAGCAGGGCGAGCACCTTGTCGCGCTCGCGCGGGCGGTGGCGGTCCAGCCAGTCCTCGAACAGCGGCGCGACCGCGTGGGGCAGCCGGAGCAGCACCCGGCCGGCCCGCTGCGCGCCAGCCTCGGCGGCCGCCTCCAGGATCGCGGGCACCTCGCGGTCGTTGAGCCCGGGGATCACCGGCGCGACCATCACCCCGACCGGGACCCCCGCGCGCGCGAGCGCCCGCACGGCCGCCAGGCGCCGGCGCGGCCGCGAGGCGCGCGGCTCGAGCGCGCCGGACAGCTCGTCGTCGAGCGAGGTGATCGAGACCAGCACCGCGGCCGCCCGGTACGCCGCCAGCTCGGTCAGGAGGTCGAGGTCGCGGGTCACGCCATGGTTCTTGGTGACGATCACCACCGGGTTGCGGCACTCGGCCAGCACCTCCAGACAGCCGCGGGTGAGGCGCAGCCGCCGCTCGATCGGCTGGTAGCAGTCGGTCACCCCGCTGATGGCGATCGTGGTCGGCCGCCAGGAGGGCCGGGCCAGCTCCTGGCGGAGCAGGCGCGGCGCCTCGCGCTTGACCACGATCTTGGACTCGAAGTCGAGGCCCGCCGAGAGTCCGAGATACTCATGCGTGGGCCGGGCGTAGCAGTAAATGCAGCCATGCTCGCAGCCTCTGTAGGGGTTCAAGCTCACGTCGAACCCGACGTCGGGGCTGTCGTTGCGCGTGAGCGCGCTCTTGCTCGCGTCGTCGATCAACACGGTGCGCAGGCGCTCGCCCGCTTCGTCCTCGTCGAGGCCGTCGAACGGGTCGAGCCCCTCGTCGTCGCGCTCGCGCCAGTGGGCGTCGAACCGGTTGGGCGGGTTGCTGGCCGCGCCCCGGCCCCGCGCCGCGCCGCGCAGCACCTCGTGGGGGCGGTAGGGATCCTGCGAGCCGCCGGGCGACGCCGCGTCACCCGCCAGGGGGAGCCTCATGGGTGCGAGTGTAGCACCGCCCCCTGACACGACCCGAACGCCCGTGGCTCGTCGTCGCGCTCAGCCGTCGAGCAGCGCCACCAGGCGGGCGAGCACCGCGGCCGTGACCGGGGCTGGCGTCGAGGCGCCGGCCGTGACGCCGATCCGGCGCGGGGCGCCCGGGAGCCAATCGCGGGTGGTGACCACCTGCCGGGTCTCGGGGAGCTGATGGCGCAGCTCCGCGCGCGAGATCAGGTCGCGCTCGTCGGCCACGTGGTAGCCGGGGCAGACCGAGGCGGCGAGCTCGGCCAGGTGGCTGGTGTTGGACGAGGCGCGCCCGCCCACGGCCAGCACCAGGTCCGGCGGGTCGGCCAGCAGCGCCCGCAGGGCGTCCTGCCGGTCCTGGGTCGCCGAGCACACGGTCTCATGGGCGCGGAACCGGCGCTCGAGCTCGTCGGGACCGTGGCGATCGAGGACGGCCTGGCGCACCACGGCCGCGAGCGTGAGCGACTCGCTGGCCAGCATGGTGGTCTGCTGCGCGCAGCCCACGCGCTGGAGGTCGCGCTCCGGCGCGAACCCCGGCGAGAGGGCTGGCCCGAGGCGCGCCACCAGCTCGACCCCGGGGAGCCGGCCGCCGATCGCGTCGGCCACCCACGCCGCCTGCTCGAGCCCGCGCAGCACCGCGTAGCGGCCGCCCTCCCGGAGCACGCGCGAGCAGGTGGCGCGGGTCTCCTCGTGGTCGTGCCGGCCGTGGATCAAGACGGTGAACCCCTCGCGCACCAGCCGGCGCGCCTGCTTCCACACCGCCAGCACCGAGCCGCAGGTCGTGTCGACCAGCTCGCAGCCGAGCTCGACCAGCCGCTCCAGCTCCTCCAGCGGGCAGCCGAACGCCGGGATCAGGACCACGTCGTCGGGGCGGACCTCGGCCAGGCGGGCGGGGTCCTCGCCGGCGAGCGTGAGCACGCCCATGCGCCGCAGGCGCGCGCTGACGTCGTCGTTGTGCACCAGCGCCCCGCTGAGCAGCACCCGGCGCTCGGGGAACCGCGCGCGCGCGGCGGTCGCCAGCTCGAGCGCGCGCTCGACCCCGTAGCAGAACCCCAGCTCGGCCGCGAGCCGGACCTCGGCCCCGCCGGCCCGCAGCCCCTCGCGCCGGGCGCGCTCCAGGAGATCGCTCCGCCACTCGGGGCCGAGGGGCACGCGCGGCAGCGCGCGAGGCCTGGCGCGGCGCGCCTCGGGCGACGCAGGCGACGAGGGCGAGCGCACGCGTCAGACTCCCGCCGCGACGACGAGGCGCGGCTCGCGGACCGGCTCGGTCGGCGCGCGCAGCGGCTCGAACGGGGTCGCGGCCAGGCGGCGGCGGAACGCCACGTGGCGGCGGCGGGAGACCTCGATCAGGGGGCGCCACGCCGCGGCGGTCAGCTCCGAGCGGATCAGGAGCGGCCAGAGCGGGTTGGCGCGCTTGTAGAGGTACGACATGGCGAGGTATGGAAGCACGGCGCGGCCATCTTGGGGACGCCGCCGCCAGATCGAGCCGTGCGAGAACAGGCGGCGGTAGATCCAGGCGTACCCGGCGGCCAGCTCCTCGGGGCTCATGTGCTTGGGGCGGAACACCACGTGGGCCGTGTCGTAGCGGCTCCAGTCGCGGTGGAGCAGGCGGTCCTCCGCCTCCATCTCCCGGAACAGCGGGGTCCCGGGGTACGGGGTCAGGATGTGGAACGTGGCGCACTCGAGCCGGTTGGTCTCGACCCACTCGGCCGTGCGCTCGAACACGTCGGGGCGGTCGTGGTCGAACCCGAGCACGAAGCTGCCGTTGACCTGGATCCCGCAGGAGTGCAGCAGCTCGACCCGGCGCGCGTAGTCCTCGGCGCGGGGCGTCTTCTTGCGGGCGTGCTCGAGGTTGGCATCGGTGAGCGACTCGAAGCCCACGAACACCCCCGTGCAGCCGGCGAGCGCCATCTCACGCACCAGGCTCGGGTCGTCGGTCACGTCGATGCTCACCGCCGCGCTCCAGATCCGCTCCAGCGGGCGCAGGGCGCGGCACAGGCGACGCAGGTACTCGGGGCGCGAGCCGAGGTTGTTGTCGATGAACACCGCGTACGGCTGGTCGTCGGCGCGCAGCTCGGCCACGACCTGCTCGGGGTCGCGCACGCGGTAGGGCATGTGCAGCCCGTCGGTGGCGAGGTAGCAGAACCCGCAGCGGTTGTGGCAGCCGCGGGTCGCGATCACGCTGCTGGTGGTCAGGAAGTGGCGCCGCGGCAGGATCGAGCGCCGCGGGGCGGGCTCCTCGCGGTAGGGGCGGCTGAAGCTCGCCTGGTAGCGCGGCGACAGGCGCCCCGCCGCGGCGTCGCGCAGGATCTCGGGCCACAGCGCGGTGCCCTCGCCCAGCGCCAGCGCGTCGGCGTGGGGCGCGCACTCGTCGGGACAGGAGATCACGTGCAGGCCGCCGAGCACCACCTGCGCGCCGCGCGCGCGGAACCAGCGCGCCAGCTCGAACGCGCGCCGGGCGAAGGTCAGGTGGACCGTGATCCCCACGAGCTGCGGGAAGGGGTCGACGGGCGGGGGCCCCTGGAGCAGGTTCTCGTCCCAGTAGGCCACGCTCCACTCGGGCGGCGTGGCGCCCGCCACGCTCGTGAGCGCCAGGCTCGGCGTGAGCACGTGCTTGCCGAAGCTGGCGTGCGGGTCCTTGGGATAGAACGGGTTCACGAGCAGCGCGTGCCGCGGCCGGATCGGCGCGCGCCGCGGGCCGGTATCGAGCCGGGGCGGCTCGCGCAGGGCGCGAGGAGCCTGGAGCGGCGGATCGGCGCGCCCGCGCTCCAGGGTCGGGAGGAGCGCGTCGTGCAGGCGCGCTGCGAGGCCGCGGGCGAGGCGGTCGATCATCGGGTCCCCTTCTTGGGCTTCTTGGTCGGCTTGGGCGGCGAGACCCCGAGGAGCGCGCCGAGCGCCTCGACGTGACGCTCGAAGGCCGCGCGCCCGGCGGCGGTCAGCTCGTAGCTCGTGCGGGTCTTGCGCTGCACGAAGCGCTTCTCGACCGCGACGTAGCCCGCCTTCTCGAGCACGCGCAGGTGCGTGGCGAGGTTGCCGTCCGTCAGGCCCAGGAGCGTGCGCAGCTCGAGGTAGTCCACGCTGCGCCGCGCGGCCAGGAGCGAGACGATCCCCAGCCGCACGCGCTCGTGCACCACGGGGTCGAGGTCCGCGGGCGTGACGGGCGGCGCGGCGGGGGAGGCGCGCTCCGCCTGTTGGGGCGCGCGGCGCGGCTCGCGCGGGGGCACGCCGCTCAGCCCCCGCGGCGGGCGACGAGCGCCGCGTAGGCGAGGTGCAGCAGGCCGAACGTCCCCGCCAGCGCCAGCCCGGGCGGCGGCTCGAACGCCAGGGTCGCCAGCCCGCAGAGCAGGAACGCGCCCGCCAGCCAGCGCACCGGGCGGCGCGCGAAGGCCCCGGCCGCGAACCCGCCCGCGGCGTAGCACAGCATCCACAGCGGCGGCACGAGCGCGAGCCGGTCCGCGCGCGCCAGCGCCCAGGTCAGCGCCAGCCCCGTGACCAGCGAGGGCCACAAGGCGTGGACCACGTCCGCGGCGAGCGGCGACCAGAAGGCCATTCCCTCCCGGCGGGTCGCCCGGTAGGTGAGCCCGATCGTGCCCCCCAACGCGATCAGGAACACCGCGCCCCACACCGCGGCCAGCGCGGCCAGGGCCTCGGCGCCCGACCGGGCGGTCAGCGTCTGGTGCGTCCAGGCCCCCGCCCCGAGCGCCAGCACGCCCGCCAGCAGCCCCGCCGAGCTCGGCGGGTGCCGGTACTGGCGGGCGCGCTCCATGAGCAGCCGGATCGTCTCGAGGTCACGGCGCGGGTCGGGCGGCAGCGGTTCGTCCACGGAGCGGCTCCTGGGCCTTCAAAGCACTTTGCTTTACAAAGCACTTTTAGCGAGCCCCCTCGCGCAGGTCAACGGCTTTCTCCGAGGCGCCGCCGCGAGGTCGCCTCAACCCGTGCCGCCGCCGCGCCTGCCCGCCGAAACGGGGCGCGCCGCCCGGCTCCGCGGCCCGTTCGTAGACTGGCCAGCTCGGAGGTCTCCGTGCACGCGCGCTCTGGCGCTTCCGCCCTACCGCTCGCCCTCGCCGCCCTGACCCTCGCCGGCTGCGCCAGCGACGGCTCGGCGCCCCTCGC
>CAZMSZ010000162.1:4478-8452 GCA_964569055.1 uncultured Planctomycetota bacterium | reverse complement strand
GGCCGCTCCGGTCCAGCCGGTCCGCCCCGGGCTCGACGTGCTCGTGGCCGAGGCCTTCGCCCCGCTCCGTGGACGGCGCGGGGTGGGTCTGGTCGTGAACCACTCGGCGCTCACCCGCGACGGGCGCCACGCGCTCGACGTGCTGCGCGCCGCGCCGGGCGTGAACCTCGCGGCGATCCTCACCCCCGAGCACGGGCTCGAGGGGCTGCTCGATCAGGCCGTGCCCTCGGGCCGCGACGCCGCGAGCGGGCTCCCGATCTACAGCCTCTACGGCGAGGCCCGCCGCCCGACCCCCGAGATGCTCGCGGGGCTCGACACCCTGGTGTTCGACATCCAGGACGTGGGCGCGCGCTTCTACACGTACATTTCGACCCTCGGCCTGTGCCTGGAGGAGGCCGCGCTCAACCGCCTGCGCGTGGTGATCCTCGACCGCCCACACCCGCTGGGAGGCACGCTCGTCGACGGCCCGCTCCCCGACCCCGACCTCGTGGGCGGCTTCACCTGCTACGAGGCGCTCCCGATCGTCCACGGCATGACGGTCGGCGAGCTGGCCCGCCTGTTCGTGCGCCGCAAGCGGCTCGACGTCGACCTGGTCGTCGTCCCGGTCGAGGCCTGGCGGCGCGGCACCTGGTTCGACGCCACCGGCCTCCCCTGGGTCGACCCCTCGCCGAACCTGCGCTCGCTGGCCGAGGCGCTGCTCTACCCCGCGGTGGCGCTGCTCGAGGCCGAGCACGCCCTCTCGGTCGGGCGCGGCACCGACCGCCCGTTCGAGTACGTCGGCGCCCCCTGGGTCGACGGTCCCGCCCTCGCCGCCGCCCTCCGCGCCCGCCGGATCCCGGGGCTGTGGGTCGCGCCGGCGACCTTCGTCCCCTCCTCGGTCGACGTGAGCGGCCGCGCCAACCCGGCCTACCCCCACGTGGGCAAGCCCTGCCGCGGCGTGCGCCTGACCGTCACCGACCGCGAGGCGTTCAACCCGGTGCTGGCCGGCCTGCACCTCGTGCAGGCGATCCACGCGCTCTACCCCGACCGGATCCGCCTGGAGCGCCTGCGCGGCCTAGTGGGCGCGCAGGAGGTCCTCGACGGCCTCGCCGCCGGCGAGGCCCCCGAGGCGCTGGCGGCGGCCTGGCGCGAGACGCCGGGCTACCGCGCGTTCCTGCTCGAGCGCAAGGCGTCGTTGCTGTACGACGACTAACGGCGCGGCGGGCGGACCTCCTCCACCCGCGCGCCGTGCTCGTCGCTGAGCACCAACAGGGCGAACCGCTCCACACGGCTGAGCTCGTCGGTGCTGAGCCCGACGTAGTCGAACCGGCCGCGCAGGTCGGTGTAGCCGTCCTTGTAGAACGCGACCGACCCGTCCTGCATGCGCGCGTAGACCTTCACGTAGGTGGCGGGGAGCGGGCGGCTGGTCGCGGCGTGGGTGACCTGCAGCTGCCCCGAGCCCTCGCGCAGCGAGACGTGCAGCGCGTTGGCGTAGAGCGCCTTGGCCCGGGCGCGCCCGGCGCCGGTCACCTCGACCAGGAGGTTCGCCGCGCGCAGCTCGGCGGGGACCTCGAGCTGGATCGCGTCCTCGCCCGCCGGCAGCGGCACCTCCACGCTGGCCCGCGGACGGACGTAGGCGAAGCGCGCGTCCACGTCCTCCTGCCCGAACGGCGTCTCGCTGAACAGGAGCTCGACGTCCATGGGGTAGAAGCTGACCGTGACCCGGTCGAGGTTGGCGTAGCGGACCGTGATCCCCTGCCCGTCGACCCCGAGGTCGAAGGCCGGCTCGCTGGCGGCGAGGCGCGACGGCTCGCGCGCGTCGCCCTCGCCGGGCGCGGGCGCCTCGCCCTGCAGCTCGGCGACCTGGTCGGAGATCGCGCGGAACGCCGCGCGCCAGCGGTCGACCGGGTAGTCGCGGTACTTGGCCGAGATCGCGGCCGCGACCTCGGGCTCCGCCTCGAAGAAGTCGAGGTAGGCGCGGCAGTAGTCGTACTGCAGCCGGGTCGCGACCCGCCGCGGGTCGACCCGCGCGAACGTGCGCCGCGCCTCGTGCACGCGGTCCTGCAGCAGCAGGTAGTAGGTCACCTGCAGGAGCGTGGTGTCGTCGAGCGCGCGCCGGTAGCAGAGGTCGCGCATCAGCCGGTGGTACTGCTCGTGCACGCGCCCGTTGAGCAGCTTGCGCACGCCCCCGAGCGGGTGCGCGCGCGCGTTCACGAGCGGCGCGTACTCGAGGTGCTGGTACCACCCCCGGGCCACCGGGTCGATCGTGAGGAGCGGGCTGTGCAGGGTGCCGCCCGCCTGCCGCACGAAGGCCTCGGTGTGGAGCAGGAGCTGACGGATCGCCGCCTCGTCGCGGTGCAGCAGGCCGTAGGCCCACAGGCTCGCGTCGAACACGTGCCGCCGGGTGAGCAGCGCGATCGCGCGCTGGAAGAAGTCGCGGTCGCGCATGCGCCAGGCGATCTTGCCGAGCCCGACCCCCTCGAGCGGGTGCGCCTCGAGCCAGGCCAGCACCTGCTCGGGCGAGGCGTACTGCGAGACGTAGCCCCACGAGCCGGTGTCCTTGCGGCTGAGCTCGTTGACCACCTTCAGCTTGACGGGCTCGACGGCCGCCACCACCCGCTCGCCCTTGGCCACGTGCGCGGGGTAGTGCCGCTTCAGCCCCGAGCGGGGGAAGTAGAACAGGTGCTCCAGGCTGGCCGTGCCGTAGGGCTGGAGCGCGAGGGCCACGCTGCGCGTCTCGCGGCCGCCCGCCACCGGGATCGCGCCCTCGGGGACCTGCAGCAGCACGTCGAGCCGCTGGGGGGTCGAGCTGGGGTTGGTCACCACCACCTGGCAGCCGTAGACCGTGTGGATCAGCAGCTCCTCGCCGACCGCCTTCTCGACGCGCTCCCCGTTCACCACCTCGAAGCGGTCGTCGGCGCGGAAGAAGGTCTGGCTGACCAGGATCGGCGAGCGCTCCGCGGCCGCCGCGCGGCGCAGCTCCTTGTGGAACGCGACGAGCGGCCCGCCGGCGACCAGCGTCATGCGCCGCCCCTCGAAGCTGGTGGTGTGCGCCTTGGCCTCGAACGGCAGGTCGAGCACGGCCAGCGCGAACATCATCTCGGTGAAGTTGCGCGAGGCCTCGGGGAAGCGGGGCGAGAGGAACGGCTGGCCGGGGGCGTGGGCCGCGAAGTCGCGCCAGAAGCCGTTCACGGTGACGAGGTCGGGGCCCATCTCCTCGATCCGGCGGTGGTAGTAGTCGTTCTCCGCCCACTCCTGGGTCGCCTCGAGCGGGCGGTGGAGCTGGCGCATGGCCTTGCGCCGGGCGCGGTCCGCCGCCCAGGGGCCTCGGGCGGCCTTCGCCTGCGGCATCGGCGCGGGCGCCGGCGGCGCCGACGCCGCCGCGGGCTCCTCGGGCGGCGGCGCGTCGGCGAGCGCCGCGTCGGCCTCCTCCTCGGTCTCGAACGTGTAGCCGTCGGCCGGCGGCGGGCCGCCCGGAGCGCTGCGGCGCGCGCCGCCCCCCCGCATGCCGAGCGACTCGGACGACCTGACCGCCTCCTCGAGCATGCGCGCCGGCGCCTCGCGCTGGCGCGCCTCTTCGAGCCCGAGCCCGTCGCCGGCGAGCGCGTCGTTGCGCAGGGCCATCTCGAACAGGTGCGTCGCGCGCTCGCCGGCCGGCGGGAGCGCCTCGAACGCCTCCTGCACGTGGCGACGGGTGTGCGCGAGCTCCCCGGGCAGCCGCTGCCCGAGCAGGATCCGCTCGACCACGTTCAGCCGCCCGTAGGCCCACGGCTCGAGGTCCTGCGGCCCGACCTCCTCGAGCAGCAGGCGGTCGAGGAACGTCTTGTGCAGCTTGTTGCGCAGGTAGGGCTGCACCACCTCGCGGAAGAAGGCCGGGTCCTTGCGCGAGAGGAAGAAGTTGAGCTCGTGGCAGGCGTACTTCGAGTAGCGCGCCCGCTTCTGGGCCGCGTCGAGCTGCGGCCAGTCGAGCAGCCAGCCGAACTCGACCAGGGTCG
>CAZMSZ010000162.1:0-4378 GCA_964569055.1 uncultured Planctomycetota bacterium | reverse complement strand
AGGCTGACCACCCCCTCGGCGTCGGGCACGAGGTTGAGCCGGACCAGCGCCTCCTCGGCCAAGAAGTCGAGGTTGGCGGGGTCGCTCCAGCTCCGGTCGCGGCCCTCGCGCGCGCCGTAGTCCGAGGAGCGGCCCGCGGCCAAGCCGCCGGGGGCAAACGAGTCCTCGCCGCCCTCGGCGCGGTCGGTGCCCGTGGAGGTGTCGCGCACCGCCCAGGGGTTGAGCAGGAGCTGCGGCCGCTCCAGCATGTTGCCCGGGAGCCGCGGCGCGAGGCGCCGCTCGAGCACGTAGCGCTGCTCATCGCCGAGCTTGCGGCCCGAGACGTAGACCGAGGGGCGCTGAGCCGGCGCGGCCCAGGCGGGGTCGGCGTCCCCAACCCCGGCCACCAGCGCGAACGGGTCGAACGCGGGCGCGTAGCGGCTGGCGAGCAGGTGGACGCGCGTGTGGGGCGAGGCGTTGCGCAGCCGCACGCGCAGCGCGTCTTCGCCGAGCTCGACCGCCGCGATCTGGAGCGGCGCCGGGTCGCGGACCTCGAGGTGGCGCGCGACGCCGACCACGTGGTCGACCACGAGCGGCCCCGCCGCGATCCGGACCGCGATCGTGGCGCCCGCCCGGGGCAGGCTCAGCTCGTAGTCGCCGGGGGCGAGCCCGCGCAGGTGGAGCATGCCCTCCTCGAGCGCGAGCGCGTCGAACGCGTCGCGCACGTAGGCGCCGCCCCGCACCTCGAGCAGCCCGGCGCCCTCGCGGGTCAGCTCCCGCTCCATGAACGGCACCGCCAGCGGCTCGCCGGCTCGGGCGTGGAGCGCGCGCGGGTAGGCGTGGCGGTCGACGAACAGGGTGCGGGTGAGCGGCGGCCCCTCGGGCGGCGTGGCCCGTATGGCTACCACGTGCGGCAACGCGCCGAGGGCAATCCGCCCCGAGGCGTCGGTCTTGAGCGTCTCGCGCGCCGGCTGGATCAGCTCGGGCAGGAGCAGCGTGACCTGCACGGGGCGGTCGGCCTTGGGCTCGCCGGTCTTGCCGCGCAGCTCGAGCGCCCACTCGGACCCGTCGCGCAGCAGGTGGAGCGTCTCGATCCCGCTCGCGCCGTCGATCCCGTTCACGGCCAGCTCGCGGCTGACCGCGAGGGCGACCGGCGCGCCCTGGCGCATGGACGAGACCTCGCCGCTCAGGGTCAGGCGCAGCGTCGCGAGCCGGTGCGGGACCAAGAAGGTGTGGGTGGCCTCGCGGGCCTCGCCGAGCTCGAACGGCGCCACCTCGTGGCGCGCGCTGACCCCGTCGCGGTCGACCGCCTCGATCACCAGCCGCGCCCGCTCGAGCAGCTCGAGCGAGACCGGCGCGCCGTTGAGGTACAGCCCGGCCCGCACGCCGATCGTGGCCTCGCGCCCCGCCAGCAGCGCCTCGCGCTCGACCAGGAATCCGGCGCGCAGCTCGTACTCCTCGCCCTGGTGGCGGAAGTGGGCCAGCACGCTCAGCGGCCCGTGGCTGAGCACGATCGGCCGCAGGCCGGGCTCCCCGGTGAAGGGCACCGTGATCGCCCCCTCGGCGTCGGGCAGGTAGTCGCGCCCGCCCATCCACACCGTGGCGTCCTTCAGCGCGCGACCCGCCTCGTCGAGCACGGTGAACGTCTGCCCGGCGGGGGTGGTGCGCACCAGGTGCCGCAGCCCGCCGCGCCGGACGAGCGCGCGGCTGCTGCGCCCCCCGCCCACGAAGTCGATCACGTACAGCCCCGGCCGCGTGAGCTGCGGGAACGTGAACCGCCGGCGCACCCGCCGGATCGGCGGGTCGGAGTAGTCGAACCGCAGCTCGTGGTTGGGGAGCAGGCCCTCGAGCGCGAGGTCGGTGTCGACCTCGGTCAGGGTGTCGACATACAGCCGCTTGGCGTCGAGCTCGTAGACCTTCACCAGCAGGGTGGGGACGTTCTTCACGTCGAGCTCGAGCGCGACCTCGGCGTCGGCCGCGAACCGCTCGGGGTTGGTCGGCGCCAGCTCGAGCTCGACCCGCCGCTTCAGCTCGGCCACCTGCGCCGGCTGGAGCAGGGAGTACCAGCGCTCGGCGTCGCCCCGCCCGTGGAGCAGCTTCACCTCGGCGAACACGGCGCGCACCCAGGTGGGGTCGAGCGAGGCGGCCAGCTCGACCACCTCGTCCACGTCGTCCTCCTCGAGGAGGAGCTGACCGAGGAGCGCCTCCACCAGGGCGCTGTCGTCGCGGACCGGCTCGAGCCCGGTGGCGTCGCGGTAGTCCAGGTGCAGCCGCGCGAAGTGGCGCCGGTCGCGGGCGGCGCGCTCGAGCCAGCTGCGGGAGACCCGCCGCGCGACGCGGGGCAGCGCCAGGTACTTCAGCACGCGCTCGCGGTCGAACGTGCCCTGCGCGAGGTCCGAGGTGAGCAGGTGGTAGAGCACGTGCACCTTGAGCGAGTTGAGCGTCCCCGGCAGCGGCTCGAGGAAGGCCCAGGCCCGCTCCAGGAACGCCCGGCGCGTGGCGGCGTCGAGCGCCGCGTCGGCCGAGGGCTGCAGGCGCCGCAGGACCTCGCTCGCCCAGCGCTCCTCGCCCTCGAGCCCCGGCCGGCGCTGCGCCAGCCCCTCGAGCTGCTCGAGCGTCAGGAGGGCATGGATCGGGAACGCCCCGAACCCGCGGCTCCGCGCGTCCGCCAGCTCCCGCGCCACGAGCGGGACGAGGTTCGGCACGTCGGGCCGCCGCAGCCGGCGGAGGAGGTAACGCAGCTGCTCGATCGTGAGCTCGCCGCCGTGCTCCGTCGCGACCCACGGCAGGGCGCCGTCGGTGAACGACGACAGGCTGCGGGGATCGCGCGCCAGGGCCTGGCGCGCCAGCGCGTCGCGCGCGATCCGCTCGGCCGGGAGCCGGGTCGGGAGGTGCGCGCCCGCGTCCTGGGTCTCGCGCTGGTGGTGCAGCCCGTACGGCAGCTCCCGCCGCAGGTAGTCGAGCGTGGCCGCGGGGTCGCTCGCGTAGCCGAGCAGGGCCAGGCGCCGCTCGACCTCGATCACCCGAGGCTCGCGGTGATGCCGATCGGTCCACTTGGCGAGGAGCTCGCGCACCTCGTCGTAGCGCTCGAGCGAGAGCGCGTGCAGGCAGTGGTAGTAGTAGTAGTCGGGGGTGCCCGGGATCAGCTCGGCCAGCGCGGCCTCGCGGTCCTCGGCGAGGGCGAACCGCTCGCTGAAATCGATCTCCTGCGCCTGCGCCGCGCTCGCCGCGAACAGCAGCGCGGCCAGGGGCGCCCAGCGGGTGGTGCTCGTCATGGGATCCGTCCTGGCCCCGTCGGGCCGTAGCCGAGCGCCTGCAGGGCGCCGGAGGCGCGGATCTTAGCGCCCGGCTCAGATCAGCGCGACGAGCTGCTGCGCCCGCGCGACGAGCCGGCCGTCCCCCGTCCAGAGCGCGTCCTCCTCGTCGGCGTACCCCTCGTGGAGCGCCCCGGCGCGCGCGGTGACGAGCGCCCACTCACCGGCGGCGGGCAGCGCGCCCACGAGGTGCGCCGACAGGCTCACCGTCCCCGCCGGGCGCGGGCGCGCGAGCCGCGTGAAGCAGGCGGGCGGGAGCGCGTCGATCAGCGCGACCGCGAGCGCCGCGTCGAAGGGCGCCGGCTCGCGCAGCCGACACCAGGCGGCCATGAGGTCGCCGCCCGCGCCGACCCCGCCCGCCGCGAAGCGCAGCTCGAGGTGCTGGAGGTAGGTCGGGTACTCGGGCGGGGGGACGAACGGCGCGAGCGCCTCGGGCGGCGGGACCTCGGGAGCCCGCGGCGTCGCGCCGCTCACCCCCGGATCCTCACCAGCGCGGGCCGCGCCGAAGCTCGCGGTGGCCGAGGCGATCACACGCTCGCCGCGCGCCAGCTCGCCCGCGAAGAAGTCGACGCTCGTCCCCCGCCGCACCCGCCGCACCTTCACCTCGGCCAGCCCCGGCCGCGCCGGCGCGCAGAACTGGCACGAGAACGCGCGCAGCGCGCCCGCGCCCGCCTCGGCCGCGCAGGCCCGCACCAGCCAAGCGGCGACGAGCCCGCCGAACGCGCCACGCCCCTGCAGCCAGGCCTCGCCGACCTCCACCCCGTAGCGCCCCTCGCCGCGCGGCAAGACGGCGCTCGCCAAGGGGAACGGAACGGGCGCGGGAGCGGCGGGCGGCATGGAGCCGCACTTCACCACCGCGAGGAGGAGCCCGCCAGCGTGAGGGAAGGCGGTCGCGTTTGGCTTCCGTCGCGGACGAGTCCGAGATCGCCAAGGAAGAGCTGGCGCTACGAGGTCAGCTCCACCGCGTGATAACTCCCGCCAAGGAAGAGCTGTCGCTGGCTGTCGCTGGCGAGGTCAGCTCCACCGCGTGAAAAATGACCGCCAAGGGCGCCAAGAGCGCCAAGGAAGAGCTGTCGCTGGCGAGG
>CAZMSZ010000161.1:0-15569 GCA_964569055.1 uncultured Planctomycetota bacterium | reverse complement strand
GAGCGCGGCGCGCCCTGGCGACAGCTCCCCTCCTTGCTCGCCCCACCGGGGAGCCGTCGCACGTGCGACAGCAGCCGGGGGAGCGCGGCGCGCCCTGCGACAGCTCCCCTCCTTGCCCGCCGCGCCGCGGAGCTGTCGCACGTGCGACAGCCAACACCACGTGCTCACCCCGCTCCAGAGCTCACGGGCAAGCAATCTGGATCGTTTTGCGGACAGCCCTCTATTCCGCGGTCCGCACCCGCGCGTCGACGGCCACCACGCCGCCGCCGGGCTCGTGCGCCAGGAGCGGGTTCACGTCGAGCTCCGCGATCCGCGGGCAGGCCTCGACCAGCGCGGCCAGGCGCAGGAGCGCGTCCTCGACGGCGGGGAGGTCGACGCCGGGTGCCCCGCGGTGGCCGTGCAGCAGCGGGGCCCCGCGGAGCTCGCTCAGCATGTCCGCGGCGTCACGGTCGGTGAGCGGCAGGACGCGCAGCGCCACATCGCCGAGCACCTCGGTGTGGATCCCGCCCAGGCCGACTACTACCACCGGCCCGACGGCCGGGTCGCGCTTGGCGCCGACGATCAGCTCGCGGGTCGCGTCCACCTGCTGCTGCAGCAAGAACCTCCCGCCCCGCTGGCGAGCGCCCAGGGTGGCAGCCATCTGCTCCGCCGCGCGGGTCACCTCGCCGGGGTCGCGCAGCCCGAGCCGCACGCCGCCGCCCTCCGACTTGTGGAGGTGCTCGGGATGGTCCCACTTGAGCACCAGCGGCCACGTCCCGAGGGCGGCGGCCCGCTCGCCCGCCTCCTCGGGGGAGCCGGCGTGAGCCCGCGCCGCGACGGGGATCCCCGCCGCCTCGAGGAGCGCGAACGCGCGCTCGGCGGGGAGCCAGCCGGGCGGCCCCGCGAGCAGCTCATGGGTCCGCGCGAGGTCGAGCTCGAGCTCGGGGACCGTGCCCGGGGGGCGCCCCAGCCAGCGACGGAAGCGGGCCATGGCGCCCAGCGCCTGCGCGGCGTCCTCGGGGAAGTCGTAGGAGGGGATCCCCGCCTGCTGGAACACGCCGCGCGCCTCGGCCGCGCGCCCGCCCATGAAGCAGGCGAGCACCGGCTTGCCTCCGGCGCCCACCTCGCGCGCCAGCGCCACCTTGCGCACGACCTCCTCGGCCACCGCGCGCACGTCGGTGTTGCCGGGGCCCACGAAGATCGGCAGGAGCGCGTCCACGCCGGGGTCGGTCAACAGGGACGCCACGCAGGCGCCGAAGGCGCGCGCCCCGGCGGTGGCGATCGTGTCGACCGGGTTGGCCGTCGAGGCCTCGGGCGGGAGGACCTCCTCGAGGGCGGTCACGGTCTGCGCGCTGAGCGTCGCGATCTCGAGCCCGTACGCGGTGGCGGCGTCGGCCGCCATGATCCCGGGGCCGCCGGCGTTGGTCACGATCGCCACCCGCGGCCCGCGGGGGACCGGCTGGTGCGCGAAGGCGCGCGCCAGGTCGAACAGCCCGCCCACGCGCGTCACGCGCAGCACGCCGCACTGCTCGAGGAAGGTGGTCATGACCCGGTCGACGCCGGCCAGCGCGCCGGTGTGCGAGGCGCTCGCCCGCGCCCCCGCCGCCGTGCGGCCCGACTTGACCATCAGCACCGGCTTGCCGGCCCGGGTGATCCGCCGGGCCAGCTCCGCGAACCGACGCGGCTCGTCGAGGCTCTCGAGGTACAGCAGGATCACGCGCGTGCGCGGGTCCGCGCCCCACCACTCCAGGAGGTCGTTGCCGCCGACGTCGGCCTTGTTGCCCAGGCTGGCGAAGGCCGACAGCCCCAGGTCGAGCTCGCGCGCGCGCGCGAGCAGCACCTCGCCGAGCGCGCCGCTCTGGCTGGCGAAGGCCACGTTGCCCACCTGCGGGAAGGCGGCCGCGAACGAGGCGTTGAGCCGGACGTCGGGGTGGGTGTCGATCACGCCCATGCAGTTGGGCCCGACCAGGCGGATCCCGAGGGCGGCCGCCCGCTCCCGCAGCTCGCGCTCGCGCCGCGCGCCCTCGCCGCCGCTCTCCTTGAACCCGGCCGAGATCACGACCGCCGCGCGCACCCCCTTGCGGCCGCACGCCTCGAGCGCCTCGGACACCGCCTCGGCGGGGATCACCAGCACGACGAGGTCGACCTCGTCGGGCACCTCGTCCAGCGAGGCGTGGCAGCGGATCCCGCGCACCGAGCGGGCCGCGGGGTTCACCGGGTAGATCGGACCGGTGAAGCCGAAGTCGATCAGGTTGCGCACCACGAGGTGTCCGATCGCCGCTGCGCGTCGGCTGGCGCCGATCACCGCCACCGCGCGCGGTCGGAACAGGGGCTCGAGCGGCGTCTTCCAGGTGTGGGCGGAGGGGCTCACCGGGGCGCTCCCACCGGGGCGGCGCTCGCGGCCCGGGCCGCGTGCTCGTCCCCGAGCAGCAGGTCGTACTGGACGGTGCGGTAGTCGTGCAGCGGCGGCTCGAGCCGAGCGGGCACGGCCTCGAGCCAGTGGGCCACGCCGTCGGGCCCCTGCAGGAAACGTCCCAGCACCGGCAGCTCGCGCCTGAGCGCGGCGGTGAAGCCCAAGAACCCCTCCGCCGGGACGCCGGCCTCCTCGAGCAGCAGGGCCGGGACGTAGTTCATGCTGATCGTGAACGGGCGGGGCTCGGCGCGGTAGTTGGTCCACAGCGCGGCCGGCACTCGGTAGGCCGCGCGGCGCGAGGCGTCGTCCCCGCGCAGGTCCATGCGCCCGGCCCGCGCGCTCCAGTCCACGCGGACCTCGCCCCCCGCCGCGTAGGCCGCGCTCGACAGCGCCGGGAGGTGATCGCCCAGGACCAGGATCGCGGTGGGCTCGCTCGAGCGGGAGAAGTGCTCGATCAGGCGCGCCAGCGCGCGGTCGGCGATCCGGACCGCGCCGAGGTACGCCTCGAGCTCCGCCCGGTCGTCCGCCGGGAGCGAGGTCCGGACCGTGATCCGCTCGGCGCGGTTGGCCGGATGCCAGGGCCAGTGGGTGGAGTTCGGCCCCACGAAGAAGAAGAACGGGCGGTCGTCGCTCGCCGCCGCCTCGCGGATCACGCGCCCGACCACGGCCTCGTCGGAGGGCCGGCGCCCGGCGACGTCGCGCTCGGCCGCGGGGTCGTCGGCCACGCTGATCGCCTGCTCGTAGCCGAGCAGGGGGTAGATCGTCTCGCGCCCGTAGAACGCCAGCGGCTCGGCGTGGATCGCCACCGTGCGGTAACCCCGCGCGGCGAGCGCGCGCGGCAGCGCCGGCAGGTCGCGCCCGACGTACTCCTTGAACGGGCAGGAGTCGCGGGGGAGGAACGCCATGCTCATGCCGCTGATCAGCTCGAACTCGGCGTTGGCCGACAACCCGCCGAACACGGGCGACACGATCCAGCTCTCGCCGTGCGCCTCGCGCAGGGCGCGGAACGTGGGGATCGGGTCGGGGGCGCAGTCGAACCCGAGCGCCCGCGGATCGGTGAGGGCCTCCACGAAGTACACGATCAGGTTGATCGGCCGCGCGGGCGCGTGGGGCGGAGGGGGAGCGGGGTGCGCGGCGAGCGCGGCGGCGACGGCCTCCGGACCGTAGCCGGGGGGCGGCGCCGCGGTGAGCGCGTGCGTGGCGAGGAGCAGCTCGAGCAACAGGCCGTTGCGGACGACCGACTCGCGCGGCTCGGCGGTGCGCGGGTAGACGCCCAGCCCGCGCAGCAGCTCGCGCGGCCCCTCCGCCCGGTGGCCCGAGGCGAGGAGCGCCAGCGCCGCCAGCCCGGCGACGCCATACGCCACCCGCCCGCGCGGCGCGAGCGCCGGCGCCGAAGCGCGCCACAGCGCGAAGCCCGACGCGGCGACCGCGAGCCCGACCAGGAGGACGTGCTCGGGACCGACCACGCCCAGGCGGAGGAAGTCACGCACCACGCGCAGGTCGAACACGCTCAGCGGCGCGCGCAGCAGGTCCAGCTTGATCAGGTTGGCGACGTGGAGCCCCGCGTAGAGCGCGCCGACCGCGGCGAGCGCCAGCGCCGGCCGAGCGGTGGCGCCCAGCGCGACCGCCAGGAGGGCGGCCACGGCCACGGCGTTCAGCGCGAGCGCCGGGAGCGAGCTCGCGGCCCGGCTCGCCTCGCCGCCCGTGATCGCCAGCCACTGCGCGCTCTCACCGGCGGCGACCAGCACGATCGCCGCGAGGACGAGCCCGCCCGAGACCAGCGCGGTCCGCCCCGCGGAGGTCGACCAGGCCCCGCGCGCCAGGGCGCGCGCCTCGACGCGCAGCAGCGCCGCGGCCGCGCCGAGCGCGGCGACGATCAGCACCAGCAGCTGCGCGCTCGGGGACTGAATCAGGAGCGCGTCGGTGCGTGGGTGCGCGGCGAGCCCGACCCGCAGGATCGCCACGCCCGCGATGCACGCGAGCGCCCGCCCGGTGACGCGCGCCGGGTCGGCGGCACTCGCGCGCAGGAGCGGGAGCGCGAGCGCCGTCGTCGCGAGCCCGAACACCGACAGCGCGAACCCGCCGTGGTTCCCGTGCGCGCCGCCGAGCAGCCGCGTCTCCTGCTGGACGAGCAGCGCCAGCGCGGCGACCGCCCACGCGGCGAGCGCGCCGCGGCTGGCCCGCAGCCCGGCGCCCAGGCGCCGCGCGGCCTCGCGCCAGCAGAGCAGCGCCTCGCCCGTGGGTCCTTCTTCCACGGGCGCCACTATAAGTGGGCGCCGGCGTTCACCGTGGACGAGGTCCCTCGGGCGTCAGTCAGAACGCGCCGTAGTAGCGGCCCATCCAGTAGGGGAGCACGAGGTCGAGGCCGTGCTTCTCCTCGCGGGCGTTCCCCTCGTTGGGCCGCGCGGGACGGAAGGGGTCGCGCTGCCAGATGAAGTTGCTCTCGGGGTAGCGCAGCGTGATGTCGAGCGGCTCCGACGGCATCTGCGTGGAGGTGGTCTGGATCTGCATGCTGCCGTTGACCTGCGTGTAGCCGGTCTGGCTGATCGTCACCCACTGCACGCCCGAGAGGTCGACCACCGGGGGCGCCACGCGGCGGTGCGGCCGGTTCAAGAAGCGCCGGATCACCTCGCGAGTCTGGGGGAACAACGTGGCGCGCGTGCTCGGGTCGATCGTGCTCTGGATCAGGTCGAAGTGCGCGTTGCGGTGGTGCCCCACGTAGCGCTCGACCATGAGGTAGCCGCGCAGCATGGCGGCCCAGCGGCCGGGGTCGGTCTCGAGGCGGAAGTAGTTGTAGAGGCCGATGTGCGAGAGGTTGTACTTGTAGTAGTGGTCGACGCCGAACGTGGCGCTCCACAGCCCGATCCAGGCGCTCTCCGCCAGCCCGCCCGCGGCCGCGAGCTCGGCGCGGTACTTGGCGGGGTTCATGCGGTGCCCGATCAGCAGGAAGGCCAGCTTCTGGTAGCCGACGCCGGCCCAGAAGGTCGGGCCGCGGCTCCCGCCCTGCACGCCGGTGAAGGCCGGGCGGTCCTCGTCGATCACCCAGCCGCGCGCGATCAGGTAGTCGAGCATCTGCTCGATCCGCCGCTGGCAGTCGGGCCGGAGCTGCGGCGCGAGCTCGTAGGCCATGGCGAGCCCGAAGAACACCCCGCTGTACTGGTCGCGCGAGATCCCGTTGCTCCCCTGGCGACCGAGCCAGGTCTGCCCGTTGATCACGGCCGAGCGGAACACGCCGTCGTGCTGGATCCGGTCGCCGACCACCGTGCCGGCGGGCGCCGCGACGCGGGCCAGCAGGCCGGTCCCGCCGTTGACGTCGAGCAGCTTGCCGACCCCGGCCACCGCGTGGGCCAGGTTGTCGAGCGCCTCGCTGTCGCCGGTGACCCCGTAGCGGAACGCCTGCGAGGCCACGTAGTGCCCGGTCCAGATGGCCGAGTCCCCGCCGTCCTCGTAGTGGGTCACGTTGCCCACCATGCCCGGCCCGCCGTCGCGGTAGGCCGTGAGCCAGGTGTCGAGGGAGGGCTGGTCGACGTAGGCGCACAGGAGCGTGCCGTGCGGCAGGTGGTGGCGGCGGAGCTTGCGGTCGACGTTGGTGACCACCTCCTCGAACGGGGTCGCGATCCCCGAGTCGGCCCAGGCGGGCGCGCCGTCGCCGGGGATCGGCCCGGCCAGGCTGCCGAGGCTGCCGAGGGTGGGCAGGAGGTTGGCGAGCGCCGCGTCGAGCGCGCGGTGCGCCAGCCAGTTGGCGACCGGCGTGAGCGCGCCCGTGAGCTGGGTGATCAGGGGGAAGGTGGAGTCGATCCGCACCTGGAACGTGATCGCCGGGCGGCCGAGCTGCGACAGCCGCGGGCGGGTGGGGTCGCTGACGTCGAACTGCGCGTCGACCTCGATGCTGAGCCCGGTGATCACCAGCGTGATCGGGATGTCCACCGCCGGCTGGAAGCCGCCGAGCTTGACCGTGACCCGCGCCTGCAGCGGGAGCCGGACCTCCCACGTGCCCTGGCGCGGCAGGCGCAGCGTCACGCCGTCGGTGGCGAGGCGGGTCAGCCCGGGCGCGACCTGCGCGTCGAGCGTCACGCCGCTCACGGCGAGGATCTCGAGGTCGAGGGCCGAGGTGCTGTGCTTGAGCCCGGCCAGGCGCGTCGCGATCTGCTGATCGATCGCCGTCTTGGCCATGGGCCGCACGGCGTCCCACATGCGCTGGAGGTCGGCGTTGTAGGCCTCGATCGCGCTCCCCTGGCTGGCCGGCGCGGGCGGGATCGGGTTCGCGGCGGCGGGGCCGCCGCCGGCGCCGGTCCCGCTCGTGACCCCGGCGGCGCTGGCGCCGCGGCGCGAGCTGCCGCCCGACTCGGCGCAGCCGGCCGCGAGGGCGGTGAGCGAGAGGAGCGCGACGAGCGCGGTACGAGCGGGTGCCATGCGACCTCCGTGCGGTTCGCGCTCGCTCTGCAAGGACCGAGCCGGTGACGCGTCGCGCTAACCCGTGGAGCTGCATGGCTCACGGCGGGCCGGCTCCACCTGTTGGAATCACCCGACCACCCACTTTCGAGATTTGGGAAACTCGCGGGCGTGACCTCCCCGCCTCCTCTCGCTGCCGTGCCCGAGGTGATCGCCGCCCGGCGGGCCGCCTGCGAGCAGCGCCTGGGCACCCTGCGCTCGCGGATCGCCTCGCTCCCCTCGCTCGCCGGCGCCGACGACCTGTGCATCTACGCCACGGGCTCCTTCGGGCGCCTCGAGGCCTCGGCCCACTCCGACCTCGACCTGTTCTTGGTCCACACCGGCCCCGAGCGCTACCCGCGGCTCGACGAGCACCTCGTCCTGGCCGACCTCGTGCGCGCCTGCCGGGCCGAGGGCTTCCCCGAGTTCACCGACGACGGCCGCTACCTCGAGGTCCACCGCTCGCGCGACCTCCACGAGCACCTCGGCGGGACGGCCGACGTCGCGCGCAACTGGTTCACCGCGCGCCTGCTGCTGCTGCTCGAGAGCCGCCCGCTCCACGGCGAGGCGGTCTACCGCCGCGTGCTCGAGGAGGTGATCGGGGTCTACTTCCACGACTACCACGAGCACGAGGCGAGCTTCCGCCCGGTGTTCCTCGCCAACGACGTGGTCCGCTACTGGAAGACGCTGTGCCTCAGCTACGAGCACGCGCGCCGCCGCCGCGACCCCGCGCGCAAGCCCAAGAGTCACCTGGTCAACCTGAAGCTGAAGTTCAGCCGCATGCTGACCTGCTACGCGCTCCTGGTCGCGCTGGCGCGCGAGCAGCCGCTCGGCCCCGAGCGCCTGCTGGAGCTGGCGCAGCAGCCGCCGCTCGCGCGGCTGATCGACGCCTGCGCGGGCGACCCGGCGCTGGCCGACCCGCTCGCCCGCGCCCTCGCCGAGTACGCCTGGTTCCTCGAGGCGACGGGCCGCCCCGAGCCCGAGCTGCTGGGGTGGATCGCCGCGCGCCCGGCGCGCGACGAGGCGTTCGCGCGGGCGCGCGCCTTCGGCGGGCTGCTGTTCGCGCTGCTCGCCCGCCTGGCCGCCGCGCGCCCCGAGAGCGAGCTGCTGCGCTACCTCGTGATCTGAGGGCCGTCACGTGCGCGTGTTCTACGTGATCTACGTGTCCGACCCCGAGCTCGAGGCGCTCCTCGACGGGCTGCGCTTCTTGGCCAACCCCCACGAGAAGGGGCGGGCCCACGTCACCGCGCGCGGCCCCTACCGCCAGCGCTACGACGTCTCGGCCCTGAGCCGCACGATCGCCGGCAGCAGGCTCGCGGTGGCGGGGGTCGGCAGCTTCTTCGGTCCGCGTCAGAACACGGTGTTCCTGCGCTGCGACTCGCCCGAGCTGCGCGCGATCTGGCACAAGCCCGACTACGGCTACGCGCCCCACCTCACCCTGTACGACGGCGCGTCCCGCGCCGTAGCCGACGACCTCCTCGCCGCGCTCGAGCGCGCCGACGTGCGCACCTCGTTCGAGGTGAGCGGGCTCGAGCCGCTCGTCTCGAGCAAGGGCCAGGCGAACCTCGACCTCGCCGCGGCCTGGGCCCTCGCCCGCCCGAGGCTCGCCGCCGCGACCGGGCGAGAGCTCCCGCCCGCGGCCGAGGTGGCCGCCCTCCCCTGGTCCGAGCGCCTGGCCTTGATCGAGGCCCTGCTGCGGGCCAGCGCCCCGATCGGGTAGGCTTCTCCGCTCGGAGTCGGCCCCGTGGCAACCACTCTCACCCGCCTCGGCGGCGCCCTGGCGCTGCTCCTGCTCCCGCTCGCGGGCTGCGCGCTCCCGCTCACCGAGGGGGTCGCGCCCGAGGGGCGGCGGGTGGTGCTGCTGCTCGACTCCTCGACCTCCATGCGCGACAACGACCCCGCGCAGGTCGCGCCGCTCGGGGCCGAGCTGGTGCTCGGGCTGGCCGGGAGCCGCGACAACGTCGGGGTGATCACCTACGCGGCCGAGGCCACGGTCCGGCGGTCGCTCGGGCCCGCGGGCGGCGAGCGCGAGCGCGCGGCGCTCGGACCGACGCTGCGCGCGGTCGCGCGCAACGGGATCACCGACTTCGCCGCGGCGCTCGAGGCGGCGCACGACATGCTCGCCGCCAGCGCGGCGCCGCCGGGGGCGGCGGTGGTCCTGCTCACCGACGGCGTCCCGTATCGAGGTCGGCGGCAGAGGAGCGGCGGCTCGCTGGAGGAGGCGATCGCCGCGCTGGCGGGGCGCGGCTGGCGGCTGTTCGCGATCGCGCTGGGCGAGGGGGCGGACTCGCCCTTCCTGGCGCGGCTGGTCGCGCGCACGGGCGGCGCCGTCGTCGGGGCGGTGGACGCCGGCGGGCTCCTGGGCGCGTTCGAGGAGGTCGCCGTCGAGGCGCTCGGGTACTTGCGCGTGGAGCGCGCCCCCGGCGCGAGCGCCACGCGGGTGGACGTCCTCCCCCACACCGCGCGCCTGGCCTTCGTGTGTCGCGGCGGCAGCCCGAGCGCCCTCCTCCACGACGGGACGGCCCAGCCCCCTGGCGCCGCCGTGCGCACCGGGGCCGAGGTCACGGTCGCGCTCGTCGAGCAGCCCGCGCCCGGGGTGTGGCAGGTCGAGGGCGCGCCGGGCGAGGTGGTGACGCTGCTCGAGCCGCGCTTCGCGCTCGAGCTCGCGAGCGGCGCGCCCCCCGAGCGCGCCGTGGCCGGCGCCGACCTCCCCGTCGAGGTCCGGCTGGCCGGCGACCCCGAGCGGGTGGCCGAGGCGCTCCCGCGGCTGGTGGTGCGGGCGTTCCTGGAGCGCGGCGGGGAGCGGGTCGGCCGGGTCCGCACGCTCCGCGCCGCCCGCGGCGGCGACCGGGCGCGGCTGGTCGGCGCGCTCCGCGCCCCGCAGGTCACCGAGGAGACCGCGCTGCGCCTGGTGGTCGAGGCGCTGTTGAGCGAGGACGGCAGACGGTTCGTCCTGCGGCGCACGCGCGCGCTCACCGTCGCCCCCGCGGCGACCGAGCCCGTCCCGACGCCGGCGCCTTCCGCGAGTGGCCCGGCGCCGCTCGCGCTGGAGCTGCCCGCCCGGCTCGTCGCCGCCCGCTGGGAGGACGAGCCGCCCGTGCCGCTGGTGCTCCCCGTGCGCGGCGACCCGACCCGCGCGGTCGAGCTGACCTGCGCCGGCCGCCGGCTGAGCCTCGCCCCGGGCGCGCGAGGCGAGCTGGTGTTGCCTCCCGACGCCGGGGCGCTCGAGGTGGTGGCCGAGGGGGACGACGGCGCGCGGCTGGTGCGCACGGTCCGCGTCGAGCGGCGGACCTACCGCTGGGTCGGGCCGGCCGGCCTGACGCTCCCCGCCGCGCCTGCCGGCGCCGCGGTGGGCCCCGTCCCGCTTCCTTTTCGCACCGAGCCGCGCGCGGACCTCGAGGCGGCGCCGGCCGCGCTCGAGGGCCCCGGCGGCGCGCTCCGCGTGGCGCTCGACGTGGGCGGCCTGAGCGCGCGGGTCGAGCCGGGCCTCGCCCCCGGCGTCTACCGCGGCGCGCTCGCGCTGCGGGTGGCGCGCGAGCCCTCGCTCGCGCCGCGCTCGGTCCCGCTCGCGCTGGAGGTGCTCGCCCCGCCCTCGGCCCCGCGCGAGGTGGTGTTCGAGGGCTCCTGGGGCTGGGTGAGCGCGCCGGTCGAGGTCGCGTGGCCCGCGGCCGAGCCGGTCGCGGTCGAGATCACGCCGGGGCGGCTCGCCGGCGAGGCGGGCGCGCTCGACCCCGAGTTCGACGTGCGGATCGAGCCCCTCGACGGCTGGAGCGGCGAGCGCCTCGGGGCGCGCCCGCGCCGATTCGCGCTCTCGCTCTACTGCTCGAGCGACCTCGCCGCCGGGACCTACACCGGCGAGGTCGAGGTGCGCGCGGCCGCGGGCGGCGCGCCGCCGCTGGTGATCCCGGTGCGGCTGGAGCTGAGCCGGTGAGGCGGGCCGCGCTCGCGCTCCTGTTGAGCGCGACCCTCGCGGGCGTGGCGCGCGCCGACGAGCGCCGCGTGGTGGTCGTGGTCGATCGCTCGGCGAGCCTGCGTCACGCGGATCCGGAGGGGCGTGGCCCGCCCCTCATCGCGCAGGCGCTCGCGCTCGCGGCGCGGGAGGGCGAGGCGCTCGGTCTGCTCGCGACCGGTCAGCGCGTGCCCGCGGGCGGGCTGGCGCTGGGGCGCGTGACCCGCGAGCCGGCCTCGCTGGCGGCGGCGCTCGAGGCCCTGCTCGCGCTCGGACCGCCCGCGCCCGGCGGCGCCGACGTGGGCGCCGCGCTGCTCGCCGCGCTCGACGCGGTCGGACCGGCCGGGCGCGTCCTGCTCTACGCCGACGACGACCTCGACGCGTTCGCCGGCGATCGCCCCCCGCGCGAGGCGCTGGCGCGGGCCCGGCGCGCGGCGCCGCGCCCGACGCGCGACGAGGTGAACCGCGCGGCGCGCGCGCTGCTGCTCGAGGCGCTCGGGCCGCGGCGGGCGCAGGTCGTCGCGCTGCGCGCGCCGCTGCCGGCGCGCGCGCGGGTCACGCCGTACCTCGAGGCGTGCGCCGGGCAGGTGATCGAGCTCGAGGGCCAAGACGGCGCGGTGACCGCGGCGCTGGCCGCGGCGCTCCGCGGCGCTCCGTGCGCCGCCGAGCTCGGCGCCCCGGGCGCGCGGCTCGAGCTCGCCGGCCCCGCGCGCGTGCTGCTGGTGGGCTCGGCCCCCTTCACGGTCGCGGACGGCGCCGCCCTCGACCGCGAGCGCCGGCTGTGGCTGCTCGACGCGCCGGCCGGCGCGCTCCCGCTGCCGCCCGGGGCGGAGCGGGCGCTGGTCTCGCCGCGCCCGGCCTCGCCTCCGCTCGCGGCGTATCGCCTGACCGGCGGCGCGGTGCGCGTGGTCGCCCTGGGGCCGCTCGCGCCGGGCGTCACGCTCGAGGCGCGCGGCGGGGGCGGGCGCGCGGCGCTGGCGGGCGCGCCGCCCGCGGCGCGCGTGCCCGGGGCCGAGCCCGACGGGACCGTGGCGGTGATCGCGCGGGTCACCCTCGGCGCCGGCCCGCCGCTGGTCGGGGCCGAGCTGCGCGTGCCCGTCGCGCCGGGCGAGGCCTTGGTCCGGGCGAGCGGGCCCGCGGTCGCCGGGCAGCCGCTCGGGCTGAGCGCGACCGCGCCGGCCGGCCTCGTCGGCGACGAGCTGGCGCTGGTGCTGCGCGAGGGGAGCGGCGCGCCGCTCTCGGTCACGCTGCGCCGGGCGGCGAAGGACGACGCCACCTGGTCCGGAGAGGTCGTGCCGCAGGCGCCCGGGCCGCTCACGCTCGAGGCGACCGGCGAGGTGGCGCTGCGGCTGACCGCGCCGATCGAGGTCGCGCCGGCCGAGCGGACGCGCCTCTCGATCGAGGCGCTCAGCGACGGCGCGGGCCGCCCCCTCGAGGGCACGCTCCGGCTGCGCGGCGGGCGCGCCGAGCTGCGCGTCCGGGTGGGGATCGACCCGCACCCCGAGGGCGCGCCGCCGCCCCTCGAGCTGGTCCTGCTCGGCGCCCCCGCGGGCGCTCGCCTGGAGCGCGCGGCGCCCGTGGGCGACGCGCTGAGCGCGACCCTGGTGTGGCCCGACGAGGCGGGCGGCGCCGAGGTCACGCTGCGGGTGGAGGCCCCGGGCGCGGTGCCGGCGGCGCGGCGCCTGTCGGTCGAGGTGTTCGGCTGGGGTCGCCTCCTGCTCGGGGCCGGGCTGCTCGCGGTCGGCGGCGGGTGGGGCGCGCTGCTGCTGCGGCGGCACCGCGCGCGGGCGCGGGCGCGCGCGCTCCTCGGCGAGCGCCAGCTGCGCACGATCGGCGCGAACGGGCGGATCTCGCCCGAGCGCTACCTGCTGCGCGACCACGTGCAGCCCGACGGCAGCGTGGTGATCGAGCCCGAGGACACGCCGGGCGGCGCGCTGGTGCTGGCCGTGCGCGAGGACGGGACGCTGGCCTGCGACGGGGCCGACGGCGCGCAGCTGATCCACCCCGACCGGCCGACGCTCCTCGCCGCCAACGCGCGCCTCGCGCCCGGCGAGCCGTTCGCCATGGTCCACGGCCAGCGCGCCCTGCGCTGCGTGTACCTCGAGGGCGAGCCGACCGGCGACGAGCTCGCGCGCCGCTTCGTGGACGCCGCCTCCTACGAGGCCGAGCTGCGCGACTCGGGCGTGTTCGTGCTGCTCGACGACGACGAGAACGTCCCGGGCGCCTCGGCCCGCCTCGAGGCCTCGCACGAGCTGTTGCTCCCGCCGCGCGAGGCGGCGGAGGTCGCCGCCGAGCTGCCGCTCGCGCCGGCCGACTCGACCAGCGGCGAGGTGCTCAGCGACGAGGGGATCGTGATCGTCGACAGCGTGGAGGGGGAGCTGATCGACTCCGCCGCGCTGGAGGACGAGGAGCCGCCGGGCGCGGACGACGACCCCGCGGACCGGACATAGGGCCACGGTCGCGCCGGGCCGAGTGTTGCCACACCAGCGGTTGCGACAACGTGGAGACGGGCGCGTGACCGCCGCGCCCGAGCGGAGGTAGTGCTGCTCGATCGGAGGTAACCATGCGCGGCACGCCCCTCGCCCTGACCTTCTTCTTGGCCCTCGCGGGCTGCTCGAGCGGCGGTGGGGGCGACGGCTCCTCCTCCTCCAACGGGACGGGGACGCCGCCGCCGAGCAGCCAGGGCCCGGGGCCCGGCCCGGTCGGCTCGACGAGCGGCGGCTCGACGCAGGTCTTCCCGGCGGACAACCCGTGGAACACCGACATCTCCGGCTACCCGGTGCACCCCGACTCCGACGCGTTCATAGCGTCGATCGGCGCCAGCGCCGGGCTGCACCCCGACTTCGGCACCGTGTGGAACGGGGCGCCCAACGGGATCCCGTACGTGGTGGTCCCCGCCGGTCAGCCGCTGGTCCCGATCACGTTCACCGCCTACGGCAGCGAGAGCGACCCGGGGCCGTATCCCGTCCCGAGCGACGCGCCGATCGAGGGCGGGCCGAACGGGACCGGCGACCGCCACGTGATCGTGCTCGACCCGGCCGGCCGCAAGCTGTACGAGCTGTTCCGCGCCTTCCCCGACCCGACGCTCCCGGGCGGGTGGCTGGCCGACTCGGGCGCGGTGTTCGACCTCGACTCCAACGCGCTGCGCCCGGCCGGCTGGACCTCGGCCGACGCGGCCGGCCTGCCGATCTACCCGGGGCTGGTGCGCTACGACGAGGCGGTCGTCGCGGGGGAGATCCGTCACGCGCTGCGGTTCACGGTCTCGCAGACGCAGCGCGGCTACGTCGAGCCCGCGCGCCACTTCGCGAGCAGCAGCAGCGATCCCACCCTGCCGCCCATGGGCCTCCGGCTGCGGCTCAAGGCCAGCGTGGACATCTCGGGCTACCCGCCGGTCGTGCAGGTGATCCTGCGCGCGCTCAAGACCTACGGCATGTTCGTGGCCGACAACGGCTCCGACTGGTACCTCTCGGGCGCCCCCGACCCGCGCTGGAGCGACGACGACCTCTCCGAGCTCTCGGGGATCGTCGGCTCCGACTTCGAGGTGGTCGACACCGGCCCGATCATCACGGCGCCCTGAGGCCGCCGTGCCCGCCGAGTGGCCGACGACCTGGTCTCGAAGCTCCCTCGCGAGCCGCGGGGGGATCGCCTACCATCCGCGCCCATGTCCGACCTCGACGCGCTCCTCGCGCGCGCTCAGCGCGGCGACCGCGGGGCCTTCGACGCGGTCGTGCGCCGGCTCCACCGCGACGTGTTCGGCTACGCGCGCCGGGTGCTCGGCGACGACGAGCGGGCGGCCGACGTGACCCAGGAGACGTTCGTGCGCGCCTGGCGCTACCGCAGCTCGTTCGACCCGGGCGCGGGGAGCGTCCGGAGCTGGGTGTTCGCGATCGCGGCCAACCGCGTCCGCGACCAGCTCGCCCGCCGCCGGCTCGACTCCGCCCCCGCCGAGGAGCTCGAGCGCGTGGCGGCGCCCGGGGTGGGCGGGCTCGAGGCCTACGCGCGCGGCGTCCTGCGCGAGCACCTGCTCGCCGCGCTCGAGGAGCTCCCTGCCGAGCAGCGCGAGGTGATCGGGCTCAAGTACCTGGCCGACCTCAGCTATCCCGAGGTGGCGCGCGCGCTGGGGCTGTCGGTCGGCGCCGCCAAGATGCGCGCGCTGCGCGCCCGCGAGGCCCTCGCCCGGGCGCTCGCCCGGTACGTGGAGTCCGCCGAGGGCGAGGTGCAGCGGTGAGCTGCCTCGACTCCGCGGCGCTGCGCGCCCTCGCCGAGGGCGAGCCCGATCCGGCCGCCGCGGCGCACGCGCGCGGGTGCACCCGCTGCGCTCGGCTGCTGGAGCTCGCCCGGCGCGAGGAGTCGGCCCTGCGCGAGGCGCTGCCGACCGAGCCGCCAGCCGACCTGCTGGCGCGGATCGAGGCGGCCCTCGACCAGGAGGCCGCGCCCCAGCGACGGCGACGCCGCGCCCGGCGCGCGCCCAAGGCGCCCTGGGGCGTGGTCCTGGCCGTGGCCGCCATGCTGCTCGCGGCCGCGGCGTTGGCCTGGCTCACGCGCGCACCGAACGCCGCGCCGGGCTCCGAAGGGCTGTCGCGTACGGCCGCTGCGCCTCGGAAGAAGCCGGAGAATGCCGGGCACGGGCACGTAGACACCAGTCCAAGGCCACAATCTCCGGACGCCGATTCCGATTCCGGTTCCGATTCCGCTTCCGATTCCGATTCCGAATCCGCTTCCGATTCCGACTCCGAATCCGCTTCCGAATCCGAATCCGAATCCGAATCCGAATCCGAATCCGAATCCGAATCCGAA
>CAZMSZ010000160.1:0-15575 GCA_964569055.1 uncultured Planctomycetota bacterium | reverse complement strand
GGGCTAAGGAAATCGTGCGCCTCCGCGCACGATTTGGCGGTTTAGCACTGCAGAGAAGCTCTGCGTCCTCGGCGCTCTCTGCGCTTCGTTGCTGAGTGGAGCTCGTACGAGCGACAGCCTCTCGGCACGAGCCGGCGAGCCCAGCGCGCCTGGCCCTGCTCTTGCGCGTGCTCTATCCTGGCGGCAGGGAATACGGGAGACCCGCCGCTCCACATGGCCTTCCTCTGCTGCGTGCGGGCCGACGACGTGGTCGCGCTCCGGGGTCGGGTGTCACGCGCCCTGCGTGGCGAAGCGCCCGACCCGCGCGCGGCGGGGCGACTGACGCTGGCGGTCGTCGCCGACGACGCGCCCTCGCTCCGCGCGCGCCTCGAGCGCGCCGCCGAGCACCTCGCCGGGTCGGCGCCGGCCGCCCTGCGGGAGCGCGAGGCCGGCCTGCGGTTCGAGCCCGACCCGCCCGGGCCGGCCGGCGTGGCGTGGCTGTTTCCCGGGCAAGGGAGCCAGTCGGTCGGGATGCTGGCCGGGCTGCTCGCCGCGCTGCCGGGCCTGCGCGAGCGCGCCCTGGCGCGCGACGAGGAGGCCCGCGCGCTGCTCGGCCGCTCGCTCCTGGCCTTCGTCGACGCCCGCTCGACGCCGGCGCTCGAGGCGGAGCTGACCCAGACCCACAACGCGCAGGCGGCGATCGGCTTCCTCTCGGCCGTCCTGGCCGAGCACCTGCGCGAGGCCCTGGGCCTGTCGCCCGCCTTGCTGGCCGGGCACAGCTACGGCGAGCTGACGGCCCTCCACGCCGCCGGGGCGTTCGACTTCGCCGAGCTGATGCGCCTGAGCCAGGCCCGGGGGCGGCTGCTCGGCGAGGCGTCGGCCCGCGCGCCGGGCTCGATGCTGGCGATCCGGGCCAGCGCCGAGCGCGCGGCCGCGCTGCTCGAGGGGCTCGACCCCGAGCTGGGCCCGCTGGTGCTCGCCAACCTCAACGCGCCCCGCCAGCTCGTCGCCTCGGGCGCCGTCGCGGCGATCGCCGCGCTCGCGGCGCGGTGCGACGCCGAGCGCGTGGTCGCCCGCCCGCTCAAGACCGCCTGCGCGTTCCACTCGCCCCTCATGGCGCCGGTGGGCGCCGAGTGGGCCGCGTTCCTCGCGGTGCGCGCGCCGCACCTCGGCGCGCCGACGCGCGGCCGCGTCGTGAGCAGCGTCACGGCCGAGCCGTATCCCGCCGACGCGGGCGCGGTCGAAGCCACGCTGGCCCGACAGGTCGTGGCGCCCGTGCGCTGGGTCGAGGCCGTGGAGCGCCTGCACGCCGAGGGCGCCCGCCTGCTGGTGGAGGTCGGGCCAGGGCGCGTGCTGAGCGGGCTCGCCCGCGACGTCCTCGCCGGCCGCCCGTTCGAGGCGCTCCCGCTCGACCCCCTGACGCCCGACCCCGAGCCCGCGCGAGCGCACGCGCTGCGCGCGCTGGCCGCGCTCGCGGCGGCCGGCGTCCCGCTCGAGTGGGAGCCGTTCGCCCCCGACGAGGAGGTATGGCGCGCCCTCGCCGCGCCCGGCTCCCCGCTCCCGGACGCGCCGCTGGCGCCGGGCGCCGAGCGGCTGGCCGACCTGCCCGCCTCGCCGCCCGTGGCGTCCGCCGGCGCGCGGGCCTACTTCGAGGGGAACCGGCGCGCCGTCGAGGGGTTCTTCACGCGCCAGCGGACGGCCCTCGATCAGGCGCGCCGCTCGCTCGAGCCGGCCGAGCAGGCCGAGCTCCTCGCGCGCGCGCTGGCCACGAACCTCGCCGTGCTCGACGAGCTGTTCGCCGCGCAGGAGGCAGGCCTGCAGGCGCTCAGCGGGGCGCCCGCGGCGGACCCCGCCGCCGGACCTGCCGGACCTCGCCCCGAGGAGCTCGACCTCGAGGGCTACGTGCGCGCGGAGCTGTGTCGGGTGACGGGGTTCCCGCCCGAGGCGATCCGCGCCGACACCCGGTTCGAGGACGAGCTCGGGCTCGACTCGATCACGCTGTCCGAGGTGCTGTTCAGCGTGATCGAGCGGTTCCCCGCGCTGGCTGCCCGGGCGGACGGGCTGCGCGGTGTGCGGACCCTGGCCGAGCTGCTCGAGCGCTGCGGAGATTCGGCCGCCGCGCCGGCGTCGGCCGCTCCTCCCACCGAGACCGCCACGCGCCCCGAGCCGGCAGCGACCCCTCGCGCGCCGGCCTGGCAGGAGGTCATGGCGCGGATTCGCCGCGCGCTGATCGAGGACTTCGAGCTCGCCCCCGACGAGCTGCTCCCCGACGCCGACCTCGAGCGCGAGCTCGGGCTGGACGCGTTCTCGCGCCGGGCCCTCCTCGCCGCCGCGCTGAAGGACGAGCCCGGGCTCGCGCTCGGCGGACGCGAGCTGCTCCACGCGCGCGACCTCGCCGGCCTCGAGGCGCTGCTGCGCGCCCTGGACCCCGCCGGGGCGCCCCAAGCGGCCGAGCCGTCCGAGCCGGCGGGCCTCGCGCGCTACGTCCTGCGCCTCGAGCCGGCCCCCCTCCCCGAGGGGACGGAGCCCGCGCGGGAGCGGGTGCTGGTGGCCGGGCCGCCCGAGGCGGTGGACGCGCTCGCGCCCGCGCTGGCGGCCGCCGGCGCGCGCCCGGTGCGGCTCCACCTCGCCGAGGGCTGGCGCCTCGCCGACGAGCCCGGCGAGCCCGCGATCGACCTCGTGGACGCGCCCGGGCTCGAGCGGCGCCTGCGCGCCTGCCTGGGCGCGCTCCCCGACGCCTGCCTGCTGCTGGCCTGGGACGAGGCCGCTCCCGCCGGGCTCGCGGCGCCGAGCGCCGCCTGGGAGTCCGAGCTCGAGCGCGCGGCCACGGGCGCGTTCACGCTGGCGCGCGCGCTCGGGTCGCACTTCACCGCGCCTGCGGCGAGCGCCCCGCGCGCGCTGCTGGTGGTCGGGCGCGAGGACCGCTCGCCCGCCTGGAGCGCCGCGCGGGGGTTCGCGCGCAGCCTGGCGCGCGAGTGGGCGGGGGCGCGCGTGCGCGCGGTGTGGCTCGACGCCCAGGCCGCCGCCCCCGCGGAGCTCGCCCCGCGGCTCCTGCGCGAGCTCGCCGCGCCCGGCGCGCGGGACGTGGCGCTGCGCGGCCCCGCGCGCCTGCGACCGATCGCCGTCCCCGCGCCGCTCCCCGAGGAGCCTCCGCGCCTGCGCGAGGGCGCGACGGCGCTCCTGCTCGGCGGCGCCGACGGGATCACGGCCGAGCTCGCGGTCGGGCTGGCGCGCGCCCGCCGCTGCACGATCGTGGCGCTGGGGCGGACCGCGCCGGTGACGAGCGATCCCTACCCCGACCTGCCCGACGGCGACGCCGCGGCGCTCAAGCGGCGCGTGTACGCCGAGCTCCAGCAGGCCGGCCAGCCGACGCACCCGGCCGCGATCCAGCGGCGCTTCTTGGAGGTCACCCGCCAGCGGGCGCTGCTGCGCACCCGCGCGCGCGTCGAGGCGGCGGGCGGCCGGCTGGCGTACTACGTCGCCGACGCCACGAGCGGGGCGGCGCTCGAGGCGGCGCTGACGGTGGTCCGCGCCGAGCACGGCCCGGTGCACCTCGTGGTCCACGGGGCGGGCGTGACCGCCGACGAGCTGTTGGCGCGCAAGTCGCTCGCCGACCTGCGGCGGGTCGTGCGCACCAAGGCGACCGCCTTGCACGAGCTGCACCGGCTGCTGCGAGCGGAGCCGCTCGAGGCGGTCGTGCTGCTCAGCTCGATCGCCGCGCACACCGGCGTCGCCGGCCAGACCGACTACGCCGCGGCCAACGCGGTGCTCGACGCGGCGGCGGCGAGCTGGAGCGCGGCGGCGCCGTACCCCGTGGTGGCGCTCGCCTACGCCGCCTGGAGCGAGAGCGGCCTGGCGGCCGGCGGCGCGTTCCAGCGCCTGATGGAGCGGCGCGGCCTGCGCGGGATCACCAACGAGGCGGGCGTGCGCGCGTTCCTGGCCGAGCTCGGCGCGCGCGCCCCCGAGCCCTGGGCGCTCCACGCGCCCCCCGAGGTGCTCCGCTTCGCGGAGGGCGGCGAGGGAGGCGGCGCGTGGAGCCGGTAGCGATCACGGCCGCCGCGGCGCGCCTCCCGGGGGCCGCCGACCTCGACGCCTACTGGGCGCGCACTCTGCGCGCGGAGCCCGCGCCGCTCGAGCCCCTCGCCGCGCGCTGGGGCCTGCCGCGCGAGCGCTTCTTCTCGCCCGACCCCGCCGCGGTCGACCGGACCTACGTCGACCGCGCGTTCTGCGCCGAGCGCGCCGGCCTGAGCGCGGTCCCCGGCGAGGACCCCCAGGAGACCCTGGCCGTGGCGGTGCTGGCCGAGGCGCTGGCGGCGCGCGAGGCCCGCCCCGGCCCGCCGCTCGCGCGCGCCCGCACCGGCCTGGTGCTCGCCACGGCCTGGGCCGGCGAGAGCTACTTCCAGGCCGACGCGCGCGCGGTGCTGCGCACCCTGGGCGGGCTCGAGCACGAGGGCCCCGCGATCCCGCCGCTGGGGCCCGACCTGTTGCCGCGGCGGCTGGCGGAGCGGCTCGGGCTGGGCGGTCCGCGCCTGGCGATCGACACCGCCTGCGCCAGCTCGCTGTACGCGATCGAGGTGGGGGCCGGGCTGCTGGCGGCGGGCGCCGCCGACGCGGTGCTCGTGAGCGGCCTGACCGGGTTCCTCCCGCTGTTCTTGTTCGTGGGGTTCTCGCGCCTGCGGGCGCTCTCGCCGCAGGGCACGATCCTGCCGTTCTCGGCCGACGCCTCGGGGATCCTGATCGGCGAGGGCTGCGGGGCGGTGCTCCTCGAGCGCCCCACCCCCGAGCTCCCCGCCCTCGCGCGCGTGGTCGGCCTGGGGCTGTCCTGCGACGGCGCGGACCGCTCGGTGTTCGCGCCCGGCCCCGAGGGGCAGCGGCGCGCCTACGAGGCCGCCTACCGCGACGTCGACCCCGCCGAGGTGGACTACGTCGAGGGCCACGGGACCGCCACCGCGGTGGGCGACGAGACCGAGCTCATGACGCTGGACGGCTTCTTCGGGCCGCACCGCGCGCGTCCGCTCCCGGTCGGCTCGGCGAAGGGTCTGGTCGGGCACCTCCTGGCCGCCGCGGGCATGGCCTCGCTGCTCAAGGGCCTGCTCATGCTGCGCGAGCGCACGCTGCCCCCGCACCTGCCCGTCCGCCCGCACCCGCGCCTGCGCGAGACCTGCTGCGCGCTCCTCGACGCGCCGCGCCCCTGGGCCGTTGGGGAGCGGGGCCGCCCCCGGCGGCTCGGGATCTCCTCGTTCGGGTTCGGGGGCTCCAACGCGCACCTCGTGCTCCAGGAGGCGCCCCCGGGCCCGACCCGGGTCACGGTGCCCTCGCGCCGGCTCGAGCCGAGCCCGCCCGCGCGCCTGGCGTTCGTCGACCTCGAGGTCGCGGTGGGGAGCGCGCTCGGGACCGAGGCCTGGCGCGAGGCGCTGGCCCACGGCCGCGCCCCGTTCAGCTCGTTCTCGACCGAGCGGTTCGGGCTCGACCGCGCGGCGTTCGGCGCCGCCGAGGGCGCGGCCCTCGGCGCCTACTTCCCGCCGCGCCTCACGGTCGAGACGCAGGGGCTGCGCATGGGCCCCAACCTGCTGGCGCGGCTCGACCCGCTGCAGCTGCTGGTGATCGAGCTCGCCCGCCGGCTGCTCGCGCGCCACAGCGCCGCCGCCCAGCCCGGCACCGCGGTGGTGCTCACGAGCAACCTCGGCGGCGCCATGGCCCTCCGCCTCTACCGGCGCCACTGCGCGCAGACGCGCGCCGGCTCGCCGCTCACCCCCGAGCTCGCCGCCTTCCTCGGCCCCGACACGACGCTCGAGGCGATCGCCTCCTCGCTGACGCCGCTCTGCTCGGGCTACCCCGCCTACCACTTCGACCTGCGCGCGTTCCACGCCACGCTCTCGGGGGAGGCCGGCACCTTGTGGACGGCCCTCCAGCTCGCGCCGGGCTGGCTCGCCGAGCGCTGCGACGCGCTCCTGCTCGGCGCGGCCCGCTCGATCAAGGGCCCGCTCGACCTCGCCGGGGGCGACGACCCGCCGGGCGAGGCCGCGGCGCTGTTCCTGCTCGAGGACGCGGCGCGGGCGCGCGCCGCGGGCCGACGCGTGCTCGGGACGCTGGGCGCGCTCGTGCCGGGCGAGGACGCGCGCGACCTCGCGGCGGCCTGCGCGGCCGCGGGGCTCGCGCCCGAGCGGGTCGCGCTGCGCGAGCGCTGCGCGCTCGACGGCGCGCGCGAGACCGAGTCGGCCTCGGGCGCGCTCGCGGGCGCGCTCGCCGAGGCCAGCGGCCTCGAGGCCCTCTCGCGCGTCCTGCTCGCCCCGCTCGAGCCGGGGCAGGTCGCGGCGATCGAGGTGGTGCGCGGCGACGCGCTCCTCCTGACCGCGTTCGTCGAGCGCGAGGCGCGCTGGGAGGGCGCGCCCGCTCCGCTGGTGCGCCCGCGCGAGGTGCCCTTCGTGCCCGCCCCGCTCCCGGCCGCGGCGCCCGCCGCGAGCGCGGGCGAGGCGCCCTCGCCGCGCCTGGCCCCCTACCTCGACTACCTCGAGCAGACGGCCGCCGCCGTGCGCGCCTTCTTGACGCTGCAGCGCGAGGCCGCCGCGCCGCTCGTCGCCGCGTCGGGCGCGGCCTCGGGCCAGGGCCACGCCCGCAGCGAGCCCGCCGCCTCCGCGCCGACCTCGGTGGGCTGGCGGGCGCGCCTCGAGCAGGCGCTCGCCACGCGGCCGCCTGGGGCGCGCGTGCTCGAGGGGCTCGAGGCGGCCGAGGTCGAGGGCCGGATCGAGGCGAGCGCTCGGCTGCTCGTGGACGAGGAGCACCCCTACTTCTTCGACCACCCGCTCGACCACGTGCCCGGGATCCTGCTGCTCGAGGGCGCGCACGGCCTGGCGCTCGCCGCGGCGGCGGCCGCGCGCCCGCCGGGGCCGGACGAGGTCCTGTTCGTGGGCGAGGCGACGCTCGGGTTTCGCCGGTTCTGCGAGAAGGGCGCGCCGACCGACGTGCGCGTGCGCCAGCGCCGGGCCGCCTCGCCCGCCCGGCTGGCCTGGGAGGGCGAGGTCCGTCAGGGCGCGCTGCTCGCGGCCACGCTCGACCTCGAGACCGAGGTGGCCCCGCTGCGGCTCGAGGGCGGCCTCGCCGCGAGCGACGACGCGCTCGCCGGCGCGCCGAGCCCCGAGCCCGCCCTGCTCCACAAGCGGCGCGCCGAGAACGTGCTCGTCTCGATCCTGGTCCGCGCGCCCGGACCGGAGGAGGTCTATCGCTGCGCGCTGCGGCCGCCGCCCGCGGGCCACTGTCTCGCCGCCGGCGACCGGCGCTGCTGGTCGCTGCTGTACCTGCTGGAGACCGCGCGGCAGGCGGTCATGCTCGGGGCCCACGGCGTCGAGGGGATCCCGCTGGGGCTGCCCATGAACCTGCTCTCGCTGCGCGTCTCCCTGCGCGGGCCCGCGCCGCGCGCCGCGGCCCTCTCGTGGCGGCTCGGGCGCCAGCCCTTCTTGCGGGTGGGGTCGATGGTGATCGGCGAGGTGCGCGCCACGCTGCTGGTGGGGACGCGCGAGCTGGGCGAGGCGGTGATCAAGGCGCAGGTCGTCGACGCCGACACCTACCGCGGGCAGCGAGGCGAGCGATGGAGCACCGCATGACGAGCACGGGCGGACGCGCGCGCGGCGACGAGGTGCGGCTGGACGTGCCGCGCGACACCTACTACCTGGCCTCGATTCGCTCGCTGGTGGCCGCGGTCGCGCGCCACGCCGGCTTCGGCGAGCGCGAGACCCGCCAGATCGTGCTGGCCGTCGACGAGGCCTGCGCGGTCGCCGTCAGCAACCGACACGACCGCGCCACCGACGCCGAGAGCGGCGAGGTGCGGCGGATCCCGCGCGCCAACAAGGTCACGCTGGTGCTGCGGACCGACGCCCGCCGGCTCGAGGCGCGCGTGATCGACCACGGGGGCGAGGGGGCGGGCTGGAGCGCGCTCGAGCAGGCGGTCGCCGACGAGGAGGGCGGCCTGGGCTACCTGATCATCTCCACGTTCATGGACGAGATCGAGCTCGCCGACTCCCCGCGCGGGCGCGAGGTGATCCTGACCCGGCTGCGCGGGCGGGCCTCGGGTCGGCTCCCCTGGAGGGAGCGTGGCTGAGGCGCCCTGCTGGATCGCCGCGTTCGCGGCCTGGGCCGACCGACGCCCGGACGCGGTCGCGCTCGGCTCGGGCGCCGGGCGCGCGACGTCGTACGGCGCCCTGTTGGCCCGGGCGGAGGCGCTGCGCGCCGCCCTGCGGGCGGGCGGGCTGGAGGCGGGCGAGGGGGTGGCGCTCCTGCTCCCCTCGGGCGCCGACCTGGTGGCGGCGTTCTACGCGGCCGCCTCGCTCGGCGCGATCGCCACGCCGCTCGACCCCGAGCTCACGCGCTACGAGCTGAGCGGACGGCTGGGGCTCGCCCGCCCGGCGCTGGCGCTCACCACGCCCGCCGCCCTCGCGGCGCATGGCGGGGCGCTCGCCGCGAGCGAGGGCCTCCGGCTCGCGCTGGTGCTGGCGGGCGAAGGCCCCGCCCCGGCCTCGCCCGGCGGCGAGCTGCGCCTGCTGCCCGGACCGGGCGAGGGGGCGCCGCGCAGCGCGCTCGAGTCGCCGCCGGCCGAGGCGGTCGTGAGCTGCCACTTCACCTACAAGGGGATCGGCCAGCCGCTCGGCGCGCTGCACCGCTCGCGGGCCTACGCGTTCACCGCGCGGGCGCAGCCGCTCGCGCTGGGCGGCGCGGACGCCGGCGACCGCGTGCTCGCGGCGCTCCCGCTCCACCCGGTGTTCGGGTTCACCACCTGCGCGATCGCGCCGCTCGCCCAGGGGGTGGAGGTGCTGCTCCCCTCGGGCGGCCCGCGGCAGCTCTACGAGGCGCTGCGCGACCCCTCGCTCCGCTTCGCCTGCCTCGTCCCGCCCGTGCTCCGCGTGCTGGTGGGCCTCGCCCGCCGCGCCGAGGACGGCCCGCTCTCCAAGGAGCTGCGGATCGTGACCGGCGGGAGCGCGCTCCCGGACGAGCTGGCGCAGGCCGCAGCCGAGGTGCTCGGGGCGCTGCCGCTGCAGGGCTACGGGCTGACCGAGGCGCTCCCGATCACCGCCACCCGCCCCGGCGAGGCCCGGGTGGGCACGGTCGGGACGCCGCTCGCGCCCGAGGTCCGCCTCGCGGTGCGCGACGCGTTCGGGCGCGACGTCCCGGCGGGTCGGGCCGGCGAGGTCCACGTGGCGGGCCCGACCGTCACCGCCGGCTACCTGCGCCGCCCGCGCGAGACGGCGCGCTTCGTGCAAGGCGAGTGGCTGCGCACGGGCGACCTCGGCCTGCTCGAGCCGGAGGACGGCCACCTGCGCCTGCTGGGGCGGCGCGAGCCGTTCACCAAGGTCTCCGCCCAAATGGTCGACCTCGTCGAGGTGGAGCAGGCGATCGCCGAGCACCCCGCCGTGACCGACGTGTGCGCCTACCCGCGCCCGGGGTCCAAGGGCGAGGACGAGCTGTGCGTGGCGGTCGCCCTGCGCGGGCGCACGGCGGTGCGGCTGGGCGAGCTGCTCACGACCGCGCGCGAGCGGCTGTCCCCCCACAAGGTCCCCAAGCGGATCAAGGTCTACCGGGCCAGCCTGGCCGAGGACGCGGCCGACCGGTGAGCCCGGCCGGGCCGGTGTGGGAGACTCCTGGCGTGGCGATCGCTCGCTGGAACGCGCTGCTGTTGACCGGGCTCGGCCTGGCGCTGGTGCTCGGCCCGCTCGGCTGGAGGGTGCTCCGCCTGAGCGGCGCCCTGGAGCGCGGGCTGGCCCTGGGGGGGGTGGCGCTGTACGTGGCCTGGCTGCTGGCCGAGGGGCGGATCTCGGCGGGCGAGGTCCGCCGCGAGGCGCCGAGCGAGGACGGCCGCTCCATGGAGCTGGCCGCCGCGGCCAAGATCACGTTCCTGCTGGTGACCCTGCTGGCCGGCGGCGCGCCCGCGCCGGCCACGGCGGTGCCCGGGCTGGCGCTCCTGGCGGGCGGGGTCGCGCTGCGGACCTGGGCGATCGCGCGCCTGGGGGCGTGCTACAGCCACCGCGTGCGCACGCCCGAGCAGGTGATCGCCGCGGGCCCCTACGCCTGGCTGCGTCACCCCGCCTACGCCGGCACCCTGGTGGCGCACCTCGGGGTGGCGCTGGTGTTCGCGGGGCCCGCCTCGCTGGCGGCCTGGGCCGTCCTGTGGCTCCCCGCCGTGGTGTGGCGCGTGATCGTGGAGGAGCGCTGTCTGGCGCGCTCCCCCGAGTGGCGCGAGTACGCCGCCGGCCGCGCACGGCTCGTCCCGGGCGTGTGGTGAGCGAGGTGCGCCGGTGAAGGGCTGGCAGGGGAAGCTCCCGATCGCGCTCTCATTCCTGTTCGTGACCGCGATCGTCGCCCTCGCCGCGCGCGCGCTGCGCGAGTGGCGCGGCCCGGCGCTGGGGCTGGGGGTGGCCCTGATCGCGCTCTACCTGGTGTGGCTGGCGGTCGAGGCGCGGGTCGCCGTGCGCGAGGTCGAGCAGGGGGAGACGCGCGACGACCGGGGGAGCCTGCAGCTGTACGCGGCCGGCCGGGCGCTGACCGTGATCGCCGGGCTCGGCCTCGAGTCGTGGTTCGGCCCGCGCGGCGAGTGGCTCCCGGTCGCGGCCGGCCTGGCGGTGTTCGTGGCGGGCGTCGCCCTGCGGCTGCGCGCGATCTGGGTGCTCGGGCGGTTCTACTCGCACTACGTGCGCGAGCAGGCCGACCACGCGATCGTCGACCACGGCCCCTACCGTCACCTGCGCCACCCGGCCTACACCGGCATGCTGCTGGCGCACGTGGGGTTCGTGCTGGCGCTGTTCCACCCGCTCGCGGCCGCCTGCCTGCTGCTGTGGTTCCTCCCGGCCGTGGTCTACCGGATCAAGGTCGAGGAGGAGCTGCTGATGCGGATCGCGGGCTACCCCGAGTACGCGGCCGGCCGCAAGCGCCTGGTGCCGGGCCTGTGGTGAGCGCGCCGGGCGCGGGGTTCGAGCTGGCGGTGCTGGGGGGGAGCGGGTTCGTGGGGGCCGCCCTGCTGCGCGCGGCCTCGGCCGCGGGGGTCGCGGTCCGCGCCGTCGAGCGGCGGGCGGGGAGCGTGGCGCGCCTCCCGGGCGTGACCCCGCTCGCCGGCTCGCTCGAGGCGCTCCCGCCGGCGCTCCTCGCCCCGGGCGAGCGCCCGCTGATCGTGGCCCACTTCGCGACCGTGCAGCTCGACCCCGAGGGGCGCGGCTTCGGCGAGAACCTGCGCGCCGTCGAGCGCCTGCTCGGCGCGCTCGGCCCGAGCGTGCGCGGGCTGCTCTACGGCAGCTCGCTCTCGGTCTCGGGGCAGCAGGCGCAGCGCGGCGAGCGCGAGGAGGAGCTCGCGTCGCGGCCGGGGACGGCGCTGGCGCGCAGCCGCGCCGCCTGCGAGGCCGCGGTCCTGGCCGCCGCCGAGGCGCGGGGCCTGAGCGCGGTGTGCACGCGGCCGCGGTTCGTGCTCGGGCGCGGCGATCGGCACACGCTCCCCGGGCTGCTGCGGCTGACCCGCAAGGGGCTCCGCCTGGGCAGCGGCTCGCAGGCGTTCAGCGTGATCGACGTGGACGACTACGGGCGCCTGCTCGTGCAGCTCGCCGCGCGGCTGGCGGCCGGCCCGCCGCTGGTCCGGCCGCTGCACGTGGCGTATCGCCGCCCGGTCACGCTCGACGAGCTGCAGCAGGCGCTGCAGGAGGCGTTCGGGCTGCCGGCCCCGCGCCGCGCGCTGTCGCTGCCCGGGCCCACGCTCGCGCTGCTGCGCGCCGTGCCGCTCGCGAGCCTGCGGGCGCTGGTCACGCGCTACGAGCTGATCGGGCGCGACCACCACGTCGACGTGAGCGCCCTCGAGGCGCTGGTCGGCGGCGAGATCGTCGGGCGCGACCCGCGCGAGGCGCTGGCCGCGGCCGCCGCCGGGCTGGCGCGCGAGGGGGAGGCGGCGTGAGGCGGGTGGTGCTGGACCGCGAGCCCATGACCGACGCCGAGGTCGGCGGCAAGTTCGCGCGCCAGCACCGCATGGCGGCGGCCGGCCTGCGGGTGCCGCGGTTCTATTGCCTGACCGTGGCCTGGTACGAGCGGCTGTTCGCCGGGCTCGAGGCGGACGTCGCGGCGCGCCTGGCGCGGACCGACTGGACGCGGGCCGACCGGGTGCGCGCCGCCTCGCAGGAGATCGAGGCCCTGTTCGCGCGGGCCCCCCTGAGCGCGGCCGAGGAGGCCGAGGCGCTCGCGCCGTTCGACGCGCTGCTGGGGCCCGACGCGCTGGTCGCGGTGCGCGGCTCCATGGTGGGCCACCGGCGCGAGGAGAGCGAGGACTCGGCCGAGCACGCCTTCGCCGGCATGAGCGAGAGCGTGCTGTGCGTGCGCCGCGACGGCGTGCTCGCCGCGCTGCGCCGGGTGTGGGCCTCGGGCTTCAGCCCCGAGGCGCTGCTCTACCGGCGGGCGCACGGCATGGACCCGCTCGGGTTCTCGGTGGCCGCCGGCGTGCAGGAGATGGTCCTGGGCGAGCGCTCGTTCGTGATGTTCACCTGCGACCCCAAGACCGCCGCGCGCGACACGGTGATCGTGGCCGCCTACGGGCTGGGCGAGGGGGTGGTGCAGGAGAAGGTGGCCTGCGACCACTTCTTCGTGCGCGGCAAGACGGGCGCGATCGAGCGGACGCTGGCCCCCAAGGAGGAGGCGCTCGCGCTCGACCTCGCGCGGGGCGAAGGGGTGGTGGCGCGCCCCGTCCCCGAGGACGCACGCGACGCGCCCTGCCTGAGCGACGACGAGCTGCGCGCGCTGGCCGCGCTGGGGGCGCGCGTGGAGGCCCTGTTCGGCGCCCCTCAGGACGTGGAGGGGACGGTGCGCGACGGCGAGGTCGTGCTGCTGCAGGCGCGCCCGATCGGGATCGACTTCTCGCGCCAGCGGGTGTGGACCAACGCCAACGTGACCGAGAGCTTCCCCGGGGTGACCACGGCGCTGACCTACAGCTTCGCGCGCTTCTTCTACCGGGTGATCTTCTACGACTGCTACCGGCGGTTGGGCGTGGGACAGGAGGAGCTGCGCGCGAACGACGGCGCGCTCGCCTCCATGATCGGGTTCCTGCGCGGGCGGGTGTACTACAACCTGACCTCCTTCTACCTGCTCCACCGCCAGAGCCCGCTGTTCCCGGTGTTCGAGCGCCACTGGGTCCAAATGATGGGCTTCTCGGCCAGCTACAGCACCGCGCCCGGGGGCGCGGCCGCGCGCGCCTGGCGCCGCGTCCGCACGATCGGGCGGGTCGGGTATCACGCGGTGCGCTTCTTGTGGGGCTACGCGCGTCACCGCGCGCGGATGCGCGCGTTCCACCGCTGGTGGGAGGCGCTGTTCGGGCCGCTGCGCGGGCGCCGCTTCGAGGGCGACGACCCGCTGGCGACCAAGGCCACCTTCGACGAGGTGTGGCGGCAGGTCGGCGCGTGGTGGGGGCTGACGCTCCTCAACGACACCTATCTGCCGCTGATCTACGGGCTGGTCGAGGGGTGGTTCGCGCGCTGGGGCCTCGCGGCCGCCGACCCCTCGCTCCTGAGCGACCTCCTGTGCGGGGACGAGCAGCTCACCAGCGTGGAGGTGGTCCTGTCCGCGGTGAGCCTGGCCGAGCACGTGCGGGCCGACCCCACCCTGCGCGCCGCCTTCGCCGAGCGCGGCCCCGAGGCGCTGTGGGCCGAGGTCGAGGCGGAGGCGCTGCCGGCGCGCTTCTGCGCGCAGGCGCGCGCGCACCTGCACCGCTACGGCGACCGCGGCCTGCAGGAGCTCGAGCTCGAGCAGCCCAGCCTGCGCGACGACCCGCCCGCGCTGCTGCGGAGCGTGCAGCGCTACGCCGCGACCGACGTGACGGTCGAGGGGCTGCGCGCGGCCGAGCGCGTGCGCCGCGCCGACGGGGAGGCGCGGCTGCGCCGCGCGCTGCGCGGCCACCCCCTGCGCCGGCTGCTGCTGCGCTGGGCGCTCGGCACGCTGCGCGAGCTGGTGCGCAGCCGGGAGGACTCGCGCTACTGCCGCAGCGAGCTGTTCGGGTTCAGCCGGCGGGTGTTCCAGGGGATCGAGGCGCACCTCGTGCGCGAGGGGGTGCTGCGCGGGCCGGGCGAGGTGTATCACCTCACGCAGGAGGAGGTGTTCGGCTACGTGGACGGCACCGGCGTGACCGAGGACCTGCAGGCGCTCGCCGACCTCCGGCGGCGCGAGCGCGCCGCCCACCAGGAGGGCGACCTGCCCCAGGCGATCACCACCCTCGGCCCCGTGCGCCCCGCGCTGGCGGCGGCTGGCGCGGGGGCGGCGCCGCTCGGCGAGGAGGGCGCGCTGCGCGGGCTGGGCTCGAGCCCGGGGCGCGTGCGCGGGACCGCCCGGGTGGTGCTCGACCCCACGGCCGAGGTCGAGGTCACCCCCGACATGATCCTGGTGGCGCGCGAGACCGACCCGGGCTGGCTGTTCCTGATGCTGGCGGCCAAGGGGATCGTGGTGGAGCGCGGCAGCATGCTGTCCCACACCGCGATCACCGGGCGCAAGTTCGGGATCCCGACCGTGGTCGCCGTGCCGGGCGCGACCGCCCGGATCGCCGACGGCGCGGCGCTCGAGATCGACGGCGCCACCGGCGTGGTCACGCTGCTCGAGCCGGACGCGGAGGCGGCCTCGTGAGCGGGCTCGGGCGCCTGTGGCGCTTCTTGCAGGACGTGTTCGCGCCGGGGCTGCACGTCGCGTTCGCGGCCGCCTGGACCGTGGCGCTGGTGGGCTCGCTGGCGCTGCTGCGCGGCGTGCCGCTCCGCCTCGACGCGCCGCTCTTCCTGGCCGGCGCGAGCGTGCTCCTGGTCCTGTTCACGCTGCGGGTGATCGACGAGGTCAAGGACCTCGACTACGACCGGGTCCACAACCCCGATCGCCTGCTGGTCCAGGGCCTGATCAGCCACCGCGACCTCGCGGTGTGGGGCGGCGTCTCGGCCGCGCTGGCGCTGGCGGCGAGCGGCGCGCTGTCGCTCCTGACCTCCTGGCCGCTGGTCCTGATCGTCGCGCTCGACCTCGTCCACGCCGTCCTGCTCGTCGTCCTCGAGCGCCGCTGGGCGGCCTTGCGCGACGGCATGCTCCTCAACCTCGCCCTGACCTACCCGGTCAACGTGCTCCTGAGCGTGTTCCTGTACGCCACGTTCCTGGCCGCCTACGAGCGCGCGCCGCTCCCCCGAGACGGCGCGCTCCTGGGCGCGTTCGTGCTGGTGTTCCTGGCCTACGAGGTCGCGCGCAAGACCGCCTGGCCCGAGGCGGCCCGCCCGGGCGAGCGGCTCTACTCGAGCGCCCTCGGCGGCGTCGGCGCGATCGCGGCGGTGTTCACGTGCGCCGCCGGAGCCGCCGCGCTGAGCCTGTGGTTGTTCCAGCCCTGGACGCTCGCGCTCGGCCTGCGCGCCCTCACCGGCTGGCTCCTCCTCGGCGTCCCCGCGCTGGCGGCCCTGATCGTGGTCAAGTTCCTCCGCTCACGCGGCGGGCCCCGAGTCAAGCTCGGCGGCCTGGGCATGATCCTGCTGACCGTGTTCTACGCCGCCCTCGCCCTCCAGGCCCTGGTGCGGTAGTGCCGCGCGGGCGAAGTCCCTTGGAGCAGACGAGCGTACGCCGACGTGCCGCTC
>CAZMSZ010000159.1:0-15659 GCA_964569055.1 uncultured Planctomycetota bacterium | reverse complement strand
ACGTCGTGCAAGGTGCCGGCGTGCCACAGCTCGATCTGCCCCGAGGCGCCCTCCAGCAGGCGGATCGAGCGCGCCAGCGCCTCGCGCTCGGACGCCCGGATGTCCTCGTCGGTCGGGAGCGGCTCGGACAGGCGGCTCGTCCACAGCTCGGGCCACCGCTCGAGCGGCGCCCCGTCCAGGGCGAGGTCCCACGAGCATGGCGCCGCCAGGGGCGCGATCCCGGCGCCCTCGCCGAGGGCCTTCGCCAGGTTGTCGGCCACGGTGCGGGACGGGACGACGTGGACGGCTTCTTCACTCATGCCCTACTCCTCCGGCTCGGCGCTCGAGGCGCGGCGGGCGCGGCCGCGGGCCCAGCCGCGGATCCCCTCGATCCGCTCGCGCATGGTCTCCGACAGCGGGACCATGCCGCCGGCCGCGCGCAACAGGTCGCCGGTCTCGAGCGGGCGGCGGGCGGCGAACGCCTCGTACAAGCCCGAGATCACGACCTCCTCCAGCTCGGCGCCCGAGAAGCCGCGCGAGGCGGTGGCGACGGCGGCGAGGTCGAAGTCGACCGGGTCGCGCTCGCGCGCGCGCAGGTGGATCTCGAGGATCGCCTGGCGCTCGGAGAGGGCCGGCAGGTCGACGAAGAAGATCTCGTCGAAGCGGCCCTTGCGGAGCAGCTCGGGCGGGAGCCCGGCGATCTCGTTGGCGGTGGCGACCACGTACACGCCCTCGCCCGGGCGCTCCTGCATCCAGGTCGTGATCGTGCTGATCACGCGGGCGGTGGTCCCCGCGTCCGACACGCTCGAGCTCGTCACGCCCGACAGGCTCTTCTCCAGCTCGTCGATCCACAGCACGCAGGGGGCGATCGACTCGGCCAGGCGCAGGGCCGTGCGCACGTTCTCCTCCGACTTGCCGACCAGGCCCGCGAACACGCGCCCCACGTCGAACCGCAGCAGCGGCAACCGGTAGAAGCTCGCCACCGCCTTGGCCGACAGGCTCTTGCCGCAGCCCTGCACCCCGATCAGGCACAGGCCGCGGGGCGAGGGGAGCCCGAACGCGCGCGCCTCGGCGCTGAAGGCGTCCTTGCGCGCGCCCAGCCAGGCCTTGAGCCGGTCGAGGCCGCCCACCGCCTCGAACCCCTGCTCCCAGCGCACGCACTCCAGCACGGTCGACTTTCGGACGAGCTGCTCCTTCTCGTGGAGCACCAGCGGGATCACCGAGGCGTCGACCCCGGCCTGGCGCACCACGGCCAGGGCGAGCGTCTGCTCCAGCTCGCGCAGGGTCATGCCCTGGGCCGAGCGGATCAGCTCCTCGCGCTCCCGTCGCTCGAGCCGCACCTTGCCGGCGCGCAGGTGGCCGAGGATCGCGTCGAGGTGGGCGTCGAGCTCGGCCCGCGTGGGCAGCGGCAGCTCGATCACCGTCAGCTCCTTCTGCAGCTCGTGCGGGAGGACCAGCTGCGAGGAGACCAGGATCACGGTGGTGCCGCTGGTGACGAGCGCCTGCGCCAGGTCGCGCAGCAGGCGGCGCACGGGCGGCTTGTCGACGTAGGGGTGGAAGTCCTTGAGGACGTACAGGGCGCCCCGCGCGGCGGCCGCGCCCGGCGCGGCGGGCTGCTGCGCCTCGCGCAGGATCCGCGCCAGGATCGCCGCGGGCTCGCGCACGCGCCGGTCCTCCTTGTCGGGACGCGGCGGGACCTCGATCGCGCCGTCGGTCTCGCTCCACACCACGCAGCGCTTGTCGAGCGCGGCCGCCACCGCCTCGACCTCGCGCAGGGCGCGCTCCTCCTCCCAGGTGACCAGGTACAGGAGCGGGACGCGCGCCCGCACGTAGCCCTCGAGCTCGCGCGCCACCCGCGAGGGCTCGGACTCCGCGCGCTTGGCGGCCTTGCGCCTGGGAGCCGGGCTCACGGCAGCCCGTCGCACACGCGCTCCACCCAGGCCTCGTACTCGGGCGTGGCGCGGGGGAAGGTGGTCAGGCGGTAGCCGCGGAACGCCTCGGGGCGGTCGTCCGGGAGCAGGTGGACGCGGGTCGAGAGCACCAGCCGCTGCTCGAGCTCGTAGTGGCCGCCCTTGAGGCGCACGTACCCCTCGTCCATGCGGACGCCGCGCAGCAGGATCCCGTCGGCCAGCACGCGCCGCACGCTGACGGGGAGCTGCACGCCCCGCGCCAGGGCCTCCTCGCGCCAGCCGGCGCGGTGGACCTCGGCCTCCTCGCCGCTCATGCGCAGCTCGAGCGCGGCGTGCGCCTCGAGCTCGGGGGCGCCCTTGGGGAGCACGAACCCGTGCTCGCGCTCGAGCGCCTTGGCGCCGAGGCGCCGCCGCACCTCGTCCTCGAGCTCCGCCACCAGCGGCCAGCCGAGCGCCCGGACCGGCACGTCGAGGAAGGCGGCCGCGATCCGCTCGGGGTCGCGGGCCGGCGAGCGCGGGCAGAGCCGGGCGAAGCCGGGCTGGGCGTAGAACGCCCGCAGGGCGTCCCGGTCGAACCGGAGCGTACCGCTGGCGTCGACGGCCGCGAACGTGAGCGCGTGGCGCCGGTCCGCCTCGGCGAGGTCCCAGCTCCCGGCGCCGAGGAGCACGCGCGCGCCGGGGCAGCCCACCGGCCGCTCCTTCTTCTTGGGGTCGCCGCGGCAGGGGCGCTCCTTGGCCAGGAACGCCGCGCACCACAGCACCTCCTGCGCGGTCTTGAGCGGGACCTGCTCGCCCAGGAGGTAGCAGGTCAGCCGGTCGTGCCAGGGCCGCAGCGCGGTGAGCAGGTCCCAGGCCGCCTGCACCTCGTGCTCGCGGAACAGGTTGCGGTACACGATCCGCCCGCCGGGCTCGAGCAGCTCCTTGAAGCCGCCCAGCGTGCGCAGGCGCGGCAAGCGCTTGAGGAACCGGTCGCGGGCCAACACCCCGTACTCGACGGCGAACCACCACCCTCGATCGGCCCAGCGCTCCTGGGGCGCATACCGCTCGGATTGCGCGATCATGCCCCGAGTCTACGCGCCCAGGGGCGGCGCCGGAGGCCAGAGGGTCGTGAACGGGACGCCCTGCGCTAGACTCGATGCATGGCCGTCTCCGCCCCCGGCTGCTGGCTGCTGATCGCCACGCTCGTGGTGGCGAACGACGGGGCGACCGAGTGGGTGGAGGCGGAGGCGGCCCCCGACGCGCCCTGGAGCGAGGAGGTCCGCGCCGCCGAGCCGGGCTGGCTGGTGGTCGAGCTGGAGGGCGTCGGGCCGGAGGCTCCCGACCTCGACCTCGAGCTGCGCGCCGCGGACGGCGCGCGCACCGCGTCGACGAGCCACCTGCCCCGCGAGCTGCTCCTGGTCGCGCTCGACGAGCGCCCCGTGGCGGTGACGGTCTCCGCCCCCGACGACGGCCCGTTCCGGCTCGGCTTGACCCTGCTCGATCGGGCCGAGCGGCTGGCCCCGGGCGCGCCCGGGCCGGAGGCGCGGCTCTCGACCGGGAGCGAACGACCCGCCCGGCGCGCCGCGCTGGTCGAGGTGACCGGCGCGCCCGGCGGAGTCACGGTCGCGGCCACGCGCACCAGCGGGGCGGGGGACCTCGACCTCGCGCTGTTCCGCGGCGCCGGCCTCCCGCTGGCCCTCGGCGAGGTGGCGCCCGGCGAGGAGCGCTGCCGGCTCGGCCCCGGGCAGGGGCCGATCTTGGCCCTGGTCCGCGCGCGCGACGGGCCGCTCACCTTCACGCTGAGCGCCTCGCTCGGCGGCGCGCCCAGCCCGCTCGAGCCGTTCCTCGACGCCCTGGCGCGCACCCCCCAGCAGGCGCGGGTGGTCGAGGCGCTCACCCGCAACCCCGACTTCGTGCGGATCCGCGCCTACCTCGAGCGCTACCCCGGCCCACCCCCGGTCCAGCTGCGGGTGATCGCGGGGCTGCAGGCGCAGGGGGTGGAGCGGTTCGGGACCTACAGCCAGGGCGTGCTCACGATCAACCCCACGATCGCGGGACACCTCGAGAACCCGCAGGAGCTCGTCGACACCCTGGTCCACGAGCTGATCCACGCCGTGCTCTCCCTCCCCCGCGTGGGCGGGTTCCCGCTCGCGCCCGACGTGCTCGACTCCGCCCACGACGGCGCGCTCGAGCCCCTGAGCGGCGCGCCGCTCCGCCGCGGCGCCGTCCCGCCCGAGCTCGTCGACTACCTCGAGCGCGAGTACGGCCCGAGCGCGAGCAACCCCGCCGTCGACTACAGCGACGTGAACGCGGCCGCGCAGCGCATGATCATCAAGGTCGTGAGCGACAACCTCGCCCGCACGGGCGTGGGCCGCGAGACGCTCGTGTTCGCCAACGCCCGCGCCCGCGGCGCGGCGGCCAAGAAGTAGCCGTTGGCGGTGGGTGCTGGATCCTTCACGAAGGATCGAACCGTCCTCGACCCATCCAAACGAGCGACTCTCAGCGCAGAGATCGCCGAGAGCGCAGAGGCGCGCTGAAGTGAGCGCAGGGACGAAGCGCTTCGCCCCCGAGCTCGATCGTGTCGGCCTCGTCGTGTCCGATCTCTGCGAACTTCGCGCTCTCTGCGCTCGATCCTGAGGCTCCGACGCCGGAGGATGCTTGCCTCGTCAATGTCCGGAGCGACGGTCTACTCGCTGACCGCCGACCACTAACCGCAACACCGGAAAATGCTCCTCACTGCTGCAGCAGCCGGATCACCCGCTCCATCGGCAGGATCCGCTTGTTGTAGCGGTCGTCGGCGCTGAGCCGGACGAGGAAGGCGGCCGGGAGGAACCCGACCCGGTAACGCACGTTGAACGAGGCGGTGATCTTGCGGGGCGGACCGGCCAGCGGATAAGGCGCGCCGCCGCCGCCCGTGCCGCCCCTGCCGACCTGCGCCTCGGAGACTTCGAACGGCGCGCCGCCGGACTGGCCGTTGGGGCCGAGCCAGGTGCTGACCAGCCGGTAGAAGTTGATCGGCTCGCGGAACCGCACGCCGATCCAGGTGCGCGACGGATCGACCGAGATCGCGTCGACGGTGAGGACCTGCCCCGGGAACACCGCGCCGGCGGTCCCGTCGGCGTTGGCGCCCTGGGCCTGGACGCCGTCGTCGTCGACGGCCTCGTAGACGAAGAAGGTGTCGCCGGGGCGCACGCCAGGGAAGCCGAAGTTGGTGTAGCGACCGAGGTCCGCCTCGGCGGTCAAGGGCTGGTTGGCGACGTCGGTGTCGCGCTCGAGGGCGCGCAGCGTGGGCGCCTCGCCCTCGCACAGCTCGATCCGCGCCACGCCGTCGTAGTAGAACGAGACCGCGTTGCGACCCTGGAACTGCCCGAGCGGCCCGGCGTGCTGGAGCGACAGCGGCGGGCTCTGGGCGTCGCCCGGGACGGCGGTCGCGTCGAGGAACCCGCGGTTTCGGTCGCTGTCGGCCAGGGCTCGGGCGCGCTCGTCGGCGTAGTCGCTGCCCATGGAGCCGACCTGGTACCACACCCCGTCCCCGGCGAGCGGCGACTCCTTGAAGTAGAACCCGACCTTCAGGTCGGCGATGTTCTGCGAGAGGATCGAGACCTGATCGGTCGCCTTGGCCCGCTCGGCGACGGCCTCGGGCCCGAGGGAGCCGTCGGGGCGCGGGGTGACCGAGGGCTGCACGATGTCGCCGTTCTCGTCGCGGAACCACACCCGCCGGCGCAGGGCCGAGCGGCCGTTGGCCAGCTGCACGAGTCGGTAGTGGACGAGCGCCGGGATGTTGGTCCCGCGCACCGAGGCGAAGGTGCGCACGTAGATCTCGTCGCGCCAATAGGCCCGCCCGTCGGTGTAGCCGGCGTCGATCGTGTACGGCTCGGGCGAGAGCACGACCGGCGCGTAGACGTACGGGGTCGCGGCGGAGAAGCCCTCGACCCCGAACTCCTCCTTCCCCTCGAGCAGGTCGAGATGGTCGTAGGGCTCGCGGAAGCTGTGCCCGTTGACCAGGAACAACGCGTCGGTCTTCTCGTCGTAGTGGTCGTCGAGCGGCTCGCTGAGGTCGTCGAAGAACTCCATGTCGACCGTGCGCGCCGTGTTGGCGAGGTCGCGCTCGATCGTGTCGAGCACGGTGCGCAGGCGCTGATAGCTCTCCAGCCGGTTGACCGTGACGGTGAAGATCTTGTTCGACTGCATCCAGACGAACACGACGACCCCGACCAGGATCACGCCGAGGCTGGTCGCGACCAGCATCTCGACGAGCGTCAGGCGGCGGCCAGGCATGGCGACCCTCCCGCGGCTCACTGCTGGACCAGCCGGATCACCCGCTCCATGGGCAGGACCTTGCGGTTGTAGCGGTCGTCCGAGCTGAGCCGGATCAAGAACGCGGCCGGGAGGAACCCGACGCGGTAGCGGACGTTGAAGGACCCGGTGATCGTGCGCGCCTCCTTGGGCCCGGCGGCGTACGTCGGGTCCTCGGGGTCGCTGCCGATGTCGGACGGGACGATCTCGATCGGAGCCTCCTCGCCGAGCCACTGCTGCTTCAGCCGGTAGAAGTCGAACGGCTCGCGGAACTTCACCGCGACGAGCGCGCGGAAGTCGGTGTCGGCGCTCTCCGAGAAGATCGTGTCGACGGTGAAGATCTTGCCCGGGAACAGCGCGGTCGTGGCGACTCGTGGGGCGCCGTCGGCCTGGTCCTCGTCGTCGTCGGTCGCGCCGAAGAGCAAGAACTGGTCGCCGGGCCGGACGCCGGGGAAGTCGAACTGGTCGTAGTGCTCGAGGTCGGTCGCCTTCTGGCCGGGGCGCAGCGGGAGCGTGGTGAGGTCGGTGATCGGCGCCGTGCCGTCGTGGCGCTTGAGGGCGCGCAGCACGGGCGGCCCAAACGTCCGCTCCTCGATCCGGGCGTTGCCCTGATACACGAAGGTGAAGGCGTTCTGGTTGCCGCCGAACGGGTCGGGGTCGAGGCCGCCATCCTTCCGCTCGAGGCGCGCGGTCCGGAAGCCGCGGGCCTCGTCTTGGTCGAAGAGCTTGCTGCCGCGCTCGAGGCCCTCGTCCTCCTCGAGGTCGAAGTACCCGGCCGCGGGTCCCGTGCGAGGCTTGCCGACGTGATACCAGTGGCCGTCGCCTTCGGCGGTGTTCTCCTTGAAGTAGAAGGCCACCTTGAAGTCGGCGAGGCCGCCCGCGAGCAGCGAGACCCGGTCCGTGGGGTCGGACCCCGTCGCCGTCGGCGGGACGATCTCGTTGTCCGAGTTGAGGTACCAGATCCGGCGCCGCAGCGCGGACCGCCCGTCGTCGAGCTGCACCAACCGGAAGTGGATCAACGCCGGCCGGTTCACCCCGCCGACCATGGCGAACGAGCGCACGTACACCTCGTCGCGCCAGTAGAAGCGCTCGTCGGTGTAGCCGGCCCCCAGCTTGTAGGGCGGAGGAGAGATCACCGTCGGCGCGAAGATGTAGGTGGCGTCGACCGGCGGGAACGCCTCGATGTTCATCGAGGGGACCGGGGCGGCGATCGCGAACTCGGGCTCGTCCCGCTCGGCGAGCGGGTCGTTCTCGGCGAGGGGCGTGCGGAAGTGCACCTTGGCGGGGCCGACGGTGAACTCGGCATCCTCGTCGTCGAAGTAGCCGTTGCCGACATCCTTGCCAGCCGGCTTATGGTCGACGAAGAACTCCATGTTCACGGTCCGCGCCGTGTTCGCGAGGTCGCGCTCGATGGTGTCCATCACCGTCCGGAGGCGCTGGTAGGTCTCGAGGCGGTGGACCGTCGTCGTGAAGATCTTGTTCGACTGCAGCCACACGAAGGTGACGACGCCGATCAGGATCATCCCGAGCGTCACGGCCACCAGCAGCTCGACCAGAGTCATGCCCCGGCGCGGACCGCCCCTGTCTCCCATGCGCTCCCCTTGCCCGTGCTCAGCGTCCGTCGGGCGGCCGACGGCCCGAGGACGTCCCGCTCGAACCGGTCCCCTGGGCCGCGCCCTTGGGATCGCTCCCCGCGCCCTCCTCGGGGATCTCGGCCTCGACGTTGAACTTGTTGATCGCATCCGGGTCGTAGGCGATGTCGCAGAACTGCGTCAGCACGAGGTCGTCACCATCCCACACCGGCTCGGCGACGAAGTCCGAGCTCCTGCCGAGGCGAGCGACGACGAGCGGCTCGCGCTCGGGGTGCTCGACGTCGAAGATGAGGGCGGCGTTCCCGGCCGCGACGGCGATCCGCTTCTCCGAGGGGTGCCACGAGTAGCCCTTGATCGCAGGGCGCTCCTCGTCGGCCTCGCCGCCGAGCTTGGGCGTCAGCATGGTGACCGGGGGGGCCTCGCCTTCGACGTCGCTGGGCTCGGTGCTGCGGAGGTAGATCGCGTCCGCGGTGGCCCACGAGATGTACTTCCCGCGCGGCGAGTACCACAGCGTGTGGACGTCCGTCTCGCCGTGCAGCGGCTCGACCACGTCCCCGCCGGCCTCCCCCTCCTTGCCGAGCCGGTCGAGGTGCACCAGATACACGCCCTTGAAGCGCTCCCCGTTGGAGTTCACCATCGCGTGCTTGAAGTACAGCGCGAGCTGATCGCGCCGCCCCGGGTGCCACTCGACGTTCTGGAGCCCGGTCGCGGGGAGCTTCGCGAGCCGCCGGAGATAGCGGCCCTTGGGGTCGACCAGGAACAGCCCGCGCGCGTGGCCGAACACGATCCAGTAGGGCCGTTTGCTCGGCCCCTCGCCGTGCTCGAACCGCGAGACGGGGGGCATGAAGAAGTCGATCATGCCGCCCATGCGCGCGATGACCACGGGCTCACCCTTGGGGTAGGGCACGCGCACCAGCTGACTGTTGCGCTCGCCGTGCTCGCCGGTGGCTCGCTCGAGCACGTAGATGGCGTCCCCCGAAGGTGACCACTCCACCCCGTAGCCGTTCCGACCGATGGGCGGGGCGTAGACGATCTCGAGCGGCGGGGCGATCGGCTCGGCGGCGTCCGCCATCTCGGACGTGAGCTTCCGCACGTCGAGGACCCCGAGCCCGAACGCGCCCACGTCCTTCGGGACGTCCGTCCGGCCGGCGAGGTTGGTCCACAACGTGACCTTGCTGCTGTCCGGACTCCAGTAGACGCCCGAGATGCCCGGGGTCATCGCGTGCTGGAACTCGAACACCTCGCCGTCGCGGTGCAGCTCGAAGCCGCGTCCCGTGTACACGAAGTTCGTGCGGCCATCGTGGGCCATCACGAAGGCGTGGAAGGTCCAGTTACCCCGCATCTCCTTGCTCGAGAGCACGAGCGGCGTGTCTCGCTTCTTGGGATCGGGGTTGGTGTCGATCCGATAGACGTCCATGCGGCAGTCACCCGGAATGCCGAGGACGTTCGTTCAGCCGAAGGCCGAGGACGGCGTGATCAGGCCGCTCGCGAGCAGCGCCGCCCCCAGGGTGACGAGGCCTCCCGCCCGGGTCATTGCGCATCCTCCCCGGCCTGGTCCTGCTCGTGGGGCTGCTCCGGCTCGTCCTCCTCGGGCGCGGCGTCCGGATGGACGAGGGGACGTTCGGCGGTCGGGAGGCGATCGCGGATGTGCTGCGCGATCCGCGCGATCCGGCGCTCGAGCTCCTGCATGGAGGCGTGCGCCCCATCGCGCCCCTTGTGGTGGGCGTACAGGCCGCCGCCGATCACCTTCAACGCCTTGAGGAGCTGCTCGATGAAGCCCTTCTCGAGGAGCACCACGTAGCCCCGGACGTAGCCGTCGAACTCGCGCCGGAACTGGAGGACGCGCCCGTTCAGGGCGCCCAGCGTCTTCCTCCACTCCGCGTTCTCGGCCGCCGGGACCGCCACCGCCTCGACCGCTTCCTGGCGCAGCGTCTCGAGGTCGGTCGCGAACTGCAGGAGCTTCTCGAGGTTCGCCTTGGCGAACTCCGCTTGCTCCTCGACGCTCCCGACCTCGACGGTCCGGGTCTCGAGGAGCTCGCGGTGCTTGGGCGCGAACCCGTACGCCTCCATGAGCCAGCGGCGCACCGACTTGGACTGCTTCTCGATGTCGAGCGAGATCTGCACCTCGTACGCGAGCGGCGCCAGGGTCCGCCCACCCCACTCCTCGCCCCCGGAGAACGCGTTCTCGGCCACGTCGACGCGGAACAGCGCGCACACCATGTCCTTGGTCTTGCCGCGCGCGGCGAGCTGAACCTCGAGTCGGGTTCCCTCGGGGAGCGGCATCGTCTCGCCGCGCACGCCGAACGCGGCCCCGTCCTCCCGGTTCTCGAGCAGGACCTCGAGCTTGCGCTTCTCCTTCTCTTCGCCGGCTCGAGCGGCGCCGCACAGGGCGCCGGTCGCCAGGAGAAGCAACGCGGCGCCGCGCACGCGCCCCTCGATCGCCCTCATTCTTGGACCCCCTCCTCCGCGTAGAGGATCTGAGCGCTCTCGCGGATCACGTTGATTGTGACGTCCTCGAGCACCGGCGACTGGTACATCGGGGTCGGCAAGCCGGCGCCCGTCAGCGCCCACTTCCCCTTCGTCTTCGAGACCGTCTTGCGGCCGACCAGCGTCGTGTCCTCTCCGTTCTCGATGTTGAAGAGGTCCTTGAGCTGGAACCCGAGCACGAGCAGCTCTGGGCCGGTCTCGGGCGTATCGAGGCCGTTGTAGACCACCCCCTCCTCGAAGGCCAGGCCGACCGGCAGGCCCCCCTGCTGCTCGCAGTCCATGCCGCGCCACTTGCCGGGCTCACTGGCGGTCGGACCCTGGAGGATCGTGGCGTTGTCGCTCCGCCACACCGGGCTCTCCCCGGTGTCCTCGCCGCGCAGGTGCCACAGCCGCGGCTCCAGGCTCAGGGTCCGGTCGGTCGAGGGATAGACCGTCCAGGTCATGCTGCCGAGGCGCCCGCGCGTCCCGATCAGCTCGAGCAGGCCCCGCCGGAACACCGCGCCGTACCCCTTGGTGTTGGTCTTGTCGCCGAGGCCACCCCGCTTCGGGTCGGCTTGCACGTACTCTTCGGCCATCTGGCCGGTGAAGAACCGGTCCTGGTACCACTCGGGGCTCCCGGTCGGGAAGTCGGTGCGGTAGCGCATCGAGTTGAGGAACACCAGGTTGTCGAACACCGCGCGCGCCACCGTGGTCTTGTCGAGCGGGGCGAGCTCGCCCAGGGTCGCGTCCGTGAAGTTCCGGTCGCCCGCCGGCTCGCCGCCGAACCACAGCGGCCCGTCGACGTCGCACGACTCGCAGCCACTACAGTCGTCGCACACCGCCTCGGCCGGGATCGGGTTCGGATTGCCGCTGGCGTCCTTGTCCAGCTGGGGCAGCGTGCCGATGTTCTCCCACATGCCCCGGAGCGGCGTATGGAACACCATCTTGCACGGGACGTCGGGCACCTCCCTCCCATCCGGGAGCGTCACCGTGGCATCCCCGCTCCGATTCGGCCTGAGCGACTCGTGCATCTGCATGTCCTGCGAGTCATGGAGGCAGCCGTTCTCGAACCGGTTGCTCACGCTGCTGGGGTCCTTGACCTTGCGACGCATGTAGGCGCCGTCCCACACCCCTGGCCACCTCGTCTTCGGCTCGGCCTCCGCCGGGTCGACCGCCGTGCAGCACGAGCACGTCATCGCGCGCTCGAGCGTCGTCCAGCGCTTGATCACGTCCATGCGCCACTCATGGCCATTCTTGCCGTTGGCCCCCGCCGCGAGGTCGCGCCCGAACTCGCCGACCCGGCCGTTCTGCCCCAGCGTGAGCGACCAGCCCGAGCCCTTGGTGAAGTGGAACGGCACCTGGCCATCGTACTCGCCCACGTAGTAGGTCTTCGTGACCTCGTTCTCGTTCTTGTCCTGCTCCTTGCGCTGGAAGGAGGTGATCTTCTGACCCGACTCGTCGATGAAGATGCAGAACAGCTGCTGGCCATAGACGCCGTCGGGAAAGGACAGGTCGACCCCGCCCTTGATCCCGTAGCTGCCGCCCCCCTTGTGCTCGATCGCGCCGGCGACCACCTCCTCGTGGCGCACGCGCTCGATCGTCGCCTCCTTGTTGTAGTCGCAGTGGTAGAAGTCGCCGAGCAGCCGCGGGGTGATCCAGGCCAGCGCGTACCAGTGGTAGTGGGGGAAGACCAAGGTGACCTTGCCGGGCCCCGACTTGGGATCCGGCGGCTCCCAGCCGGCCGTGATCACACCCGGCTCGGTCTTCCGGCCCGTGTCGAAGCCGGCGTTGTTGGCGTCCTGATACTCGTCGCCGAACGGGCCGTGCGTCTTCTTGCCCTTGAGCTTGCCGGCTCCCGGCTCCCAGCTGTAGTGGATCGAGTTCACCCAGCCCAGCGGCAGGTACTGCAGCGGGTGTCCGTGGTTCACGTTGCGCGTCGTATCCGTGCCGTGGATCTGCCCATAGCTCAGCGGATACTGCTCGCCATCGAGGGCCTGACCGCTGAAGGCGATCCGACCGGCGCTGCCCTCCGCCGCGTCGGCCGGGACGCCCTTGGGCGGCTGCGTCGGCGTCATATCCACCTGGAGGGACACGTCGACCTTCGGCAGCCCGGGCTTGGTGTAGTTGGTGTAGCCGTAGTTGACCACGCACCAGTGCCACGAGTGGGGGAGCCACTCGGGGTTGAACGGGTCGACCGGCGCCCCAGCGAGCGGGCTCTGGGCGTCCGCGTCGTCCGTCACGACGATGCGCGGGGTCACATCGACGGTCGCCTCGCTGAACCAGATCCCACCGTCCCCATCCGCGGTGTTCCAGCGGTATTTGGCGGCGTCACCGAACTTGAGCCCGACGTTGCTCGGGTTCGAGTCGGGGATCGCGAAGTCGAGCGACGGGCTCGGCACCGCCTGCAGGACGATCGTGACCCCGCTCACGCCGTCGTGGCGCTTGAACAGGCGGAAGCCGGTCTCGCGCTTCTCGCCGGTCTGGCTGCCGATGAACGAGTACAGGATCTCGACCTGCTGGAGGTACGGGTCGGCCAGCGGCTGGACCCAGAACCGGACCGAGTGCCCGACGTTGAGGTTGAGGTTGTCGGAGTCGAACACCAGGACGGCCGGGTTGCCCGACTCGTCGAGGTTGCGGTTCGGCCCGAGCGCCACGCCGTTGTTCCAGAGCGAGGTCCCGTCGTACCAGAACGGCCGCCCGTCCGCGTCGATCGGCGACTCGCCGCGGAGCACGTCGAGGGGGTCGGCCAATTCGCTCTTGGCGCCCTCCACGCGCGGCGCCGGCCCGCGCCGGTCACGACCCTCCTCGCCGCCTCCGTCCTCGTCGTCGCTGATTCCGTAGCTGGCGCCCACCAGCCGGTTGAGCTCCGCGTCGAACTGCGGCTCGTACGGCCAGCCCGTCTTCCCCGGTGAGGCGCCCTGGCCCGAGTACCAGGCCTCGTCGCTCAGGCCGAGCGGCTCCCCCTGGAGGCCGACGATCGCCCCGACGCCGCTGTCGTTCGCGCGCCGGGGCGTGGCGTACTTGGGATGCGAGGGGCCCGCGCTGTTGATCGGCAGGCCCGTCACGGGGTCCTGGTCCTTGGGATCCCACCACACGCGCGACTTGAACGCGTTGACGCTGCCGCGCGCGAACCCGGCCACGAAGTCGTGCTTCTCGACCGCGACGCCGAGCAGGTTCGAGAGGGTGACGTGGCCGTCGTAGAGCGCCGGCGCATACTTGTCCTGGATGGCGTGGTGGTCCTCGCCTCCCTTGCGCGCCAGGGAGTAGACGGGGTGGGTCACCATGCCTGGCCATCCGGGCAGGTCCTCGAACTCCGCGCGGTTGTAGCCGGCCAGCGTCTTCCAGGCGCGCTGGTCCTTGATGAAGTCGCCCGGCGTCATGAGCGCCCGGTGCTGCTCGAAGTCGGCCTGGGTGGTGAGCCGGAGCACGTCGTAGACGCGCGTCACGACCTGGAGCGTGTGCGCCGCCACGATCGTGATCTCGTCCTCGCCCGCGACGAGGGCGTTGTCCTTGCTCCGCTGCACGATCATCCCGAGGCTGGTGATCTCGAACACGCCGCCCGAGTCGAAGCAGCCCTCGGTCGTGATCTGCACCAGGTCGCTCTTGTCGACCATGCGCGGGAAGGGGATCCCCGAGGCCCGCAGCTTGGTGCCGCCGTGGTTCGCGCCGAGCCCGAACTTGTTGAGCATGGTGTTCGGGTTGAGCATGGCCTTGATCGTGTCCCGCAGCGGCTGGTACTCGGGCGCCTTCATCGCGGCCCAGGTCGGCGACACGCTGGCGAAGTACTCCTCGGGGACGAGCGCGCGCTCCGCCTGGCCAGGCTCATCGATCATGCGCGGGTCCCACCAAGTCTTGTTCGGGTCGGTAGGCGGCGTGCCGTCGAAGGGCACCATGTCGACGCTGCCCCAGCCCGTGTAGGAGTCGATCCACGCCTCGAGCTCCGGCCAGCTCTTGAACGGGACGTTGTCCCGCCGGGTCTTGAGCGCGAGGGCCAGGTTCTTGGCCTCTTCGTAGCCGATGTGGAAGGTGCCGTAGTCGTTGTCCGCCTCGAGCTCGGCGAACAGCGCGACCAGGAGCGGGAGCGGGGCGGAGTTGATGTTGACCGGCGCGCGCGGCATCGTCTCGAGGACCCGCCGCGCATCGCGCTCGAGGTTCCAGGGGCGGATCACCTGGCTGTCGCTCCAGCTGTAGACCGTCACCATGTCGCGAATGGCCTGGCGCTGGTCGTTCGCGTACAGCCAGCGGTCGAGGCCGATCGAGTCCGCGATCAGCTGCTGGATCTCGGCCTTGGACTGGAACCCGACGTCGGGCCGTGAGTCGATCACGTGATCCGCGATCTTCTTGGCCTGCGTGAGGCTGAGGTCGCCCCAGTCGCCGTCCTGAACGGAGGCCTCGACCAGCAGGTACTTCAGCATCCGCTTGGCGGCCGCGCGGTCGGGGTGGTTGAGGTTCAGCTGGCTCGCGGCGTCGATCACCTTGAGCTTGAACACGTCGAGGCCGTTCGCGTAGCTCCGGCCGATCACCCCCGACACGATCAGGTCGTCGCCCAAGTACTTGAAGTCGCCGAACCGGTCCTTGATGTTGTCCTTGTAGGTCAGCGCGAACGAGGGCCGCGTGGTCGTGGTGAGGTCGAGCGTCAGCCCGAGCGCCTTCAGCTGGCCGAGGTCGTTCTTGGGGGCGCGCAGCCCGTAGGCCCACCTCCCGGTCCGTCCGAGGTAGTGGTGGTCGTCGACGACGTCGCGGAGCTGCACCAGCGCGTTCTCGATCCCGGCCTTCGCCAGCAGCCGGGCTCGCACCGAGTCGGTGTAGTTGGTGGCCGCGCGCCGCTCGAAGTTGACCAGCCGCGCGAAGGCGGTGGCGAACAGGCTCAGCAGGACCAGGATCGCGATCGATATCAGCAGGACCGCGCCGCGCTCCTGCTCGCTCCCTCGCCGCCGAACGCTCGAGTCCATGAAGCCCCCTCCCAGAAGACGAGCCGTCTCCCCCGAGAGGACGGGTGGGGATGGGCTCGTCTTGCAACCCCGAGCGGATTCGCTCGGCGCCAAGCGCAGGCTCAGGATACGCCCGGACGCGGGGCGGGCGCAACACCTCCCCCCGGGTCGGCCAGGTGGCATGGACGACACGGCAACGCTTTTGCGTGCCGCGCCGCTTCCGCCGCGGTCGAGCGGAATCTATCCTGCTGCACCTATGAGCCCGACCCCCGACCGCATCCGCAACGTCGCGATCATCGCCCACGTCGACCACGGCAAGACCTCGCTGCTCGACGGGCTCCTGCGCGACGCGCACGTGTTCCGCGAGAACGAGGCGGTCTCGACCTGCGTCATGGACCAGCACGACATCGAGCGGGAGCGCGGGATCACGATCTTCTCCAAGGCGTGCGCCGTGGAGTGGAAGGGCCACCGGCTCAACATCATCGACACGCCCGGCCACGCCGACT